>NZ_LATL02000287.1 GCF_000972705.2 Limnoraphis robusta CS-951 | reverse complement strand
CGGTATCACAACTGTAGGTTGGGTTGAGGAACGAAACCCAACATTAGGGCTAAAATAGTAGGTTAGTTGAGGAACGAAATCCAAAAGAGGCAAGGCTTTGTTGGGTTGCAAGTCACGTTTAACCCAACCTACGCTATCGAATACGGTATCACAACTGTAGGTTGGGTTGAGGAACGAAACCCAACATTAGGGCTAAAATAGTAGGTTAGTTGAGGAACGAAATCCAAAATAGGCAAGGCTTTGTTGGGTTGCAAGTCACGTTTAACCCAACCTACGCTATCGAATACGGTATCACAACTGTAGGTTGGGTTGAGGAACGAAACCCAACATTAGGGCTAAAATAGTAGGTTAGTTGAGGAACGAAACCCAACATTAGCGCTATATTTAAAAGTAGAAATTCAAATTAAAGTTATGGGTTTATTTGATGATTTTAGTCGCTTTTTAGAAACAAGATTAGAAGAATTTTTACGGTCTAATCCTCATCTAGAATTGCAAGCTTTAGAAGAACAACTTCGCGAACAACAAGAAGATACATTACGTTTAATTGCCGATCTTCAACGTCAGGAAAAAAGTTTACAAGACCAAATTCTCACCATTGCTCAAGATATTCAACGTTGGCATGAACGCATCGCCAAAGCTGAAGCCGCTAACCGAGAAGATCTCGCCCAACCCGCTAGAGAACGAGAAGCGGTATTATTACGTCAGGGAAACCAACGTTGGGGACAAATGCAAGGCGTTAAACAGCGCATCGAACAGTCGAAAGAACTTTATCAGCAAATTAAACTGCGTCGCCAAGAAGTGAGCGTTAAAGCCGCAGAAGCCGTTAAAGCACGCACCCAAGCCAAAGCCACTCAACAGCAACAACAATGGGAAACAAAAGCATGGGCTCAGACTCCTAATTATAACAGTTTTAGCGCCGCAGCAGACCCGTTAGAACAAGAATTTAGACGTTGGGAAACCGAAGACGAATTAGAACAATTAAGACGTCAAATGAAACAATAAATTCAGTTAGATTATTCAGGAAAAAACCATAGTTTAATGTTATGTAGCAAACCTATCGCATTGCGACTCCTAGCACTGTGAGACTCATTCTTAATGGAGCGCGTCACTTTCGGCTGGACTAAGGTGGAAAGTTGCCACTCAAAATCGTCTTCAAAAAATTTATTATTTAGTCTTCATAATCTTCGTATTTTTTTAACTGTTTCTCCTGGGTAGATTGAGGATCATTAAGATATTCAATTAATTCTTCTAAAACAATTATGTCCATAAGATCTCCAGATGTATCAAAATTAGACATTTTATGAGTTACACCATGATAATGACGATCATTTAGGTAATCATCATGCAGGGTTGTTGTAATTCGATAATTTTTTCTCCATTCTTCCCCAGTTTCCCAAACTACAACTAAATTAATATCTTTTGATTTTTTTGTTCCCGTACCTATATCTTCAACTAAACCATCTAGTGAATATTTATATTCTAAAACTTTTGGTTCTGATGTAAAGGGTAATAAATCATCATCATTATAAGCGTCTAAGGTTTCCTCTTGAATTCCCAAAGGATTTTTTTCTTTATCATAGATATGAAGATCATTGTTATCAAGAATGATTCTATAAAGTCCATCATAATTAAAACGTTCATTAGTTGCCATAATTTGAATTCCACGAATGACTCCTCCTGCAATCATTTGATTAAATAACGCAATTACATCCTGCTCTCGAGAAGGTATCGAGGTAATGGAAATTTTTTTCGTTGGAATAAAAAAGTTTTCATTGATCAAATTTAAAGGATTTTGCTTTTCGTGTTTTTCCATCTCTTTTTTCCAATCACTAATTTGTTTTTCTTGAAGTAGTGACTCTTTAATTTTTCCAGTACCAGTAGGCTTTAAGCATATATGGTACTTAAATAAAATATCTACTAATCGTGAAGCAATTTTTTGCGATATCTCTATCAATTGTTTTTCATAATTTTTTCTACCCAAATCAGGAGTATAATTCTCAAAATGTATTAAAACAAAAGCGTTATTTTGACGACTAATATTTTGTCCCAGTGGAATTGAGACGGTTTCTCCTTGTGGCATATTATTAGCGGCTAATTGAATACCTCCAGATAAAACTTTGTCACCTACTCTATAATTTAATTCTTTATGAAAATTGTTCCAATAATTGACTGACCAAACATATGCACAATAAACATATGGAGTATGTTTATCTAATAACTCTTTTTCTTCTTGATCAAGTTTCAGTTTGAGATCGGCATGAGAATTAGAAGAATCAAAATCCCATGCACCATAGATTACTAACTTATTCCGAAATGATTTAGGTAATTCAGTAGTATCTTTATGTTTCCTTGCTAACTCTTCTCGTTTCTCTTGTACATCTTTATAGCAAATAGATTTTGATTGTGGCGAGGTTTTCTCGATAAAAAGATAAGTAGGACTCTTGATTGATTCTTGAGTTAATCTGTCATTTTTATCAATTACATTCAGAAAAACCTCTAAGTTTTCAGTCGGGTTAATTGCTCCTAGCCCTGTTTTCAGTCGTAAAACTTTCAACCATGCACTAGCTTCTGTCATTCCCTTCCAAGTTAAGGTCTTTTTATCAAATTTTATACAAATAGAAACACCTGTTTCATCAGTCTCTAAAATTTCTTTATTAAAATAATTATCTAATGCTCCTTCTTTATCCTGGATTACTTGGGGTCTGGATAAAGAAACATCATCATCATCTACCCAATCTCTTGCATTTTCCATTTTCCCTACAGCAGTAAAACTAGAAGTTTTGGTACATAGTTGTATATAATTAAATCCATATGCTAGGTAAGTTGCTCCTACGCCTTTATGTCCGCGATGTTTTGGAGATTTGAAAGAAAAGAAAGGTGTAAGAAATAATTTGAATTTTTCTTCATCCAAGCCGATTCCATTATCTGTTACCATCAGTACATTGTCTTTTAAATTAATTGTTATCCAAATTTTTGGAGTATAAAATAACTCATTGTTATCGAGGCGTTTTTCTACAGCATCCATAGCATTTTGAATCGTTTCAGAAAATGGATCATACCAACCAACATAGGATGTTAAAATACCTTTTATCGCATTTTTACGAGCTTTTAGTTGAACTTCTGTATCAGCTTTAGTGTTTGCTTCAAGAGGATCAAATGATGCAAAAGTTTGATAGTGCATATGTTTTAGATAAATTTGATAAAGGACAAAATTAACAAAAATATTATCAAGTGAGTCAGTCAACAGACATCTTAAATGTTACATCATACCAAAGCTTTGTTTAACTTAGTGGGATTTAGACAAAAATCGAGCCTCGAAAGTCTTCAAACTTAAAGGAGATGGGGTGTCGGGAAAAAACAGGCGCCTGTTGCCGATCACTCCCCAGATAGAAAACTTGAAATAAAGGGGATCATTCCCGATACAATGTGGGCAGAAGTTCCTGCTGTAAGATTGGTATGAATATAAGCATGGTCTCAACTCAGCCCTTTTCGGATCAAAAGCCTGGAACCTCTGGGCTACGCAAATCGGTTCCTGATTTTCAAAAACCTCATTATCTAGAAAACTTTATTCAATCTATCTTCGACACCCAAGAAAGCCTTGAGGGTCAAACACTTGTGGTTGGGGGAGATGGTCGCTACTACAACCGTCAAGCCATTCAAATTATCCTCAAAATGGCGGCCGCTAACGGTATTGGGCAGGTATTAGTGGGCTGTGGCGGTATCCTCTCAACTCCGGCTGCATCTTGTATTATTCGTAAACATAACGCCTTGGGGGGGATTATTCTCTCGGCGAGTCACAACCCGGGTGGCCCCAATGGAGATTTTGGCGTTAAATTTAATACCAGCAATGGCGGGCCGGCACCGGAAAAAGTCACCGAGGCAATTTATCAACGGACTAAAGTTATTGACTCCTACAAACTTTTAGAAGCGGCTGATATCAACTTAGAAAGTCCGGGGAGTTTTAAACTCGGAACAATGGCAGTTGAGGTGATTGATTCTGTTGCGCCTTACAGAGAATTAATGGAGTCTTTATTTGATTTTGACAAAATTCGCCAAATGCTAACTTCCGGCAATTTTAGAATGTGTATGGACTCGCTCCATGCTGTTACCGGGCCTTATGCTAAAGCGATTTTTGAAGACTGTTTAGGTGCGCCAAAAGGAACGGTACAAAATGGCGTTCCTTTAGAAGATTTTGGCGGCGGACATCCCGATCCGAACTTAGTTTATGCTCACGATTTAGTTGAAGTTTTGTTTGGTGAAAATGCACCAGATTTCGGAGCGGCTTCTGATGGCGATGGCGATCGCAATATGATTTTAGGTCGTAACTTTTTTGTCACTCCTAGCGATAGTTTGGCAGTCTTAACAGCTAATGCTCATTTAGTCCCCGGTTATCAAAACGGTTTGGCGGGGGTTGCCCGTTCGATGCCAACATCTCAAGCACCAGATAGAGTGGCGGCTAAATTGGGAATTGAATGCTATGAAACGCCCACAGGTTGGAAGTTTTTCGGTAATTTATTAGATGCTGGAAAAGCCACGCTTTGCGGTGAGGAAAGCTTCGGAACAGGTTCAAATCATATCCGCGAAAAAGATGGTTTGTGGGCGGTTTTGTTTTGGTTGAATGTTCTGGCAGTTCGGGGAGAATCCGTTGAGAATATTGTCAAAGAACACTGGAAAACTTACGGGCGAAATTACTATTCTCGCCATGACTACGAAGAAGTCGAAAGCGATAAAGCCAATGAGTTAATTACTCGTTTGCGTTCGAGTTTAGCGACGATGAAAGGCAAAACATTCGGGCGTTATGAAGTGGAATACGCGGACGACTTTAGTTATACCGATCCGGTTGATAATAGTGTTTCTGATAAACAAGGGGTTCGCATTGGGTTTACTGATGGTTCTCGGATTGTTTTTCGACTGTCTGGCACTGGAACAAAAGGGGCAACATTACGACTTTATTTAGAAAGTTATGAACCCGATGCCAGTAAACAGGGTTTAGATCCACAAGTAGCGTTAGGGGATTTCATTTCAATTGCCGATGAAATTGCTCAAATTAAGTCGATAACAGGTCGTACAGAACCCACTGTTATTACCTAAAGTATACAGAGAAACCCGGTTTCTTGGAGAAATCGGGTTTTTGGAACACCCCACACCCTAAATTAAGTAAAGGTGATAAATGTTCCGGATTTTGGTGTCAATACCGTTGTAGATTGATGAAGTAGACCTTCTCTATAGCAACGAACAGTTAAACCATTGGGTTATATAGCAGTCGAAGCCTTTGATTAGGACAGTGTTTTTCTGTCAAATCCTTTTATGATAAAGGTTTCAATTCTGTCTCCTGTCTCGGTGTCTCCTGACTTCTGCTATATTCCCAAAACTGATCCTTTGCTGTTCTCGACTTAACCCGAATTTTGTGCCGTCTCAAGCCCTATTTTCCGACTAGATGATTGGAACAATAATCCTGTTCTATCTGTCAGTATATTTTCGTGAAAAGTTGTCTTGAGGCTTTCATCCCTACGGATGATTTTTTTTCCCTCTCGTTCCCTCAAGCTGAAGAAGAACCTACTCTTTAAATTGATGATCTGTTAACAGCTTGATCAGAGTGGGTTTCCCGTTTCTTGGCTTGTCACTCGTCACTTCTTAAACAGGTGAGAAGGGATTGACTTGCAAACATCACAACTCAATCCGTCAATCGCTAAAACGCTGACAAACAACGGATACAGGGGGATAATCTCCCTAAAATTCCGGCTAAAGTTGGGAGATTGAGAAGAATAAAGTAGAGAAGAACGCAGAACAATCAAACCCTGATGAACCCTAAATTCAAATAACAAACGAGGTGAGCAAAATGGTTCCGATGACACCCAAAAGGTTAGATCTAATGATAGCACTTCCAATGCTACTGATGCTCAGTGGAAATTCTAGCTTGGCAGATAGCGGGAAAATCAAACCGCCGATCTCCCAACCGGATGGCGTTTTGCAAATGGAGATCCAAGATTCTACTTCTTTTGAGGATGAGAAGTTACTCTCCCCTGAGATTCTTTATGATCGTACACCCTGTAAACTCTACGGGAAATGCTAAAAACAGCAAAAACTCATCGTGTGAGGAGTTTATTGTTCGATCGATTGGCTTTCATTGGGTAGGCTTTCATTGGATCTGATTCGACTGAAAGCATTTTCCCGAGATTGAAGAATTGACCACAGACTGCTATGATTTTGTCCGATCTGACTACTTTCATCCCCTATACTTTAACATATGTGATATATGGTATGGGTAATAGCGGAGTAGACGATGCGATCGCCTAAAAAGTTCCCGATGCAAACAAGTAAAGATATTTTATGGCTTTTCCGAGTCTCTATAAAGCAGTGCTATCCTAAAGTATATTTTTATATTCATCAATCTGAGATCAAGCTAATCTAGGCGTATCGGAGAAAAAATTGACCAGCCCAATGAATGTATATCCCCAAGATGATACAGTAACCCACAATCAAAGCCAGCTTGATACTCTCTCTCGAACCTTACAACTGTCAGAGGGAGAATTCTCATTGGTGTTGGTTCGCTGTAACTATATTAGTCTGCGGAAAACAATTGTTAAGCAACTCCACAAAAAATCAGCTTTACCCATTCGAGAAATTCATCTGAGTGCTTCTATTGATAACCTCTATCGTACCCTAGAAACAGAACTCTCAGAAGAACATCCTGCTGTTGTCATGGTGTTTGGTTTAGAGAGGGTGGAAACGCTAGATGAAGTCTTAGCGGCGACTAACTTAGCGAGAGAAGCCTTTTTAAACTTTCCCTTTCCGGTATTGCTGTGGATTAATGATCAACTGTGGAAAAAGTTAAATCGACGAGCGCCGGATTTTACTGGCTACGCGACGACTTATGTTTTTCAACAAAGTTCTAGCGAATTAATTCACTTTCTTTCGAGCAAATCTCAGCAACTCTTCACCACCATTTTAGAACTCGGGGGGTGTTCATTTGTTTCCAATAGCAAAATTTTGGGTGAACATTGCGCCTCGGAACTGCAACTAGCTTATCAAGATTTAACAAACCGAAAAATTACTTTAACACCCGCTTTAACGGCTAGTCTAAGGTTCGTTCTGGCTCGACATTACTACGCTCATCAAAACATCTCAGAAGCGCTAGAAAACTATAACCTCAGTTGGAACTTTTGGCAACAAGAGAGTACAAAACTCTCATCTCGTTCATCGAATTTTGAGGCTGAATATCCATTGGTTCATTCTTCCCCTGCCGTAAATCCGCTCATTTGGCAGGGTATTATTTTGTATCATCTAGGGTTATGTTCAGCTTACCAAGCCGAACAACATCTCAGGCACAGTAGTCACAAAGAATGGCTAGAAGCCCGAATGTATTTTGAGCAATGTTTAGACTATTTTGAAGCGGCAAAACGACCCGATTTAGTCGCAAAGTTTATTAATCAACTGGGTGAAATTCTGCGGGAACTGGAAGATTGGGACGCTTTGTTTAAACTCGCTCAAAAATCCAGAAAATTACATCAACAGCAAAACTCTCAACCGCTACAACTCGCTCAAGATTACGGCTTTTTTGCGGAATATTATCGGCATAAATCTGACTGGCAAAATACCAAAGAATTCGCCTCAATAGCCTTAGAAATACTGAATCAAAATCCCCAGGAAATTATTGATGATCCGCTCACCAATAAAAATCAAGGTTTATATTACTGGATACTGGCTCAAGCCTTAGAACAGTTAAGCCAACCTTGGGAGGCCATAGAAAAGTTAGAAATTGCCTACAAAGAAACCGCTCCTAAATACAATCCTAGATTTTATCTGCAAATCTTAGGAATGTTGCGCCGACTCTATTTTGAACTCGGTCAATATCGAGAAGCCTTTGATATTAAAAAAGAACATCGTACAAAATCGAGTGCATTTGGCTATACGGCTTTTATTGGCGCCGGACGACTCGAACCCCGAGAACAAGCGGTTGATCCGATGTTAGGAACGGTGTCAACTGAAGCCACTGTTACCGATGAAATCAAAGCCTCTGGTCGTGAAGAAGCAATTAATCGTTTACTCCAACGCATCGGAAGCACTCAACACAAATTAACGGTGATTTATGGTCAGTCTGGAGTCGGTAAAAGTTCGATTATTCGAGCGGGTTTAGTTCCGGCTTTGCAAGATTTGAGTGTGGAAGCCCGTCAAATTGTTCCGATCTTGCTGAGAACTTACAACTCCTATGCAAAAGAACTTGAAAATAAATTATACGCTGATCGAACTCAAGCCTTTTTAGAAGAAGAGGAAACGATAGAAAACCGTGAAGAAGCAGAAAAATCAACCCGCCAGACAGAACAAACCCATCAAGAAGCGATTGAAAATATTTTACTCAAATTAAAAGAAAACGCGAACAATAATCAAATCACGATCTTAATTTTTGATCACTTTGAAGAATTTTTCTTCGCCCATAGAAGACTCAGCACTCGCCGCCTTTTTTTTGAAGTCTTAAGAGATTGTCTCAATTTACCCTATGTAAAAGTGATGATCTCCGTTCGAGAGGACTACTTACATCATTTATTAGAAGGAACCCGATTAATTGATTTTGAAATTGTTAACAACGATATTTTAAATAAAGACATTCTATTTTATTTGGGCAACTTGACCCCGACAGAAGCTTACAACGTCATCAAAAGTTTAACAGATCGCTCCCATTTTTTCCTAGAAGATGCCCTAATTCAAGCCTTAGTTAATGACCTCTCGCGGGAATTAGGAGAAGTTCGTCCGATAGAATTACAAGTCGTCGGCGCCCAACTTCAAGCCGAAGATATTACTACTTTAGCCGACTATAAACGTCAAGGCCCCCATCAAAAATTAGTCGAGCGCTTTCTCGAAGAAGTCATTCAAGATTGTGGCCCAGAACATCAACAAACCGCGAATTTAATCCTGTTTTTACTCACCGATGAAAACAACACTCGGCCGCTAAAAACCCGTTCAGAATTAACAGAAGAATTCAAAGGAAAACTCGGAAAAGAAGCCGTAGAATATCAACTGGATTTAATTCTGTATATTCTGGCAAAATCTGGCTTAGTCTCCCGAGAAATCATAGATGGGGCAGAATTTTATCAACTGGTTCACGATTATCTGGCTGATTTTATTCGTCAGAAAAATCGCTTAGATCGAGATGCAGAATTTGAGCAACTGCAACAAAAAAATAAAGCACTCAAAGAAGATGTAGATGTCTATTCTCGCCTCGCCAAAGAAACCGAACGTCGTAGCACAGCAGAAGAACGTAGCCGCCAACTTGAACGAATTATGGCGGTTTTAGCCGGATTTGTCTTTGCCGGATTTGGTCTATTTGCAATGGCTCAAAGAAAACAAGAAGCCCGAGCAAGAATTGAAGCCATTCAAGCGGCTCAAGAGTCTTTAATTGTAGGCGATCAAAACGATCAAATTGGCATTTTACGAGCGACTTTGGTGATTGGTGAAAGTATTCAACAAACCCAAGCGTCCAAAGAACAAAAAGACGAGATTGCTAAAGGACTGCGAAAGTTATTTGATAATAGTTTACACGAGCGCAATCGACTCGAACAAGAAGACAGTATTTTAGCCGCAAGCTACAGTCCCGATGGTCAAATCATCGCTACCGCCGGAAACGAAAAAGTGATCAAACTCTGGGGTAAAGATGGCAGATTTATTCAAGATCTGATCGATCCGTCTCTCAATTCACAACCTGTTTCCCATGAGGATAACGTGATTAGCGTGAGTTTTAGTCCCGATGGAAATCAGATCGCCTCAGCCAGTATCGATAGGACAGTCAAACTCTGGAGTCGAGACGGACAACTGTTAAAAACCTTCAAAGGTCATCAGGATGTGGTGACGAGTGTTAGTTTCAGTCCCGATGGTCGGGTTTTGGCTTCCGGGAGTGGTGATAGTACGATCAAGCTTTGGGATGTTGAACAGGAAACCCTGATTAAAACCCTCAACGCCCATCAAGGTGGAGTTTTAGATGTAAAGTTTAGCCCCGACGGTCAAACCCTCGCTTCCGGTGGGAATTCAGATCCAACCGTGAAACTTTGGAAGCCAGACGGCACCTTCCTAAAAACCCTCAGAGGGCATTGTGAGTCCCTCAGACAGACAGAAGACTGCATTGGGGTCTATGAAGTCAGTTTTAGCCCGAATGGTCAGATTTTGGCTTCTGCAAGCGGCGATCGCACCGTTAGACTGTGGAACCTAAAAACCAATACCGTTGAAACCCTCAAAGGACACAACAGTGATGTTTTAGGCGTGAGTTTTAGCCCCGATGGTCAGACCATTGCCAGTAGTAGTCGCGATAGCACGGTGAAACTGTGGAATAAAAATGGCGCGATTTTGCAAACGTTTACCGGACACAAAAATGATGTCTGGACGGTGAGTTTTAGTCCCGATAGTCAGATGATCGCTTCCGCCAGTGCAGACAATACCGTAAAACTCTGGGATCGCAACAGAAATCCCCTCGATCAAATCTTGCAAGGACATTCTCACGCTGTTAATGATATTAGTTGGAGTCAGAATGGAATCATTGCCACCGCTAGCGACGATCAAACCGTTAGACTGTGGAAGACAGACAGTGCGGAACCGTTGAAAAACTCAACCGATGAACCGTTGGTGTTGAACAATCAAAAACAAGTGCGTTGGGTAAGTTTGAGTCCAGACGGAGAAACCCTGGCGACAGTGAGTCAACAACAACCTACCGTTAAACTCTGGAACCTCAAAGGCGAGTTGGTTCAAACCTTAAGCGGACATCAGAAACCCGTGAATGCTGTAGAGTTTAGTCCGACTGGAATGATCGCTTCTGGAAGTGAAGATCGCACCGTGAAGCTTTGGCAACCCGACGGCAGCTTAATTGACACTTTGAAGCTTGATGATCCGGTTGTGAGTATTCGTTTCAATGCGATCGGAAATCAGATGGCGACGGCAACTTCAGATTCTACGGGATCTGCGATCCTATTGTGGAGTTCCCAAAAAGCAGGTTGGGAGTCGCGCAGGATTTTGTCTTACCCCAATCAAACCATTAATGAGATTAGTTATACCCCCAAAGAAGGACTATTAGCGATTGCAGTTGATCGCCAGGTTGTCC
This sequence comes from Limnoraphis robusta CS-951, assembly GCF_000972705.2. Next base: position 4,124 of record NZ_LATL02000287.1, on the reverse strand, counting down.
TGTGGAGTCCCAGCCGGGGAGCATCTTGTCCTTTGAAACATCAAGCCATTGTACGCGGTGTTGATTTTCATCCTAATGGGACTCTGATTGCGAGTGCGAGTGATGATAAAAAAGTTCGACTATGGCAGCTTGATCGTCAACAGCTTTGGCCTGTAGATGGAAACTGTTCCGCTCAGAGGGAAATTGAGGCTTTTTACACCCTTGATCAAGATGTGTTTCTTAATAGTGTCTATTTCGATCCCGATGGTAAACTTTTGGCGATCGCTCGAGAAGATGGAACAACGATTTTGTGGAATATGCAAGGTTTTCAGTTAGGTTATCAAATTCGTGCGGGTTGTCTGTGGTTAAATGATTATCTCCAGACTGATACTTCAGATGAACAAAACCGTACTCCTCTATGTCAGGGGATAAGAAACAGTGAACAGTCAGTAATGTTACCTTGAGACTGTACAGTTGGGTGCTGTTTTTTAACAGGGAGCCAGGAAGATAATAGACACAACACAACAGGAGTATTGATAACAATGCCTAAAATAATAAATTCCGAATATTTGCGTCCCGGATATGCAGAAAAAGCCGAACAAATCCTTGAAGGTGCCATACCCGAATTTTTGGCACATGGCTATGCTTGCACCAGTATGGATAGAATAGCAAAATCAGCCGGAGTCTCCAAACAAACCCTTTACAGTCATTTTTCCGATAAAGATGGCTTGTTTACCGCCCTTGTCAAGCGCATTGCTTCCGAGAAATTTCGCCTGGTTTGGTCAAAACCCCTCAAAGGTGAACCAGAAAGCGTTCTCCGAGATCTCGCGGAGAGAATTTTACAAAATGCTGATGAGGATGGACAGCTTTGTTTTGCCCGTTTAATTATCGCGGAGTCCGGCAAACGACCCGATTTGGCAGAAGTCTTTGTGCAGGAATTGATTCAACCTTCAACGGTGATTCTAACGCAGTATTTTAGAGATTGTTCAGAACTGGAAATTAACGATCCTGAAGCCACCGCCCGTATTTTTGTCGGGGCTTTAGTTCACTTCGTTCTCATTCAGAAAGTGCTGCACGGACATCGACTGATGCCGATGGACTCCGAACGGTTAATTGATAGCCTTGTGGATACGATCATTAAAGCTGGACGCCAAACCGATCCTGAAAACAACAAATTGTTAATCTAATTAAGGGTAATCACTTATTCTCTGCTCTCGATCATGGATCAACTTGTGTATACTCCTCCCTTTTTGCTGAAAAATGGCTTAACCATGACGGTTTATGCGGCGTTGAGAGCAAAGAAAACTTGGGAACAAACAACCCCTCACCCAGAACCTCCTTATCAAGACCAAATTTTTATCGGTGCGGAAAATGTTCCGATTTTTGGTAAATATGCCATTGCCGAACATTCACGCGGTACAATTGTCGGAACCTACGGCATTACCGGAGATTTAGATAATCAATGGTTTCTCAGACTGTTGGGGCGTAAAGCCTACGCTCAAGGCTACAGCGTTGTATTGTTTGATTGGCGGGCGCATGGCAAAACCGCAGAACTTTCTCCGACGCTAACCTCAGATGGACTGTATGAGGGAGAAGATTTTGTTCGCATCGCCGCCCATGCGAAAGCTTTAGGCTGTCCGCCTCCGTTTTGGTTTACGGGATATTCTCTGGGTGGACAGTTGGCGCTGTGGGGCGTGAAAGCGGCTCAAACGGTTTCAGACTGGGGAAATGACCTGGAGTTCAGCGAGTCCGACTTTGCTGGGGGAGCGGTGATTTGTCCGAGTCTTGATTCTAGCCGTTCTCTGTCCTATTTGGTACAACATCGCTGGGGAAAATATCTAGAAAGAGCGATCGCCTCTGAACTGAAAAAGTTAGCCAGACGCATCTATACAGCGCATCCTGAAGCGATTGATCCTGAAGCGATTAAACGAGCGAATAGTATTTGGGGATTTGATCACGAACTGGTGATCGAACGACTGGGTTTTTCATCGGTTGAAGACTACTATAACGCCAGTAGTGCGCTGGCTTTGTTGCCTCAATTGCAGAAACCCACGTTAATCCTTTATGCTGCGGATGATCCTTTATTTGACCCGACGATTATCCCCGATTTGCAAGCCGCTAGCCGCGAAAATTCAGCGATTGATTTGAGATTAACCCAATATGGCGGTCATGTGGGTTATATTAGCAGTAAATCTTCTCAACTTCAAGCTGAAGATCCGGATCGTTGGTGGGCTTGGAATCGAATGTTGCAGTGGTGCGATCGCTTGTCAAATTCTAGCTATTCAGTTGAATTTGAATCGCCGTTAACCAATATTATTTCCAGGCACAAACACCATTAACCCATCTGGAATACATTCAATTTCCACAGGAGTTGTACCGATAACTTCCCCATCAACAACCACTTTTTGAGGCGGATTTGCAGTCAGCTTGATTCGTTGAGTTCTAAAATGATAAATATCAGGATGATCGGGATTTGTTTTAACTAAAGCCGAACCCAGCATATTAATCATCGTGGCAACCGCTCGTAATTTAGGATTATTAACCAGTTGTTGGGGATTAACATTAACCGTTGCAATCGTAACATCTAAGAGATGATCATCAAAAATAACTTCTCCTTTTCCCTGGGCTAACACCGAAGTCGGGGGTGCAGCATTCGCAATCGTAATCGCGGCTGAATTCATTTGATAAACCTCGTTATTAACTTCAATTTCTGTTAAAAACAATTCTTGCTCATTCAGTTGTTGCCAACCCGCAATTAAATAGGCTAAAGCCCCCCATTGTTCTTTCATTTCTCGAGTCGCTTTGTCAATCGTTTCGGCTTCATAGCCAATTCCGGCGAGTAAAATCATCGGTTTTTGGTTGCAGTAAGCCGCATCAACAACCCGAGTATTTCCATTAATAATCACTTGACAAGCACTTCTAATCGGAGTCAAGGCGACGGGAATTCCTAAAGCGACTGCAAAGGCATTTGCGGTTCCTCTCGGAATCACACCCAAGGGGATTTGTGTGCCAATTAACACTCCCGCTACCGCCGAAATTGTACCATCACCACCACTGGCAATAATCAGATCGGGTTCAGTTGCAATGGCTTTTAGAGTCAGTTCTTCAGCACTTTCTTCTGGGGTAGTTTGATGAACCTGTAAGTGCAGGTGAGGTTCAAGTAATTTGCAAATTAAAGCTAACTCTTGAGTCGAATTTCCACTTCCGGAAACCGGGTTAAATATTAGATGAGCAATTCGTGACTGACGGAGTTTTTCAACAATAGCTTCAGCCGTAGCACTATTAATCGCAAGGGGAACATTATGAACCGCACAAATGCGTTGTAACGCTTGAATATCGGGTTCATGGGGTTGGGAAAAAAGCGGATCTATCAGGAAAATAACGGCTAATATTTTTCCTTCAGCGACTTGTGCTGCAATTTGAAGATCTCCTCCTTGTGGCCCGGAGAGCAGGGGTTCAACCGTCAGGTTTGTTCCTTGTTGAATTCGTTGTCCTGTTGTTGCCGTGGCTATCAAGTGATAACGAGAAAAAATGCCTTGATATCGTAAAATGAATTCAACCAGTTCTTCTTTTTTGCGATCGTGAGCAATCAGAGCAAGGGTAGCAGCCATAAAAAAATTAGCCTTTTGGGGAAGTTGACATTAACAAATAAAGTGAATCAATTAACCGAATACCCTCCAGCTAGCGTCTCGCTTGCACTTTTGATTTAATAATATAAACGCTATATCCTCATATTTTGACTTGACATCCTCCCTCTCTAAATCAGAGATTATAGAGAGGGATTCCCAAACATCGCTATTTGGGTTTACTGCTTTTGCGGCACTTATCTAGGCTGTTACCAACCCCCGACAGTACGCCTACACAGTCAATTTCTTCTACGATCTGCCCAACCGCAGTGACACCTCGGTTACAAATCACTTTTGCTGCTGCAACATCACGGTTGATTTCGTACTGGCATTCGGGGCATTTATGTGTACGTTCAGACAAGCTTTTTTTGCCTGTATGCACTCCACAATTTGGACAGATTTGACTGGTGTATCTGTAGTCAACCTTGCCAAAATAAACCCCCCTTTTCCAGCATACCCAAGCGAGTATATTGAAGAACTGACCGAACCCTGCGTCTAAAGTATGTTTACCTAACATTC
>NZ_LATL02000286.1 GCF_000972705.2 Limnoraphis robusta CS-951 | reverse complement strand
CCCATTTATCTGGGTCTTCCCTGGGGAATAATCGGAACTTCTTCTCGTAAAGCCAGTTTGAGAAAGCCTTTACGTCCCGCAAAATAAATTTTATCCCGTAAGGAATGAGGACGAAAAACGTCTTCTGCACCCCCTGGATAAACAACGACTGGGGCGTTACGTTTAAAAGCTGCGATCGCCATTTTCGGATGGGCTATAATTGCACCACATTGCATCGCTTGACTGGCAACAGACGGTGCCGCTTTCCACATATTTGGGTGCATCAAGCCATACAGCAAGCGATCAGTCCCAAAACGCCGAAACCAGTCATACAAACACATATGCATATCGGGTGAGGCTAAACCGCCATTGTGTGAACCGACAACCAGAAATTTCCCCTCAGATGGGACATGGTGCCAACCGTCTGTTTGAACTCGAAAATAATAGCGATAAAACCATTCCCACAATGGCATTAAAGCGTTAATATAGTCGGGGTTGCGTTCGTCTAAAGACCAACCATCGTAGCGAGAACGAGAAACAGGGGGACGAAAATCGGCGGAATCTGACACTGTAGATTAAGAATTGTAAACATTACCACTGCCTAAGATAATCTAGTTTTGCTAAAAGTGCCAATAGATGGAGATCAATTAATGATGAGTTCTGAATATTCACACCGTCTCATGGCAAACTTAAATCTAGAGGATGAAGTCATCGCTCATATTTTGACAAATGCTAAAGTCATTGCGGTTGTGGGTCATTCTGATAAACCCTCACGAACCAGTTATCAAATTGCCCAATTTTTACGAAGGGTTGGTTATCGGGTTTATGCAGTTAATCCAACTGTCAAAGAAATTGAGGGTGAATGTTGTTATGCGAGTTTAGAAGAGATACCTGAAAGGATTGATATTGTTAATGTGTTTCGTCGGGCAGAATTTTTATCTGAAATTGTCTCAGAAGCGATCGCAATTCAGGCGAAAACGGTTTGGGGACAGTTGGGTGTTATTGATGCAAAAGCCGCCCAAACGGCGATTGATGCTGGCTTAACTGTTGTGATGGATCGCTGTATTAAAATTGAGTATGCACGCCTGAATGTACAGCATTTTAATGGCTCTCAAGCCGATTGAGGTTCTGAGTGTAAGTAATAGGTGTCTCGTCCGCGTTGTTTGGCTTGAGATAAGGCTCTAATGGCTACAGTCATTAAGGCTTCCGCCGGACAAGATTCTGAACTCGGAACCACACTAGAAACTCCTAAACTTAAAGTAACGAATTGACTGACATTGGATTGATTGTGAGGAATTTTGAGTTGTTGAATAGATGAACAAATGGCTTCAGCAACCTGTGAAGCTTCTAAGGAATTGGTATGGGGAAGAACCACTGCAAATTCTTCACCGCCATAACGAGCAACCAGATCCGCAGGTGTACGAGTAATTTGCAAAAGAGTTTGAGCGATCAGTTGCAAACAGTCATTTCCGGCTTCATAACCGTAGGTATCATTATAATGTTTAAAGTAGTCAACATCGCATAAAATAAAGGATAATGGCGCTTGTTCACGTCCGAGTTTTCCCCATTGTTGACCCAAATATTCTTCAAAGCGCCGACGGTTGGCAATTTGGGTTAAATCATCAATGGTTGTAATTCGTTTTAATTCTTGAGTGGCGCGTTGGACGACGGCTTTGGCTTGTTTGCGATCGGTGATATCATTGGGAATTGCGAGGAGATAATCTTGTCCGTCATATTCAAAGATTTCGGCTGATAATAATACGGTTCTAATGGTTCCTAATTTAGTCCGATAATTAAATTCTTGATTGCGAATGGTTCCTTCTGATTGTAATTGTTGAACGACTCGTTGTCGATCATCTGAGTTCACCCAAAAATCTAATTCATCTGCGGTTTTTCCAATCAATTCATCAAAACTATAGCCGGTTAAGCGACAAAAGCTTTCATTGACTTCAATATAGCGTCCTTCTGCGAGGGTGCTAATCGTCAAAGGATGGGGACTACAGCGAAAGGCTTTAGAAAACTTTTCTTCAGATAATCTAAAGGCGGATTCTGCTAGTTTTCGATAGCGAATTTCTTCTTGTAAAAGCTGATTTTTTTCTTCTAACAAGTGATTTTGTCGTTCGAGTTGTTTGGTTAAACTGCGTAATTTGAGGTGAACATTCACTCGGGCGATCGCTTCTTCATGTTGTAGGGGTTTTGTAATGTAGTCAACGGCGCCCAAAGTAAACCCTTTGAGTTTATCAACGGGATCTGTTAAAGCCGTCATAAAAATCACGGGAATGTCTTTAGTTGCCTCTAAGGCTTTGAGACGACGACAGGTTTCAAACCCATCAACTCCCGGCATCATTACATCTAATAGTATCAAATCTGGTATGATTTTTTCCAGTTTACTGAGGCAACTTTCGCCATCTTTAGCGATTAAAACTTTGAAGCCAAAGTCTTTCAAAAAATCCGATAATACTTTGATATTCGTCGGATTGTCGTCAACAATTAATATAAGTTCTTGCTGTCTATTTTCTATCATAATTTTAGCCTTTTTAATGAGTTGAGTTTAATAGAATTAAATTGATAATAGCTTCTTCATCAAACTCCTGCGCCATTTCTAACATTTTTAGCGCAAAATTAGCATAACTTTCATCTAACCCCTTAATTCGTTCTGCTTCTTGTTCAATCGTTTCAAAATCCCCAATTTCTAATGCTTCTTTAACCGTGATCAATTCCGAGATAGGCGGCACTACCATGTCGGCACTGTTGTGATATTTTGCTGCATAACTCACGCCATTTTGAACTTCAGTTTCTTCATAAATCCAAGAGATTTTCAGCAAGACTTGTAAGGTTTCTAGCAAATCTTCAAGCTGCAAGGGTTTCGGTAAAAACGCATCACAACCTGACTCTTGACTTCTTTGGCGATCCAAGATAAAAACACTGGCAGAAGTCGCAATAATATTTGTTTTTTTAAAGTGAGGTATTTGGCGAAGTTGTCGAGTCATTTCAAAGCCATCCATATGGGGCATGACTAAATCAGTAATAATCAGATCCGGTTGATGGAGAAGGGCTTTTTCGATCCCTTCCTCACCGTGAGTCGCTTCTAGCAGTTGAAAACCTAAAGGTTCTAACATATTAATCAGAATCGAACGATTATCCCAACGATCATCAACGACTAAAATTTTATATTTTTTCCCTTTGTACCCTCTAATAATTGCAGGCATCATTAAACTCGCATCTACCCATTGTGAAGCTTCATGTAAATCTAAATCAACCCAAAATTTACTGCCTTTGTTTACAACACTTTCCACATTTAACGTACTTCCCATCATTGCCACAATTTTCTGGGTAATCGCTAATCCTAATCCCGTTCCTTCAGCTTTGCGAAAGCGATCGCCAACTTGTTCAAACGGAATAAAAATCTTATCAATTTGTTCGGGAGGAATGCCAATTCCTGTATCTTCCACTAAAAATCTAATTTTGTGAGTTGCACATTGAGGCGGCGTAAAACATTGATCCGGTTGTTCAATTTCACAAACCGTTGCCGCCCCATTTTCAATCAGTTTAACGCTAAATTTAACACTGCCTGCATCGGTAAATTTAATCGCATTACTAATCAAATTAATCAAAACTTGACGCAATCGTTTTTCATCGGTATGAAGATTTTGCGGCAAATGTTGACTGGTTTGATAGCTAAAGGAAATATTTTTTTGTTCAGCCCGAACTCGGCAAATTTCCGAGACGCCACAGAGAAAGGTTAAAAAGTCAAAATCCGTCGGATGAAGTTCTAGTTTTTGCGCTTCAATTTTAGACAAATCGAGGATATCATTAATTAACGTCAACAGATGAGAACCACATTGTTTAATCACTCCTAATCCTTTTTGTTGCTGGGGGGTAATCGTTTTATCCCGTTGCAAAATTTGAGCATATCCCAAAATTCCATTTAATGGTGTTCTTAATTCATGGCTCATATTCGCTAGAAATTCACTTTTAGCACGACTTGCAGTATCCGCCGCCGCTTTAGCGCGTTTCAGTTCTTCTTCGGCGCGTTTGCGTTCGGTAATATCACGAACAAAAGCGGTATAAATCCGTTTTTTCCCCAGTTGTAATTTAGAAATAGAAGCTTCAATGGGAAATTCTTCTCCATTTCGACGTCGGCCAAATACGGTATTTCGTTCGCTCATTTTACGAGCCGATAATGAGGTTTGGGTAAAATTTTTAATATGCTGATGATGACCTTCAATAAACCGTATAGGCAGTAAAATATCGAGGGGTTGACCGAGAACTTCGGCTTGAGAATAGCCAAAAATCTTTTCTGCTCCTTGGTTAAATAGAGTGATATGTTGAGTTTCATCAATGGAAATAATCGCTTCGTCTGCATTGTCTAAAATGCCAGCAAAGCGGGCTTCTGAGTCTCGTAAAGCCAGTTCAGCTTCATATTTAGCTTGAGCGATCGCAATTAACGCCCCGACTCGTCGCACTAAGTTAATCTCTTCTTGACTCCAAACTCGTGGTGATCGTACATTATCAAGACCAATAAACCCGACATCTTGATTAACTTCTAGCCCAGTTAATTGCATCGGAACAATTAATAAAGATTGGGTTGTTAGGCGTTTCAGTTCGGCTTTTTCTGCCTCGGCCACATCGGGTAAATGAGCAATACTGGAAACTTGAAAAGGCTTACCTTTAAGAATCGTTTGCACAAACCAAGGAAAAACTTCAATCGGAACTCCTTGATAATCTTGAATGAAAGACGGAACATCCTGACCGCACCATTCGTGAGTTTGAGTTAATTTGGTATGATTATCGGTGTAACGAAAAACATAAACGCGATCGCAGTCCATAAATTCGCCTGTGGCTTGCAAGGCTAGATGAATTCCTGCATCAGTATCTTGGTTGAGAAACTGTTCGGAAATGCGACTGAGTAAATTGTCTTTTTGGGCGCGATATTCCAGGGCTTCTTCGGCGCGTTTGCGATCGCTAATATCGGCGTGAGAACCTGCAAACCGAACCGCTTCTCCATTCTCATCAAACAGGGCTTGTCCACGAGATAAAATCCATTTATATTCACCATTTTTGCAGCGCATTCTAAACTCAAACGTAAAGTAAGTCGTTTTGCGCTTCGTATGCTCTTCAATGGCTGCTAAAATTAGGGGAAAATCATCAGGATGCACACGCCCTGACCATTCATCGAGGGTATTTCCGATCTCGTGATCTTCATAACCTAACATTTCTTTCCAACGACTCGAATAAAAGGTTTCACTGGTTTTCAAATTCCAGTCCCAGATGCCATCATTGCTTCCTCGTAGGGCCAGTTGCCAACGTTCTTCACTTTTTCTCAGTTGTTCTTCTTCACGTTTTAGTAGGCGATTTTTTTCTTCGAGTTCCCAAGTTCGTTCGGCTACTTTTTGTTCGAGACTGGCATTGAGTTGTTCTAATTCTTGATTAATTTTATGGAGAGCGGTGTTTTGGGCGGAGAGTTGTTTGTCCCGTTGATAACTTCGTAAAGCGGCGGTTACGGTTAAACACAGATCGGTTTCATTCCAAGGTTTGGGAATATAACGATAGAGACTGGCGCTATTAACTGCATTGCCAATAGCTACGGTGCTGGCTTGTCCAGTCAGGAGAATTTTTAGGGTTTTGCTCGAGCGCTCGTGAACTTGTTTGAGGAGTTCATCTCCAGTCATTTTGGGCATGATCAGATCAGAGATGATTAAGGGAATTTCCATCTGTTCGCTTTGTAACTCTTCTAGAATTTCTAGGGCTTCTTCTCCACTTTCTGCCAGTTCAATATTATATTTTTCTCCCAAATAGGGTAAGAGCTGATCCCGTAGACTAATCAGCACAACTCGTTCGTCATCTACACAAATAATAGCGGGTTTGCCCATAGATTCTCCCTCTATATTTTTGGTTTCCCAACCTCTTCGTCTTGAAAATTAATGATTTTCAAGGAGATTCCCAACTTTGATTCTGGTTTTAGAGGTCAATTCTTTTGAATAATCAATTAAAGTTTATATTAGACTGAGTTTTAGGTTAACGTTTAAGTCCCTCTGAAAAGACTAAAGCCGTAAGAATTTTTACTGACTCTGAAATTTATTCTATAGCACTACGCATCATGGTTAGGACATTAGTAAAAGCTGAAAACCTTTTTTAGTCTAACTTTTGCCTTTTGCCTCTTGCCTCTTGCCTAGCGCGTAGCGCTATAACCCAAACAGACCCTCTCGAATGATTGAGTCAACGGATGTCCGATGCGATTAACCCTGTCGATCCAGTGGGTTTAAAGATTGACTATTTTCCCACCCTAATCATCAGGATAAGCTGAAATTTCAACCCGATCTGTTCAAATTGAACTGATTTTACTCGAAGATGTAATGGCCTGATGAATGGGCAACCAGACTGTAAAGGTTGTTCGTCCTGGTTGACTTTCCACCTCTATCTGTCCATGATGTTGCTGAATAATCTGACGGGCAATATCTAACCCCAAGCCTGTCCCAACTCCGGCGACCTTAGTCGTAAAGAAGGGTTCAAAGATTTTGTCTTGGATCTCAGCAGGAATACCACAACCGGAGTCTGTCACTTGAACTCGGATCAAACCCTGATGGCCAGTCGCGGTGATGTCTAATTTTCCCTGACGTCCCATTGCCTGAATCGCATTATGAATCAGATTAGCCCAGACTTGATTGAGTTGTTCAGGATAACATACAATCTCAGGTAGATCTTGATAGCTGGTACTCACTTGAATCCCCTGTTTTAACTGATGTTGGTAAAGAATTAAAACGCTATCAATTTCTTCAGCAATTTGAGCGCTAATCATGCGATCGCAAGGATCAGGATGAACGTAACGTTTGAGAGCGGAAACAATCGTTGAAGCTTTATCGACAGCCAGCTTAATATTTTCACTATTTCTCTGTTGCAGCGTCAAATGATAAGCCGTGTCTAAAATTTCGCTATGATTCTGATTTTGTAAGAGGCGTAAAATCCCAGGCGTTGCTTCTTTTATCCCCATTTCGACTAACATGGTGGCGATTGTTTCTGCTTGTTCAATTCCTTGGCGGGTTAACTGTTCTTCCAGGCTGCGTTTGAACTGACGTTCTTCTCGGAAAGACAGAGGAATATGACTCGGGCGACTGGCGGCTAATAATGCCATCAAATCTTCTTGTTGAGTTCCAGACCGTTTTCCCAGTAAAGAAGGCAGTTGTTTTAAGGTGCGATCAAAGGCATGAGAAAGGTTCTGAACCGAAGCATAAATTGCTGCCAAAGGCGTATTAACTTCGTGAGCAATTCCCGCAATTAGTTGTCCGAGAGCGACCATTTTTTCGGATTGTACCAGTTTTTTTTGAGTCTTTTTTAACTCCCTCAAGGTTTCCGAAAGGGCTTGAGTTTTTTCGGCTACTTTTTGATTGAGATTGCTGTATCGACAAGCATTTTTTAAGGCGCTCGCCATCCCTGGAGAGAGGCGATTAAACAGTTCTCGATATTCGGGAGTAAAAGCGTAGGATGTGAAATAATTTTCTAAGTATAAAATAGCAATCAGTTCACCGTGAAGTCGCAGGGGAAGACAAAGGAGAGACAGAGGTTTAACGGGACTATTAGGAATGAGATCCACTTCATTCTCAACATCGTTCAACAGTAGAGAAGTTTGAGTGTGAAGGACGCGATTAACAATCAGCCTCATCAACGGACTTTCAACGGTTTCTAAGGGCAGAGATTGTAAGATGTCTACCGTCTCAGACTCGAGACTTCCAGAGGCTTCGATTACCCATTGACCGGATTTTTCGAGAATCAGCCATGCTTGACTAGCGACAGGGGTTTCTAGAATCACCTCGATTAATTGAATCAGGAGATTGTTAAGTTCGAGTTCTTGGGAGAGGGCGCCCGAGGTGGCGAGTACCCAATTTAGATCCAAGCGGGTAGAACTTTTCGGGGCGGAAGTTCCACGCAGTCGGAAAGGTTCACGGGTCTGTCTATCGGGGAGCGGACAAGACAGTCTGAAGGTTGCACCGGATGATTCAAAATTATTGTGATCGCTATTCAGTCGCCTCATGTGTTCTCTCAATCCCTCTGAAAAATCAACCACAGTCGCAAACTGATCTGTTTTCCGTGACAGCACTATAGTGCCGAAAGTTGTCTTTATTTTAGCGATGTCTTCTGATGGGTCAAGTTGATGGAGCGTTTCCCTAACTATCTTTGAGAAGGATACATTTGGGGTCGTTATCGCTATATGATGAACATCTGCTATTTTCCGACGATCAGATTTTGAATCCGTATAATTCCTTGCAACCCAGGGCTTGAGTGAATTTGATGTTGTCGAAAGTCGGCCGAGTCATCAGCAGTTAACAACGAATGACTGTGATCCCTAATTTGATCTTGCCGTTTGGTCATTCAACTGCTACGCTAGCTGACTAAGACTGTGGTGTGAATTTTATTTTTTTAATTTTGGGCATCCTGATTTTAGATGGGATTGACAGAAGCAGATCGACGGCGATCACTCGAGGCAATCGGAATTTTTTTGAAAAAAACACAATTTACAACAAAAACACCAGATACTATGCTTTTTAATCAAAATCAATCCAATAAAAACTGTTTTGCTGCCGTTCCCCAATTGTCTCGTTCATTTTTAAAAACGGTGGTATTGGGAACTCAGGTGATCGGTGCCTCATTGTTCTTTCTTGGGGTTAACCTCCCGGCGGCTGACAGTCGCACTCCATCTCATTCTGCTGCTTATACCATGTCTTCCCCTTCAGCTTCCGAAAACCTCCCGCCAGCTTCAGTCTCAGAAATGGCACGTCAGGTAACGGTGAGAATTTTTGCCAATCGTAGTGTTGGGTCGGGTGTGATTATTAACCGTTCAGGACAAGGATACACCCTGATTACAAATGCTCATGTGGTCGGAAATCACTCCGGTAATTTTATGATTTTGACCGCAGATGGACAAATGCACGGGGGACGCCTGATTTCCTCATCCAACCATCTCGATTTAGCGGTGTTGCAGTTTAATAGCAGTCGCTCCTATCAAGTGGCAACGATGGGAGATAGCAATCGGGTTGCTGTCGGAGAAAAGGTGATGGCGGCGGGATTTCCCAATTGGTTGAATACAACGCCAGGACAGATGCAAGACACTCGGGACTGGGGAAATCGGCCGTTTCAACTCACTGAAGGTCAAGTGGGAATGGTACCGAACCGAACCTTAGTTGAAGGCTATCAACTGGGTTATACCAACGACATCCGTAGTGGAATGAGTGGTGGCCCTGTGTTTAACCAACGGGGTGAACTGATTGCGATTAACGGTCGTTCTAAGTTTGCCCTCTCAGCCGATAAGGTTTATCGCTATACTGATGGTTCCGCTCCTTCTCCTGAACAAGTTCAACAAATGAAAGCTCTCAGTTGGGCGATTCCCATTTCTAATATGCCGTTACGCGGAATGTCTTAGTCGCTGCTTGCCTCAGACTGTCTGATCTCCAGATTACTGGTTTTGAATTTTGGAGACGGAGATCGCTGAACCTGTAGTGGGGTCTGTCACTTCGTAGCGATAGATGGTGACTCCTCCCTGTCTGATGCGATTGATTTCTTCTGTATGATCTTCGCTATGGTATCGAGCGGAAGGTGTTCTAGGCGTTTCGCTGATCACGCCTAACAAACCAATCGTGACTAAAGCAACAGCCGCAGAAATTTTCACGGGGTTATTCAGGTTTTGATTGTTGAGTTTGATTGATTTGCCAAACATGATCAGTTCCTCTGTAGATGGGGTTGAGATAATTGAATAGTGAACTGCACTGGGGAGATGAATTTTTTCGGGTTGAGGAAAGCGTTATTGTCCAACTGGGTTGGAAACTTTCATCTCAGAAGACTTGCACTCTGTCAGGGAGGGAAGATTTTGCTCAAGTCTCAATGTCAGTTGGGTCTTTTGAGATTTGACATGAACCTGAAGGCTGAGAGTTGTAATGATGGCGATCGCCATAATACAGGCTTCTGTGATTGTCAGATTTGAGCTTTCGATGCTTCCCTGAATTGATGCTTTCTTGACCGAGTTCATAGAGACTAGAGATTAGAAGTAACGTTTGAGTTTGTTATTCTCCCAGTCAACTTCTACTTCCCATCTCTGCTGGTTCTTGTCCATCTGTGAGTTAATGTTTTCACTCACTTGATTGAGATTGTTGCGCGAGAGTCCAGGCTGAGACTGAACTTCCAATTGATCTAAACTGACACTCAACACATTATTGTTGAGATCTTGATCAAGAACTTGATTGTTAGTCTCGTGAACTTCTTGCACTCTAGAATAAGAAGTTGTTGTCACTGCGGAGATTTCTTCTTGAGCGAAGGAGGGATAGGCAAAGCTAGCCGTTAGAAGCAGTGCGGTGGTGAATTGGATTGCTTTCATAGTAAGCCCTCGTGAAGTTCTGATATGTTGACGATTCTTCAATCAAGGCGATCAAGTTCGTTGAGCGTTGTTTAGCGTTGGAGAATACGGGAGTTGTTAAAACCAATCTATTTTGTTGCTTTTGTAACAACTCCCGAGGGTTCCATCTGGTAAGCTCAATTAGTTGTAAAGCGGCTCACCACTCGCAGTTGCATCTCCGTAGTCTTGCAAGTGTTCAACGAACACATCGCCTTGTTCCCGATTTCCAGGAGATAAGGTGAACACTACATTTTCAAAATTAGCGTCACCCGGTTCTGCTGAAGCAAAGATTACTGTTTCATAGTTGACGACTCCGGCTTGATACATTTCTTCTAAAGTCGTTACGCCTAAAGATTCAGCCAAGTTCGTTAAACGAGTGCTAATGGCTTGGGCGCGACGTTCCGGAGTGTATGATCCTTGAGGATCGCTAGAAGAAAGAGTCACTTGCCAAATGACTAAAGGTTCAGATGCAACCTGGACGACTTCCCGTTTCAGTAAAGAATTTCCACCGAGAAGACCAGGATAACGAGTGTCGTAGGTTTCCCGTACAATCATGGGAACCGTACCATATTGATTCTTTTCTGGGTCAATTTCAACTGTTTGAAAGACAACCCGTTCTTTAGTAAATGTATCCGGTTGAGCTTTGGCTTGGGAAATACCAACGACTAAACCAGCAGTTACGATAGCGGTGGTGATGAATGCTTTGATGGCGCTTTTCATAAGTTTGACCTCCAGGTGCTTAAAGAGAGGTTGTTTTGTTCGGTATGTTCTTAACATTAAACCAATCCTATAACCCTGTCAGTAAGAACAAAGTAATGTGTTCCAGACGTTTTATTGGTCTGGGTGTTACTTGAAAGTTAGGCAAAAGTGATCGAAAAGTAAGTGAGATTTTTGGGTGTTGTATTTCTTCTTACAATCTCCGGGTTACTTTGACTTTCGTCTTCCGTTTCATGTAAGTAATTGTACTCCATCCTTTATTCTTTTGATCAAAAAACAATTATATTTTTTTTAGATTTACTCAGAGAAAATATTGAAGTTCTCAGTCTGATTGCTCCTCAAAAATTTTCTCTGTGCAGAGTAACGATGATCACTGCTATACAGCCTCGCTCAAGAAATCATCTTCCAGCAAAAATTCGACTTTTTATAGATTTTCAGGAGAGAATTTTCAGTCAATTGAAAAAAAGAAGATAGAATATTTTATCATTATTTTTATTTATTTAATTAGAGGAAAAATAAATTAATTCATCACAAACCTTTCTCTATTTATTATAGAAGTTCCTGAAAAGGAATAAAACAATTACAGGAATTTCTGTTACTAAAGTTACAAAATAGAAAAAAGTTTGATAGCCTTGGGCAGAGGGTGATGAGGGTGTGCGATCGCCAGACAGGGACAGTCGCCCCAAAATCACCACTTTCGGCAGAGGATCATCCGTTAGACAGAGGCAGTAACGGGTAAGCTCATGGTATAAAAACTTCAGGAAAGAAAACGAGCCAATCATCGCTCTAGCAGTTGATAGCGTTACTGTTCAGGATTACACTGATGGGGAGTGGGCTGAGGTTGACGCTGAACTCCCGTTTTTGTTGGGTCATAACCCACTAATATAACGTCTCCTTTCTCATCTCTTATCCATCCCCTCGCCGGAACAATAGTTCTAGAATCAATTGGATGATTATCTCGTTTTTTTGATTGTTGTTGACGACGTTGGGAGGAACGATTAACTGAAGGAGTCACAGGTTCAATCAGAGACAATTCTAACTCTGGAACTGCAAATAAATCTTGAATGGGGTTGAATGCAATACCGCCTCGTCCTGTGATAATAAATTGACTGTCTCCTCTTTGTTTGCAGGGGTCTTGAGCGATTAATGCAGCCGGATCAACGACTTGGACTTGAGTTGATTCTGGCGGGTCAAAATTCAGAGTATCATCAATAGAAAGTTCTCCAGCAGCATTAATAATACTATTTTGAGATTGTAAAATAGCCAGTTCTGAATTACCTAAAGGACGAATATTAATATTGCTGCCTCCCGTCGGTTCAAAAGCGCTGGTAACAATTTGACTGTTTTCTAACAACACTAAAAAGTTTGAATTAATATCAATATTTCCATCAAACGTTTGACCGCTTTGACTTCCTGCGGCAGAAATTGCGCTTTGACGCCGCACGCTAATATCGGGTGAATTGATAGTAATATTTCCACCTTCACCTGTTACTGAATCTGCGAATAGAGCTGCTTGTTCCAAACGAACTTGGGAAGCACTCACGTCTATATTTCCGGGATTACCTACACCGTCACCGTTTACTATAATACTAGATTGATTTCTAATCGTTAATTGTTCAGCATCAATTGTTACCGTTCCTCCATTACCCACCCCGGTTTCAGAAACGTTTGCAAGGATAAAAGACCTATCTGCTAATTGAATATTTTCAGCCTGTACATTGACCGAACCCGCATCTCCAATTCCTGAAGTTGATGTAGACAAAAAAGCTTGATTGCTCAAGGTTAAACGTCCAGTTTCAATAATGATATTTCCACCATTACCTATAGCTCCTTCTTGTCCAACAGTAGCGTTAATTGATGTTCTTTCCCCGTCAAGAAAAACTGATTCTGAGGCTTTAATGAAGATTGTTCCTCCTCTGCGATTCGGGGGAATTTCAACAGTAGTAATTTCCGATTCATTTGGCAGACGAATTCCAGAAAAAATTACAGAGCCGTTTTGCACTCTTAGTTGTTCCGTTTCAATAGTAATATCTCCTCCATTACCCGCACCTGCCGTTCCACTAGAAATAAACACCTGATCATCAAATAACACCTCTTGAGCTTGTATACTAATTGAACCTGAAGAACCCGTTCCCGAACTATCTGTGCGAATTAATGCTCCATCAATTCCGATTAGTCTTTGTGTCGTAATTGAAATATCTCCAGTGTTTCCTCCGTTACCCGCTTGAGCAGAAATTTGGCTACCTATTCCGACTTCTCCGGTTGATAAGGTAATTGTTCGAGTTCCCCTACCGCTAATTTCGATAGTATTGGCGCGAATATCAATTGAACCCGAACTGCCTACATCCCCTGAAAAAGTTGATATGTCTGCTCCGTTGAGAATTCTTAATTGGTCTGCTTCGAGTGTGATACTTCCCACGCTACTACCGCTAAATACTGTATTAGTAGATGTTTCGTCTGGTATCCTATTTGTTGACACAGCAATTGCACTGGGAAATATTATCTCTCCATTTTCACTGGAAAACCTTTGATCACCAATTAATTCAACAACAGAAGCTTGAATATTGATAGAGCCAGCGCTACTGCCGTTTACACTGCTTACTGATATACGACCTCCATCTCGAATGGTTAATCGTCCGGTTTCTAAATTAAGAGTTCCTGCGCTTCCTGCACCGTTTGTAAAAACATCTAAGCTACTTCTTGAGGAGCCTCCATCAATAGTCAACTCTCCTGCTATCTCCACTTCATTTGCTTTGACTTGTACAACACCCGAACTCCCCCTTCCTGTAGCAGAAGTTCCAATCTCTCCTCCCTCTTGAATTGTAAGTTTATTTGTTGTGATAAAAATACCTCCTGCGCTTCCTTCTACATTATCACTCGCGGTTGATATGTCGCTAAAAAATGCAGTGATATCTTCGGGAGAAACAGGAGGTTCTTTACCAAATTCAACGGATTCTGAATCGATTTGAACGGGACTTCCTCCACTGACTTCAACGGATTCTGAAGCATTAATAATCACATCTCCTGCTTGTCCGATGTCGGAGGTATTCGCAAAGATAGCACCTCCATTCCGAACGGCTAATCTGGGAGTATTGATAATAACGCTTCCCGCATTGCCGAGACCAGAGGTTCGAGTAGCAATTCGACTCGTAACGCCACTCGGTGAAACGCCTATTATTTCTATAGACTCCGAAGCATTAACAGTTATGTTTCCCGTTGAACCTGTTGCTCCTTGGTTGGCATCAAGCCGAATATCAGCACCATCACGAATGACTAAATTTCCCGTATTAATCGTAATATTTCCGATGTTACCCGTTCCAGAAGTTTGACCCGTTACAATAGAATCTGAAAGATCAATCT
Source organism: Limnoraphis robusta CS-951 (assembly GCF_000972705.2). Next base: position 27,481 of record NZ_LATL02000286.1, on the reverse strand, counting down.
GCTGTGCTGCAATCTGAATATTTCCTGCGTTTCCGTTACCTGATGCACTTAAACTAATCTGTCCATTTATTGCATTAAGCGATGAGGTTGAAATTTCAATATTTCCTGTATCTCCAACAGCATTTTCTGCGATTCTACCCAAAATAGAACTGTTTGCTAACTCCACAGAATCGGTTGCAAAAATCGATATAGAACCTGCATTCCCTTGTCCAAAGGTACTAGATTGAATTAGCCCTCGCTCTGTTAATCGTAATTGTCCGGTTTCTATGTAAATATTTCCTGCATTACCAATACCTGTCTCACTGACATTAGCAAAAAAACCACTCCGAAACTCACCATTAGGAGAAGTACCCCAAGCTTCAACGGATGCGGCTTTTATATTGATATTCCCCGCGTTTCCTTGTCCAAAAATAAGTGTATTGATAAACGCTCCATTATTCATTGAGAGTGAATTAGCTGTGATGTTAATATCTCCTGTTTGACCAATTCCATTGGTATCGATAGCATTTATAATCGAACTTCCTGCCCCTGTTAGCAGAATATTTTCCTGAGCGTTAATATGAACATCTCCGCCTTGTGCTTCAATAGAACCTAAACCTTGATCAATTCCCACCCGAATAACACTACCGCCTGATATCTCAACATTTCTCGCATTAATATTAACGTCTCCGCCTCCATCCGCACGAACGTTTATTTGAGATTGATTGGTTAACGCTACATTCCCTCGTTGAATATTATCGGGAAATTGAAGAATGGGCGTATTGCCATTCGCCCCTACATTTGTTAATTCAATAATTCCCGGTTCAGATAATCCCCCTAATTGAATTCGACTCCCTGGAGAAATTGCAACACCATTATCAAATAATACATCTCCCCCAACTAATGCTAAAGTTTGATTTCTGGGAACGTTTAAGCCTTGAGGAATCAGAAATCCTGCATCATTTCTTAACGGACTTTCATCCAACCGAACGAGTTGTGGTAACGTTTGATTAACAATAGCGCCTGGATTTTCTCGAATATTCAAACCCAACGGCATATTTATCGTTAATAATGGCGGCGCTTCCGGGTTACTTGCGGCAAATTCAAAGCCATTTTCAAATAATACTCCATCGGCAGTTGTGGCAAAAAATGAACCGCCTACATCTAATCTGGCATTGGGTCCAAATACAATCCCCGCAGGATTAATTAAAAATAAATTGGCATTCCCTAAAACCCCTAATGTTCCGAGGATTTCTGAAATATTCCCCCCAGTAACGCGAGTTAGTATATTGATAATATTATCGGGATTGGAAAAGTAGGCTCCCCGTCCCTCTCTAATATTAAATTCCTGAAAACTATGAAATAAGTTAGACCCGCGAACCGCTCCCCCGTCTATGCGATCGCTATTTATTCCGCGAATGTTAACATTAGGAGTAACCACAGAGTTTTCTGAACCTAATGTGTTATCGGGGACTATTTGTGCTAGGGCTGTTAAAGGAGTTGCACTGAACAGAGTTGTCAGCGTTGCTAAAGCTGGAAAGGTCAGTAAACGTGGGGACATAGGTTGATGAATTCAACGATTTTGGCTAACGGGCTAACAGCAATTCACCTATTATAAGTTAACTAATCCCTATTCTGGGTGAAGTTGCATCTAATTTATCCCCCTAGCCCCCTTAATAACTGGGGATTAGTTGCATGATTAAGGAGAAACAGTATCAGTTAAACCTGACAAGATTGATTTCTTCCCTCAGCTTTTGCTTGATATAATCCTTGGTCGGCTCGCTTGAAAAGCTGGTCAACTATTTTATCCTCTCGCTCATAGGTTGTTACCCCAATACTCACTGTTAATTTTAATTCTCCTTGTTCTGTGAAAATCGTCATTTTTTCAATTTGTAAACGAATCCGTTCGGCGGCTTTCCAAGCCGAGTCTGTCGAAATTTGGGGTAAAATAACGGCAAATTCTTCACCGCCATAGCGACCCACAAAATCGACTTGACGAATACCATTGAGGATACTTTCAACAACAGCACAAAGCGCCTGATCTCCGACGGGATGACCATAGGTATCATTAACTTGTTTGAAATGATCGACATCGAGCAATAGAATAGAAAAAGGCGTACCGTAGCGCTTGGCTCGATTCATTTCTTGCTCCGCAATTTCCATGAGAGCGCGACGGTTTAAAATACCTGTTAGTGGATCAAGTCGAGCTAATTTTTCAACCGCTTCTAGAGCTTCTTGAAGTTCGATTTGAGTCTCTCGCAGTTTATCAACCGTATACTTTAGTAATAGATGAGTTCTGACTCGAGCTAAAAGTTCAGGTTTTCTAAAAGGCTTAGTTACATAATCAACCGCTCCAAATTCAAAAGCTTGAATAAGATGTTCTTCTTCTTGGCTAGCGGTGAGAAAAATCACCGGAATATATTGAGTTTTGGGTTCTGCTTTTAACGCTTCACAAACTTGCAACCCATCGATTTCAGGCATCATTAAATCGAGTAAAATTAGATCGGGTTTTGCCAGTTTTACTCGTTCGAGAACCTGATCTCCACTCCGAGCAAAAGTCACACTATAGCCAACGGGTTCTAAAATCTCTTTCATCACCTTGAGATTAGCTGGAATATCATCAACAACAAGAATTAGAAAGTCTTCTAGATGGGTTAACAATTCATCTGTCATAGGGTTTCCAACTCCTGTTTTTTAATAGATGCAATAACTGTTGTAAAATCTTCTACGGTTTGAGGTAATTTATCCCAATCAAATTCATTAAGCTGCTGAGTTAATGTGTTCACATATTCTGCTAATATCTGAGATTGATGTTCCTCCGCCCAAGCTTGTAAACGGGCAGTGAACTGTTCAAGATCCCGCGTTTTCATGGTACAGTGAAGTTCTTGCCAAGAGGTTTCGGCTTCCTGATTCAGCTTAGTCAACAATTCCGGTATACGAATCGATTTTTCAGGAAAGACTTCTGATACAGGAGAGTGATCGATTGCTGCTTCAGACAACGATAAACTGGGGTGTAATGGTTGATCAGTTTCAGCTTGAATAAGTTCGGGAGATAATGGCTCTAGAAGCGGCTTCAATACCGCTACCAATTGACTTCGACTAATCGGTTTTCGGATAAATCCTTCACACAAACGCTTTAATTCTTCCTCGTCTAAGCGTTGTGAAGATGCCGTTAAAATCACGATGGGAATCTGACGAGTTTGATCACATTTCTTGAGATAATGAGTGGCTTCTAAACCATCCATCCGAGGCATCCGCAAATCCATTAAAATCAGATGAGGTTGATAGATTTCCGCAAGCTGAATTGCTTCTTGACCATCATTGGCAAAAAATAATTTATGCTGTGTTTGTGAAAAATATCCCGCAATTAAATCTCGATTAGAAGCGACATCATCAACCACTAAAATTGTCGCAGGCTTAAACTGGTTTAAATTATCATCAACTGGAACTATTGATGCAGTTTCTGAAGACATTGATGTGATCTCTAAATCCGGAAAGTAGAAGCAGAAGGCGCTACCCTCTCCTGGTTGGCTATAGAGTTCTATCGTACCATTGAGTAAGTGAACTAAACGCTCTGTAATCGCTAATCCTAAACCCGTTCCTCCGTATTTGCGGGTACTTTGACCATCACTTTGGGTAAAGGCTTGAAAGATTTTTTTCTGAGATTCCGGTGCAATCCCAATTCCGGTATCTTCGACTCGAATTTTTAGGTTGATTTTCTGTTCTTGGAATGACTCACAACCCACCTCTATTTTAATAGATCCCTTCTGGGTAAATTTAATCGCATTCCCAACAACATTAAACAAAATTTGGCGAATCCGAACCTCATCCAATTCAATTGCTAGGGGTAAAGCTGGATCAATTTCTGCATACAGGAACAATCTTTTTTCTAACACCTTTTGTTGAAAAATTTGCTGAATTTCTGTAACAATACTCCGTAAATTCGTCGGTTCATAGTGAAGTTCTAATTTCCCCGCTTCGATCTTAGATAGATCTAAAATATCATTAATCAGAGCCAACAGAGTACGACCACTGGCAACAATCGTATCCACATAGGCTTTGATCTGCGGCTCACTCACACTCGACTGAAGCAAGTCTGCAAAACCCAGAATGGCATTCATCGGTGTGCGAATTTCATGGCTCATATTTGCCAAAAATTCACTTTTCGCGGCGTTGGCTTTTTCTGCTTCTCGTTTAGCTCGTTCTAGATCAATATTTTTGCGGCTCAACTCTTCACTGCGATCGACTTCTTTCTCCAACCAGTGAGCTTGCGCCAGAGCAATTCCCACCTGAGCCGCAATATCTTCTAAGAGCTTAATTTCATCAACAGTCCAGACTCGATAGCGATCGCATTGATGAACCCCAATCATACCATTGGGTTTTCCCTGATAGGAAGTACGGATCGATAACATCGATTTAATTTGTAGTTGATGATAGAGATGAATCACTGGCTCAAATAAAGGTTCATCATCGACATCATAAACAACACTGGCTTGATTATTTTTCAAAACAAATTCCATATGAGGATTACCTTGAACTGGAATTTCAACGCCTCTCATAGAGGGATAAGAATCTTTGAGATATTCAGCCACTAAAGGAATTTCGGGTGAGGGCTGGGCATTATAACTATGAATTAAACAACGGCTCACTTGAAAAGCTTGTCCGATTTGCAAAGCTGTTGTTTCAAAAATGTGTTGAGTATTGAGGCTTTGACGAATTTCATCGGTAATTTGACGCAGCAAAAGAGCTTGTTGATATTGACGTTCTAGAGCTTCTTCAGTTTGCTTGCGATCGCTAATATCCGTCGTAATAATCACAGCCCCTTCAATCTGTTGATTTTCAGAGAAGGGAGCAATTCTGACTTCTTCATATTGAGTTACACCCTTTGGAGTTTTTTGTGTGTGAGTCTCGAATCTCACTCCAACATTCAATTGAAATACCTGTTCAATCCCTTGAGAATAGATTTCTTGATTCTCCAAGGGTAAATGCTCATAAATCTCACTCCCGATCACTTCTGAAAATGAACCACCTGCTGTCAAATGATTAACAAACAAAATCCGTCCTTGGCGATCTACCACGCTAATAAAACTCGGGATATTTTCGAGAATTGATTGCAGTTTTTCTTGAGAATCTTTGAGTTTCTGCTGTGCTTGTTGACGTTCAGAAACATCTCGCAAAATAACCGTTAAGACGATGCCATTTTGAGTATTTAGTTTAGAAATTGATGCTTCGGCGGGAAACTCGGTTCCATCCCGACGACGAGCCAAAATTTCCGGACTGCGATCGCCCATTTTGCGAGCAGTTGTGTCAGATTTGCAAAAGTTTTGAATATGTTGACGATGCTGTATTTTCAGGGATTCAGGTAAAAGAAGATCGAGGGGTTGACCAATAGCTTCTTGTGGACTGTAGCCAAAGATTTTAACAGCACCTTGATTAAATAATATAATCCGTTGTGATTGATCCACTGAAATAATCGCATCCTCTGCAATATCTAAAATTCGGGCTAATTGAGCTTGACTTTCAGACAAAGCGGTTTGCATCTGTAGACGCTCAACCCACTCTTGTTGTAACCGAGCATTAGCTTGATCGAGTTCCTTCGTTCGTTGAGTAACTCGGGCTTCGAGTTCGCTATTCATCTGTTGGACTTTTGCTAATAAAGCCGCTTGCTGAATGGCGATCGCGACTTGTACAGAGAGTGACTCTAGAAAAAAGACTTCTTGGGGTTGCCAATATCGAGGCTGAGTGCAATGATGAGCGATCAAAAGTCCCCAAAGTTGATCATTAACGTGGATCGGAACGATTAAATTTGATCGGACTTGAAACTGTTCTAGAAACTTCACGTGACAATCACTTAAACTATCGGTATAGATATCGTGAAAAACTTTGCTTTTCCGCTTGTGGTAAGGTTCCAGCCAAGCCTCTAGAAAACATCTATCCTTGACAACCCGATCTAGGACAGAAAAGCCCGATTGACTGACTGATTCTACCACAACTTTTCCATTCCATTCCGAGTCAAACTGATAGATAATCACCCGATCAGTATTCAGTAATTGACGCACTTCTTGAACGGTTGTATTGAGAATTGTCTCTAAATTGAGTGAGGAGCGAATTCGCAACGCCACCTCAGATAAAAGTTGCTCTCGTCTGGCTTGAGTTGCTAATTGAGTGGCTTGATTATTCACTTGCTCTTCGAGATTTTGATTAATACTTTGCAGCATCTCCATTTTTTCGATTTGTAGCGTTTTAACTTGCTGCTGCAATATAGAAATAATTTCATGCAGTTGAGTTGAATCAATCATCTGCAAAATACTGGTTTGTGTTAATATACCCAGCAGTTCATTTTGAGAATTCACGACAACTAACCTTCCCACTTGACGCTGCTGCATTTGTTGGTATGCTAACCACAGCGATTCTTCGGGATGAGTACAAAATAGCGACTTACTGATCACCTGATCGGCTCGTAGCTTACACAAGTCAAGTTTTAACGCTTGAAAGTTAACAATATCGCTTTCAGTCACAACGCCTAGCGGGGAAATTTTACCGCTTTCCTGTTGTTTGGCGATCACAATACAACTGACTTGCTGAGATGCCATTTGTTGAGTCAGTTCTAATACAGTCACATCGGGTGCTGCATAAATCACCTGTTGACTCATCACTTCATAGACTTGACGACATTTCAACAAACCCGCAGGTTCGACGGGGGCTTGAATACTGCTTGGGGTGATGATACCGACTGGGTAATATTGGGCGTTGACAACCGGGAGATGGCGAATCCGATGTTCAGCCATGAGTTTCGCCAGATGTAAGACATCTTGGACTTCTGAAATCTCACAGACAATTAACTGTCGAGTCATCACGTCAGCCACGTTCATCTGTTCTAAAGATCTCCCCTCCGCAATCAAACGCACAACATCTCGCTCAGTCATTAACCCGACTAATTTCTCGGTTTCTAACACGAGAACACAACTCACTCGCAAAGGAGTTGTAGCATCAACACCCGAGTCAGGCTGGCTACTAGAGCTGATCAGCTCTATGGCTTGTGTTAGGGGAGTTTCTGGAGAAACAGTAATGAAATTTTGATCAATACAAGCTGATGCTAAAATAGGCTGACCCGGATTGAGAGATGACATCAGAACAGTCACTTAGTTTTTTGTCAACGATTATTGTACTTATCCAGTATGGCAATCAAAAACAATTACCTCTTCTATCATAGGTTAACGGGTATTAAACTTCACTTAATGTTAAGTTAAATCAAGTCCAAATTTTGTTAAAATTTAATTAATTTTATTTAATCCCTGCCCATTGCTCTATATTCATTAATCAGGATGGAGATTCTTTTTGCTATTTACTCCTGTTTAGATCAGCCGTTGCTAAAGCGTCCTCCCCATCTGCAACCCATGCAATAGGCTATTTGTTTGATTGAAAAACGTTTAATGAAAACGGAGACAACCCATTTTAAACATCAAATCAAAATTTGAGCTGGAATGGGGAGTTGTGATGGAAGATTAGGTCAGTTATAATGATCATAAAAAGTTCTAATAGAAACGATTCATTCAAGTCAAGCACTCAAAGATAAACGCCTAGAAATCTTTCATATATAGCATCCTGACAAGAGGTACTGATGCCAACCCTGATTCCCAGTCTTTTGGCTTCCTCCCTCTTGCATGAGTGACTAGGGCTGATCTGGGGGACAGAAGCTAATTAATCCTTGATCAAGACCCATCTTTTCCGCTCTTATTTAACAAAATTTCCGGATCACCCGTGAAAAAATTGTATGATATTAATCAAGTTTAATTTAATTGAATTTACAGAATATTTACATATTATTTACTTTATCTTTACAGAAGTCCCTGTTCTTTTAGGGGAAGTAGATGTTAGCTTTAAACAGAAGCAATCATCACCGTGTTTTTACGGATTAGTTCTACCCCAGTCTCAGGAGATTTAAATGGCAATTCTTGGTTTTACCGGACAAGCAAAAGAAATAGATATTAGTGATTTTTGGTTAAATGATGCTACAGGCAACTCTGCCTATAAATATTCAAGCTGGTGGGCTGAGAAAGGCAATAGCTTGCTGTTCTTTAACGAAGCTCAAAATGTCACCCTCTCACAAAATATCAAAATCAGTGATCCCCAGGATTGGGATGATCTCAACAACTTAGGAACGATTCCAAAAGGAACTGTTGTTGACAGCCATTTCATCTATATGAATAATGCCAACACGTCCACACGGAAAACCTTTACAGCCACCTTCACTTTTGATAAGCCTATTATTGGCTTCATGGCTGATGATGAGTTGTTTGGTAATGCCAGCACCTTACAACCTCTCAATGGTAATGACCAACTGGTTGGTTATCGGGCTAGGGTCTTAGCAAGTGGAAATACTCTAGAAGGGCCAAACAGTGGACTTCCTCAAGATACGGTCAAAATCACAGGAACCAATAATAACATCTTAGAAGTTACATTTACCAGTCAATCGGCCGTTGACCCTCTGCGGGTAATTACACTAGATTCTGGAACCCTAGCAAACCCCTCACCAACACCGCAACCAACACCCACACCCACTCCGGTTCCCACTCCGGTTCCCACTCCGGTTCCCACTCCGGCTCCCGACAATGGTGGTAACGTTGAGTATAACAAAGTGATTGATGTTAACCCCAACGCTGATTCACCAGGAGCGGGTGAAAAGGACAACTTGAGTGGAACGAACAACCGAGATCTGTTTATTCTTGGGGATGCGAGAACAGCCTATTATAAGGAGGGCAGTGATCAAGGCACAATTTCTCAGTTCAATCTTGCAGAAGATAAAATTCAACTTCATGGTAGTCCGGATGATTATGTCCTGAAGAACAACACTCATGCCCATATCTTCTACAAAGACGAGTTGATTGGAGTTATTCTTAATCAACCAGCTTCTGGACTGTCATTAAACAGCGACATCTTTACCTACGCTTCGGGAACCGAACCTGCGCCCGCTCCCGTTCCCACTCCGACACCCACTCCTGAACCCACTCCGACACCCACTCCTGCTCCCGATGGTAACATTCAATATCGGCAAGTGATTGATGTTAATCCCAGTGATTCTTTACCGGGTAAGGGTGAAAGGGATGTGCTAACCGGAGAGAACGGCCCGGATAAGTTCATTCTTGGGGATGCAACAAAACCCTACTACATCGATGGTAACACCGCCACTAATAGTTGGAATGATTATGCTCAAATTTCCGGGTTCAATCCTCTAGAAGATAAGATTCAACTTCATGGCAGTTCGGTTGATTATAGGCTGAGACAAGAAGCGGGAAGTACGCGCATCTTCTATCTTGGCGAGGGGACTCAAGAGATCATTGGAATTATCTCGAATTCTTCCGGTTTGACATTAACTGACGACAGCTTTCAATATGTCTAGTCCTGAACTCCGGCTGCATTCAACCGATTGATGTAGCCCGGTAGTGAAGTGCATTAAATACGCATCCTATCCATCTGACTGTAGTCAGCATTCGAGAATTGTACATGGGATTTCAACAAAAAATAAAGTCGGGAATCAGCCACCGTTCCCGACCTTTTTTAATCTCAATATGAATTCAGCTTTTAACACCGTTGCAAGATAACCACTGAACGCTCGGTTACAGGTACAGCTTTATCTTCGGAATAAGTCACCCAATCGGTGATAAAAGACGGCTCTTTCGTATCAATCACCACCCGCCATTGGCGATCGCGTAAACCTTCGGGTAAATCAAACTCAATCATCTCATAGTGAGCGTTAAAAAAGAGCAGAAAACTATCATCCATCACCCGCTCACCTTTAAATCCCACCTCGGGAATTTCTTCACCATTGAGAAAAACAGCGATCGCTCTCGCAAAACCCATACACCACTGTTCTTCTGTCATTTCACCGCCATCTGGATTATACCAACCCAGATCACTCACCACTGATCCATGAATGGGCTGTCCTTGGAACCAACGACGGCGCCGAAACACCGGATGACGACGCCGAAAATCAATCAATTGACGGGTAAAATCCAGTAAATCTGCATTACTTTCTGGCAAATTCCAATCAAGCCAAGACAATTCATTATCCTGACAATAGGCATTATTATTCCCTTTTTGAGTGCGTCCCAATTCATCGCCACTGACTAACATTGGCACCCCTTGAGACAACATCAATGTAACTAAGAAATTCCGACGTTGGCGGTTGCGTAACTCCAAAATCTCTGGATCATCCGTTTCGCCTTCTTCCCCACAATTCCAAGAACGGTTATGGCTTTCACCATCACAGTTATCCTCACAATTGGCTTCGTTATATTTTTCGTTGTAGCTAACGAGATCATTTAACGTAAAACCATCGTGAGCTGTGATAAAGTTAATACTGGCGTGGGGTTGACGGCCGTTATTTTCATACAAGTCTGAACTTCCGGTAAACCGATAAGCAAATTCAGCTAGCAAGCTATCTTCACCTCGCCAAAAATCCCGCACAGTATCCCGATATTTCCCGTTCCATTCTGACCATAAAATGGGAAAATTCCCCACTTGATAACCGCCTTCCCCAACATCCCAAGGTTCAGCAATCAGTTTCACATCCGACAACACCGGATCTTGGTGAATAATATTAAAAAATGCCCCCAAACTATTGACTTCATACAATTCTCGCGCCAACGCTGAAGCCAAGTCAAACCGGAAACCATCAACGTGCATTTCCAGCACCCAATAGCGTAAGCTATCCATAATCAGCTTCAGGACTTGCGGATGAGAAACGTTGAGAGAATTACCGCATCCGGTAAAATCCATGTAGTAGCGAGGATTGTCTTCAACTAAACGATAATAAACTGCATTATCAATTCCTCGCAATGATAATGTCGGCCCTAAATGGTTGCCTTCTCCGGTGTGGTTATAAACTACATCCAAAATCACCTCGATACCGCCATTGTGCAGGGCTTTCACCATTTTTTTAAATTCTTGCACCTGTTGTCCTGGCGTTTGATCTGCACTGTAAGGCTGATGGGGCGCCAGATAACAAATTGAATCATAACCCCAATAATTTTTGAGGCCGTTTTTGATTAAATGTCCCGGTTGAGAGAGAAAATGATGTACAGGCATTAACTCAACTGCGGTAACGCCTAAAGACTGGAGATAGGCAATAACCGCCGGATGTCCGAGTCCTGCATAAGTTCCTCGGAGTTCTGAGGGAATGTCGGGATGCAGTTGGGTAAAGCCCTTAACGTGCATCTCATAGATAATAGTTTTGTGTTCGGGAATGCGGAGTAGTTTATCGTCTTCCCAATCAAAGGTTTCATCAATGACGACGGCTTTGGGGACGAGATGAGCGTCATCGAGTTCAGAAAACGACAAGTCTTGCTCTTCACTCTCCCAAGAGTAGCCAAACAAGCCTTCTCCGCACTGAATTTCACTGTCTAAGGCTTTGGCATAGGGGTCAATGAGTAACTTATTGGGGTTAAAACGATGACCTTGATCGGGGCAATAGGGGCCGTGTACGCGGAAACCATAGCGTTGACCGGGGCTAATACCAGGGATGTATCCATGCCAGATAAAGTTATGGACTTCGGTGAGGAAAATACGGGTTTCCTGGTCTTCACTGTCGAACAAACATAGCTCAACGGCGACTGCATTTTCACTATACAACGCAAAGTTTGTTCCTTTACCATCCCAGAGTGCGCCTAAAGGATAAGGTTTACCGGGCCAGACAGGTAAATACATACAAACGCTTCCTATTTTAATTTAGGTTCAGGACACCCCGAGGCTGAAATAACTAAGAGTCAACAGCTTCGAGATGCTGTCCACACTGAGTCAGGTTTCAGCATGACCTGAGTTTTAAAACAATATTAACGAAACAAGGTAAAGTCCGACCATCAGCTAAATTGTATATATCCATTCACCGTCAACTTTGGCGATCGCTCCACCCGGAAAGGGATCGCTCTGGGATCGGTTCGGGGCTGAGATTAAAGCGGTCAGCTTCTCGATCATCTCAAATGTGGGTGATGTCGGTAGAATCTCTTGCAGCCAACGACGCATGACTCGACGTTGCAGGGCGAGGGGGGCTTGACGTAAAATCAGGCGATTGATTTTTAAAGGGGTAGAATTCGCTTCAAATGCGATCGCTTGTTGATACAGTTGTTCGGTGGCTTGTTCTAAGTAGTCTACTTCGGCTTGTAAGAGTTCAGCAGTTTGCGCTAAAGCTTGTTCGGTTTGCGGGTTAAAATGGGTTTGCAAGTAGGGTATTAACTCAGTACGAATCCGGTTGCGAGCATATTTTAAGTCTTGGTTGGTACTATCAGACCAAATTTTTAACTGTTGGTCTTGGCAAAATTGACCCGTTTGCGATCGCAAAATTTCTAACATCGGTCGCACTAACCATACATTATTATTAGTATCGGCGGTAATTTCTAAAGGACGTTTCCAAGTTAAGGCTTGTAAGCCATCAGCCCCACTACCGCGAATTAAATTGTATAATAACGTTTCGGCGCGATCGCTCTGGGTATGACCTGTAACAACATAGGCGTAATTATGACTTAGAGCAATTTCAGATAAAACCTGATAACGCCAGTGACGAGCATCGGCTTCACTTTTTGGGATTTGTTGAGCCGTTTTACCGTAAAATAAGACTTGCCAAAATTGGGCAAGTTGTTTAATATACTTAGCATTATCCGCAGAGTCAGAGCGCCAACCATGATCACAATGAGCGATCGCTAAGTCCCAACCCCATTTCGGTTGCAAGTCTAGGAGCAATTTGATTAGGCATAGGGAGTCTTGTCCGCCGGATACTGCTACCAAAAGCCGTTGACCGGAAGGTAAAAGTTGACGTACTTTTAAAGTTCGATGAAGTTGAGCATGGAGGGGTGTCCAAGAAGCAGAATTAGACATTTCATTGAGTAACAATCCTTTAATTACAGGAAAAGTCGGCGTAAAATTGATCGGGCAGAGACTGTTCTGGGATGATCGAAAGAAAAATCAAAAATTCTAGCATTCCGGCTTTCTCTTTCCTAATTTTAAATGATATGTCAACGATTTATACGGAAATTGAAATTAATGCCTCCAAACAGCGAGTTTGGCAAGCACTCTATCAAAAAGAAGATTGGGTTGAGTGGAATAGTTTTTTATTTGACCGTGACTCCAGTTTACCCTTTGAGGTGAATCAAATCCTGCGGCTATCGGTGTGGCGAAGTCCGGCTGACGAAGATACAGAGTTTCAAGCCATTGTTAAAGTTGTACAACCGGCCGTCTGTTTGAGTTGGGTTTGTGAAATTCCGGGTTTTCGGGGTGAATATTGGTTTGAATTGCAAGAAATTGGGGAAGGTCGGACAAAGTATATTCACCGAGAAGAGTTTTCTGGATGGATATCACGGGTATTTTTACCGTTTATTCGTGAAGATGAAAAACGAGGCATGGACAGAATGGCCCGAGAGTTAAAAGGATATGTCGAAAAGCTTAAAGTTTTGTGAAGTTACTTTTCAATAGAGGCCTAATATGAAATGAAAAAATAATCCGACAAAAAGCAGAAAGCAAGAGGACTGATCACTGGTAGAGGCAATTCTACAAAACAGGTCACTGTCAACGGTCTCCTCATCCGTAATTTGAACCAAACATTAAAGTATTTCATATAATCTTTCTGGAGTCAATGAGGCGATTAACTTCTTAACAAACTGCTGCACTCAGTCGAATATCAATTCGGACTTCCACATCCTCGAAAAAATACAGAGGAGAACTTCCTGCTGTGCTTATACAACAGATCAACTCCGTAGACTTACTGAAGCCTCTAAAAATTAATAATACAGTATCTTTACTGAAGCTTTACATAAAAGGGTTCAGTTGTCTGAAAGGTTTTACACAACCCCCCTTACTTTTTCAGAAATGTCATTGTACGATTCAAACAGAAAGGACTAAAGCATAATTATTCAAAACTAGAGTGTTCTTCAGTTAGGGTTGTAAACTCTTCTGCCTAACAGATCAGGATTGAGAATTGACACATCAAGTCGGAAACTTGATCAAAATTTAGGCGGAGACTAACTTGATTAGAAGCCCAAAAATCGGAAGGTTTTAGGCTGAAATTTTATACGACGATATTGTACATAATTTTGAGGGGTAAAAATGGTACTCGCAAGTCAAACTAGCTCTAAACTCAAAAGTGCGGCTAAACATCAAATTAAAAGTTTTCGCCTCAAGCCTCAAGAAAAGTTCAACGATTCAAACGGACTGAAGATCTTATTTTTAGCACCGCATCCTTTTTATCAAGACCGAGGAACTCCGATTAATACAGGCTTTTTTTTAAGAGCGTTATCCGAAAATCATCACCAAGTCGATGTTGTTACCTTTCCTGAAGGAAAAGATATTGAACTCGAGAATGTCAGAATCCACAGAACCATAAAAGTTCCTTTTGTTAAAAACATTAAGCCGGGATTTTCAGGAAAAAAATTAGTCTATGACTTCTTGATGATCTTTAAAGTGATGCGACTGGCGGCGAGCGGTAAATATGATCTGATTCAAGCCATAGAAGAATCTGTTTTTATCGCCTTACTGATGAAGCTAATGTTTGGAATTCCCTATGTTTATGACATGGATTCCTCCATTGCTCAACAGATGATCGAGCAAATCCCATCACTAAAACCCTTGGCTGGGGTGTTTAACTGGTTTGAGAAAATGGCAGTTCAAAACGCGAAAGCTGTGGTTCCGGTCTGTAATGCGATCGCTGAAGATATCGCTCGTTATCAACCGGAAAAAGTAACTCTACTTCCCGATATCTCGCTGTTAGAAGAATCGACAACAGAAGTCAACGAAGACATTCGCAAACAACTCGGTATCCAAAATAAAATCCTGATGTATGTCGGAAATTTAGAAGGATATCAAGGGATTGATTTGCTGCTAGACAGTTTTGCACTCACTTTAAAATCTACCAATCAAGCAGATTTAGTCATTATTGGTGGAGATGAAGCCGGAATTGAAAAATATCAAGCAAAATCCACTCAATTGGGAATCAATCACAAAGTACATTTTCTCGGTCAACGTCCTGCTAAAAATCTGAGTGGCTATCTTTCCCAAGCTGATATTTTAGTCTCTCCTCGGACGAAAGGGATTAATACCCCGATGAAAGTTTACTCCTACCTCGATAGTGGGAAAGCGGTTTTAGCAACTGATTTGCTGACCCATACCCAAGTTTTAACTCCAGAAGTTTCCATGCTGGCGCAACCTACACCAGAAGACTTTTCTCAAGGTATGATTGAGTTGATCAACAATCCTAACTTGTGTTCAGAACTCGGAAACGCTGGACAACAATTGGTTCAAGAAAAACACAGTTACAGTGCATTTCGCAAAACCGTTAATGGCCTTTACTGTTGGTTACAGCGTGAAATCTTTCCGACTCAGTTGCAAGTAGGATAGATAGAGTGATGTCTAAAAAGTAATGAAAAGAAACCTTGCGACTTTAACCCAAACGGTCTACGATGTCCTGATTATTGGCGGCGGAATCTACGGCGCAAGTGTTGCTTGGGAAGCCAGTTCACGGGGTTTAAGCGTCGCCTTAGTCGAACAATCTGACTTTGGTGGCGCCACCTCAGCAAACAGTTTAAAGACCATTCACGGGGGATTGAGATATCTACAAACGGCGGATTTGAAACGGATGCGAGAGTCGATTTCTGAACGCACAACGTTAATGGGAATTGCGCCCCATCTCGTTCATCCCCTCCCGGTTCTCATTCCCACTTACGGACATGGAACGAAGGGAAAAGAAGCTCTTTCTATCGCTTTAAAACTCAACGATCTTGTTAGTTTTGATCGCAATCGACTTTCAGATAAACAAAAACATCTCCCCAAAGGTCGTGTCGTTTCTAAAACCGAATGTCAACAATTAGTTCCGGGTTTAACGATAGAGGGATTAACAGGAGGAGCAGTTTTTCACGATGCCCAGGTGTACAATTCTGAACGACTCACCCTGGCGTTTTTACACTCAGCAGTTGAGCAAGGTGCAGATCTTTCTAATTATACCAAAGTGACCGGATTTTTACAACAGGAAAATCGGATTACTGGCGTTAAAGTTGTAGATGTTTTAACGGGGAATTCCTTTGAAATTCAAGCCAAAACGGTTATTAATACCAGTGGGCCTTGGGTGAATCATGTTTTAGGTTTAGTCAAACCTCAACCCCCTCAACATCAAATGGGTTTAGCCCAGGCGATGAACGTGATTACTCGCCCTTTATTTAATCATTATGCAGTCGGTTTACCGGGTAAAGGACGCTTCTGGTTTGTCTCTCCCTGGCGAGGAAAATCGATGATTGGGACTTGGCAAGGAATCGAACCTCAAAACCCCGATGAATTTAAAATTTCCGAAGAATCGATTCAAGGGTTTATCAATCAAATTAACGAAGCTTATCCACCCGCTCAATTAACCCGAGAAGATATATTATTTGTACATCAAGGTCAGCTTCCTTACAAGGGAATTGATCCGAAAACAGGCGAACCTGCGATGCTTAAACAGTATCAAATTCGAGATTTTACCGCAGAGGGACTGACTGGATTAATCTCAGTCGTGGGAGTGAAATATACAACCGCTCGTGATGTGGCTCAAAAAACGCTGGATTACCTGTTTAAATCTTGGGGTCAAAAATCTCCCCCGTCTGTATCCGCAACAACACCACTTTATGGGGGAGAGATTAGCAATTTTTCCGCTTTCTTACAACAGGCAATCACAACGAAACAGTCCGAGGGATTTGCATCGGAGACGATTCGGAGTTTAGTCTATAATTACGGTTCTGTTTATCAAGATGTGTTAGGCTATTTAAAGAAATTACCTCAGCCGAGTTCATCGGATCATGCGGTTCTCAAGGCACAAGTCTTGTATGCTGTTGATTATGAAATGGCACAAACCCTAAGTGATGTTGTGTTTCGGCGAACAGAACTGGGTAGTGCAGGTGAACTAGACGAGAGTTCTGTACAGTTATGTGCGGAAACAATGGCTGATCTGTTGGGCTGGAGTTCAACTCAAATCCAGCAAGAACTCCAACAAGTGAAAAATATAAGTAAGCATCATACTCCTATTTTATCTGGTGTTTAATTAATTTTAATTATGCCTTCTCCCATCGCTCACGCTGTTTCTGGATACGTTTTATCGGAATTATTTCCCCTAAAATCACGCCCTTTTCATCAAGGAAAGCGGTATCATTGGGAATCTTTTGCTGCGGTTTTCATTGCGATCGCCGCAGACTTTGATTTTATCCCCCAATTACTAACAGGAGAACGATTTCATCGAGGGTTAACCCATACCCTACTTTTTACCGTTGGCTTAAGTCTGGTTATCGGTTTATTGGGAAGTCGCTTCAAGAAGTTCTCCGCCCAAAAATTAATCGGGTGGACATTGATTATTTATGGTTCCCATTTACTCTTAGATATCTTTACCGCAGGCGGGTCAGGTGTACAAATATTCTCGCCCTTTTCAGACGTTTCTATTCAATCTTCTTTACCCCTGTTTCCCGGCGTTCATCATTCGAGAGGACTATTTGATCTCAGCCATTTAGTCTTTATCGGTTGGGAGTTGGGTTACTCTGGACTGGTTCTCGCCGGATTATGGTTTTGGAAACAAACCCAATCTCAAAAATTTGTGGAGTAGAATAGTAATACCATTTCTTTCTAATTATGCAACTTTTTTCGATCCCCCCGCCTGCGGCTTCCCCCCTTAGTAAGGGGGGCTGGGGGGGATAAATTAGATGCAGCTTCATAAAGAATTGGTATAAGATAAAACTTACCCAGCCAAACTTCAACAAATCCCATTGTGAGCCTTAGCGATGACCTCCCTATTAGCCAAATCGATTGACTCTGCTCATCCTTTAATTCTAGCAGATGCTCATGTTCATATCTATAACTGTTTTTCCCTCGAACAGTTTCTCAATTCAGCCTTTGAAAACTTTCAAAAAACAGTTGCTAAACTGCCCGGTAAACTTCCCTCTTTTTCCCTGTTATTCTTGACAGAAACAAGTGGCAATAACTGGTTTAAAACATTAGTAGACTATGCAGAAAAACAGCAAAAGATAGAAGACTGGAAATTTAAGAAAACATCTGAACATGAGTCTATTTATGCCGAAAATCCCCAACAACAGGGGATGTTTTTAATTGCAGGTCGTCAGATCATTACCTCGGAAAATTTAGAGGTTTTAGCCTTAATCACCGATCAGACTTTTACCGATGGTTCTCCCCTTCCAGAAACCCTACAAATGATTCGAGAAGCAGGCGGTTTACCCATCCTTCCTTGGGGTTTTGGAAAGTGGATCGGACGACGGGGAAAAGTATTAAGTAACCTGTTGAAGTCTGATGATGCTTCTCCGTTATTTTTGGGAGATAATGGCGGACGTCCTATTTTTTGGCGTCGTCCTGCTTATTTTCAACTCGCAGAAGCCAAAGGATTAAGAATTTTACCCGGAACTGATCCGCTTCCGCTTACTTCGGAAATTACTCGACCCGGCAGTTTTGGATTTCAGGTTCGGGGTTCATTTAATCAACAAGAACCCGGAAAAAGTATGAAAGAGATTTTACTTCGTCCTGAAACGGTTGTGCATCCTTACGGCTCTTTACAAACCCCTTGGAATTTTATTCGCAATCAAGTTCAAGTTCGCTATCAAAATCAAGAATAAAGCGGTGAATATTCGCATAAATTAAGTAACAGGGTGAAAAAGATGATTGTTAATTCAAACTTTCCAGAAACCGCAGATATAGAAACTTCTTCAGAGGGTTATGCTTCTCGGTTTTCCGGTGCAGTTGGAACTTGGATGCTGAACATTCAAACCGAAGCAACATTACAAATGCTTCAAGACTATCCCCAGGCGACGGTTTTGGATGTCGGGGGCGGACATGGACAAATCACCGCTCCTTTAATTGAAAATGGCTATCAAGTTACAGTATTAGGAAGTTCTGAGGTTTGTCAAGCAAGAATTCAGCCTTGGCTAGAAACTAATCGCTGTTCCTTTCAAGTCGGAAATGTTCTCGATTTACCCTACCCGGATAACGCCTTTGATGTGGTGATTAGTTATCGCTTTTTAGCTCATGTGACGCAATGGGAAAAATTCTTAAGTGAACTGACGAGAGTGGCAAAAAAAGCGGTAATCGTTGATTATCCAACCGTTCGCAGTGTGAATTCCATTGCACCCTATTTATTTAAACTGAAAAAAGGATTAGAAGGCAATACTCGACCCTTTATTTCTTATCAAGAATCTACGCTGCTTAACTACTTTAAAGCCGTAGGTTGGCAACAAACGGGACGTTATGCTCAATTTTTCTGGCCGATGGTACTGCATCGTACCCTGAAATCTCCTGGACTTTCATCTCAACTTGAACAATCTATGAGAGTATTGGGATTAACCTATTGGTTAGGTTCTCCCATTGTTGCTAAATTTACACCCCGTTAACCTCCAATTCTCAAGTTAAGATGACACTCACCGAATCTCAATATAAACTTCCTCCTGGCTCCCGCGCTCTGGTTACGGGAGCAACTGGTTTTACAGGTTCAGTTCTGGTTAAAAAGCTGATTAATCAAGGGATTGAAGTTGTTGCAATTGCCCGTCCGAGTTCCAATTTAGAATCCTTTGCGGGAATGCCCATTCAATGGCTAAAAGGCGATGTATTTGATGAAGAACTGATTAATAAAGCCATAGAAGGCGTTAACTATATTTTCCATATGGTGACACCGTTTAGAGAAGCAAAATCACCCGATATTGGCTATTATAACGTTCATGTTCTCAGTACCCAACTTTTAGCAAAAGCTGCCCTCAAACAACCAGATTTTAGACGGTTTGTTCACGTTTCAACGATTGGGGTTCATGGTCATGTTGACAATCCCCCTGGAGATGAAAACTGTCCTTTAAAACCCGGAGATGTTTATCAAGAAACTAAACTTCAGGGAGAACAATGGATTCAAGAATTTGGTCAAAAAGAAGGCTTACCGATAACTGTTGTTCGTCCGGCTGGAATCTATGGCCCCGGAGAAAAACGTCTTCTGAAAATCTATAAATGGGTTGCTAAAAAATGGGTACCCGTGATTGGAAATGGAAGTAACTTACTGCATTTTATTCATGTCGATGACTTGACGGACTTTTTTATTGTTGCGGCGACTCATCCAAAAGCTGTTGGGGAAGTGTTTATTTGTGGAAGCAAAGAAGCCATGACGTTTAAAGATATGGTGGCTTTAATTGGGGGGTATTACGGCGTTTCTCCCAAATTTATTAAAGTTCCTGCGGCACCTGTTTTTGCCATTGGTGATTTCTTTGAACTCATTTTTCGTCCCTTGGGAATTGAACCGCCTATTTATCGACGGCGATTGGCTTTTTACACCAAAGATCGTTCTTTTAATACCTCAAAAATGAGAAATTTAGTTGATTTTATTCCGGCTCATTCTGATGAAGAAGGATTAAAAGAACTGGCTCAATGGTATCTTGATAACGGTTGGATTTCCCTGAAAAAATCTTAAGATTAAATCCTAGAAGGAATAGAAAAAAATTATCATGGTAGCTCCCGATGAACAGCAACGAATTGCCAAAGTTCCGCTTTCCCAACAGCTCAATCAAACTCAGTCTTCTGCTTTAAAACGATATCAAGAAAAAGCGGTTGGTACGACTCAATTAATCCCTTTTTTATCCTATGAACTCACAACTTTATTGTTTGGGAATTTACCAGGAGCTTTAGGCTACATTACCCGCAAGATGTTCTATCCTCGTCTGTTTAAACAGGTGGGGAAAAGTGTGATTTTTGGGAAGGGAATTGTTATCCGTCATCCGGGAAAAATTAGCTTGGGAAATGGGGTGGCGATTGATGATTATGCCCTGCTGGATGCGAGTGGCGCAGGTGAAGCGGGAATTAATATTGGAGATTCGGTTATTATCTCTCGAAATTGTGTGATTCAGGGTAAAACAGCCCCCGTTACAATTGGCGAAAAAACGGATATTGGTTGTAATACCATTCTAACTTCGGGAGGGGGGATTTTTATTGGTCGTTCTGTTTTAATTGCGGCGAATTGTTATATCGGAGGTGGACGTTACATTACAAACCGTTTGGATATTCCGATGATGGAACAGGGCGTTTATACAAAAGGGCCTGTTGAAATTGATGATGATGTTTGGTTAGGTGCGGGTGCGATTGTGCTTGATGGTGTTAAAATTGGCAAGGGCTGTATTGTGGGAGCGGGTGCAGTCGTCACGAAGAATTTACCTGATTATTCTGTTGCTGTTGGAGTTCCCGCTAAAATCATCCAAAACCGTCAAGATACTGTTAGCAATTGATAGGTTTTAAAAGGTAATCGACTGCACAGAGAAACGATGAAAATTGAAAAATATCAGTTTGAAGATCAGTAAATTTTAGCTGACTTCCTTTACGATTAATCTAATCCTAGATCAATTGTGAAAAACTTGGGAAATCCTAGACTACAAAAAGCCTAAGATTCCCAATTTTTTTGCAAAACTCTGTTCTATAGCAACAGAGTAAACTCTCAAGTTCAGACAGGAATCTCAAATCAGAGTTGCTCTGATGGGACGGGTTCTAGAAAGTTTTTGTAACGCATTCGGAATAGCAAAATCGCGATGCAGGGTATGATTACTCCGATGCCAATTATTGGAGTTAATCCATATAGCAGAAGAGAAGGAATCGCCGTCACAACTAAACTAATAATGGCGATGAAGCCAATATTTTTACTCGCCTGACTATATCCAATTTGAGCTAGAATTCTCAGGCTTAAAGTCGCGAGTATACATTCACTCAAAAAGGTGGCGAAGGCTGCACCCATTGAGGCGTAATGGGGAATTAGGAGAGCGTTAATTAAAACGTTAGTGGAAGCCGCAGCCATTAAAATTAGGGGCAGCTTTTTCTCATGTCCAGTTGCTTGGAGAAACTGATCAGCAATATTTCCGAACATTTTAATCGCCAAACTGGGTAGGAGAATCGATAAGGATGTGACAGACTGTGAAAATTCATCACCGTAGAGAATATTAATTAAATGAGTCTGAATCAAACCCGCGACTACAATAGCAGGAATGACAACGAGGAGTAACAAACGAGCCGCTTTGAAAATTTGCTCTGGCAACTTGTCTGGCTCAGTCGTATAGTATCGAGCAAACCGAGTGAAAATGACATAAAAAACGACTCTAGGTAGAGCCGAGAACATTTCTAAAACTCGATAAGATGCACTGTAAAAGCCTGTTTCCTCCCCTGTTGAGAGAGACTTGAGCATGACAACATCAACCTGATAGTACAAAATCCATAATACCCCGGACAAGGCAAACGGATAGGCAATTTTTAGGGTGTTTATTAATTGTTGTCTGCTGACGGGAGAGTATATTTTGATCTGGCGACTGAGATAATAAACTAGCCCAATAGTATTAGCTGCCCGAACCATTACAACAGTAGCAACCACCAAAATTAGGTTTTCTGTTTGAAGTAATACCGCAGTTGCAATTGCCACAACTGCTAATCGTTCAACGCCAACTGCAACACTTTCAGTTCTAAACCATCCTAGACCCTTAATTGCTCCCCGTAGTGTCATTATAGCGGCGCGACAAACTTCCGAAATAACCGCTAAATAACACACAATTAAGACTTCATTTTTGTAACCTAATAAAAGAGCAAGTGGTAACAGAATAATCAGAACCCCGATAGAAGTTAATCCTTCGAGTACCAGAAACAAAACAGTTGATTGCGTTGCTTCATCTGGATGGGCTGCAACTTCTCGTGTCAGCAGAGTGGGAAGTCCAAACTGAATGAACAAAGATAATATTGCGGCTAAAGCGATCGCTGCTGCAAAAATCCCATACTGTTCTGGCCCTAAAACCCGAGCGATGGTAATATAGAAAGCAAATGTTAGAGCTAAAGTAGCCTCTCCTATTAGGGCATAGAGATAAGAAAAGTCTAAACGAGCCAGTAATTTTTTCATAGAGACGAGCAAAAAGTCACAAAATCAAAGGTTGCAGCAGGATATCGATGATTCACAGGGAAACATTAACTTCTGGACTCCCAGAGCATTTGAGCATTAAGAGAGTAATCAGAGGCTATCAATTAATCTTCCCTTTTTATAGTTTAAGTTGAGATTTTATATTGTCAAATTATTGATCTTTTTTGGCTCTTTAAAAAAAAAACAGATGAGCTAACCCGATTGTCTGGCTCAATTTTTACCAGAAATAACCCTGAAAATCTATGCTAAATTCAATTGATGCTACAATTAGTTATAGAAGGGTGTAGGACTCCGGTTGAGGATTTTGAGAACGCTAGTTAGCAGCTTCAACTGTTAGATCTCAATTTCTTCATATGGTGTTTCAGCATTTTACCCCCTAGCTCTTAGCCTGTGTATTCAGAACAACTTGCTTACTATCTTTACAGAGCAATCGGTTAACGAGTCAAAAACTCTATAAACATCCGAAAAGTAAGGAATTAAGCATTGATGACAATAGACTGATTTGAGAGGGAACAATTATCGATGTATTCCAGAAAAATTATTCAACCTGGTGCAGAAACTCCTAACGTTTCATCTTTGAAAAAGCCTGAAATTACAGTTGCAGTTGTAACTTACAATGGCAAAAATGTAATTCAACGCTGTTTAGACTCCTTACAGTCTCAAACTTACAAACCTGCTAAAATTCTCGTGATCGATAATAATTCGACCGATCATACACCAGAATGGGTAGAAGATCATTACTCACAAATTAAAGTCATTCGTTTAGATTCTAATCGTGGCCCGAACCCGGCTAGAAATCAGGGAATTCTCAATACACCGGATGATCATTTAACCTTACTGGTTGATGATGATGCCATCCTTGCAGAAGACTGTTTAAGTGAATTAGTCAAAGCATACTATCGTTATCCAGAAGCAGCAATTTGGGCGCCCCGTCTAGTCTATCATGATCAACCTGATATGATTCAACATGAGGGAGTATTCATTCACTATACCGCAGAAGCGATTTTACTGAATAGTGATAAACCCCTCAATCAAGGTGTAAAAGATATTACACAAGTTCATGCCGTTTCTGGAACTTGTTTGCTCGTTTCCAAGTCAGCCGCAGAAACTATTGGATTATTTGATGAAGATTATTTCTTTGGACGCACAGATGGAGAATTTAGCTTCAGACTAACAACATCGGGTCATCAACTCTACACGGTTCCCCGTGCAATTTGCTATCATCGAGTTAAAAAGCGGGGTCTTTCAAAAGTGTTTTATCAAGTGAGAAATAGATGGTATTTTATTTTGACAATCTATTCCTTACGCACGTTAATGGTATTGATGCCTGCTTTGCTGATCTATGAAGTTTCTCTGATTGCGTTTTTGATGTTAAAAGGGAATATCATTACATATTTTCAAGGGATTTTAGCCGTGATTGCATCTTTGCCTAAACTTTTTAAAAAACGCAAATTAGTTCAATCTCTCAAAACCGTTTCAGATCGAGAACTCCTGAAAAATGAATCGATGTATATGAGAGATGATTTACTGAAAAGTAAAGCTCAGGCTTTCTTTAAATCTAAGTTGGATCAGTTCTTTAAAATCTACTGGAACTTAGTATATCCCTTAATTTAGACAAGGCTGCCTTGCAAGGCAGGAGGAAATCTCGGGGTTTAGGCGGGGTAAAATATCCGTCTAAACGAATAAACTTCTGCCTTTTTTCATAAAATATGGAACTGAACTGCCCTATTTGAGTCTAAAGATTTTAGTGGCTGCCGAAAAAATATAGCAGTCAGCCTAATTTAACCACCAAGACACAAAGAAACAAAGAAGTTGTCAACACGGTTTCTGCTGATTGTTATAGCGCTACGCGCTAGGCAAGAGGCAAGAGGCAAAAGGCAAAAGTTAGACTAAAAAAGGTTTTCAGCTTTTACATAAGTCCTAACCATAATGCGTAGTGCTATATAGGAAATAAAGTGAATCTTTTCGTCAATTTTATCAACCTTGGCAACCATTTAGAGATGGGGTTTAGGCTGGGAGTTCCGTTATAGAATTAACGGATAATAGCTTGGTCTTGGTCGAGCAATCAATTTGAGAGGAATCAAAAACAATTTATATTTCTTAACCCCAAGCGATCGCGACTTTGTTAGAATTGAATCCGATTGACAAATTTGATCTCAATCACTTATTAATATTCTCAGTCTACCCGGAATTCTAACAACATGAAACGTCGCATTCTTTTAAGTTATGCTGCCACTGCTACCGCCACGACTGCTGCCCTTGCTGCTTGTAGCCCTACCAACACCACAAGCACCACTGCTGGAGCGTTACCGAATGTGCGTTGGAAAATGGCAACCAGTTGGCCGACTTCCCTCAAAACCCTCTACGGTGCCGCTCAGAGAGTCGCACAAAGAGTTAGCGAAATGACCGATGGACGGTTCACCATTCAAGTCTTTGCGGCGGGTGAAATTGTACCGGGGTTGCAAGTTTTAGATGCCGTTCAACAAGGCACTGTTGAATGTGGTCACTCTGCCAGTTATTATTATATCGGAAAAAATCCCGCTTTGGCATTTGGAACGGCCGTTCCCTTTGGATTAAATGCTCAACAACAAAATGCTTGGCTCTATCATGGTGGCGGATTAGAGTTAATACAAAAGCTTTATTCTGACTTTAATACGATTGCCTTTCCGTCGGGAAATTCCGGCGTACAAATGGGCGGATGGTTCAAGCGAGAAGTCAATAAGGTCAGTGATTTACAGGGCTTAAAAATGCGAATTCCTGGCTTGGGTGGAGAAGTATTATCGCGTTTGGGGGTGAATGTTCAAGTTTTACCGGGTGGAGAAATTTTTCTAGCCTTGGAACGAGGTGCAATTGACGCAGCAGAATGGGTAGGGCCGTTTGATGACGAAAAGTTAGGCTTAAACAAAGCCGCTAAATTTTATTATTATCCAGGCTGGTGGGAACCCGGTTCAACTTTTGATTTACAGATTAATTTGACGGCTTGGAATAAGCTCCCGAAAGAATATCAAGAAATTGTCAAAGCTGCATCAATACAAGCGAATATGGAATGTTTAGCTATCTATGATACTGAAAACCCTATCGCCTTAAAACGGATGATGGAAGGCGGAACCCAACTCAAGGCTTTTAGTTCAGAAATTATGACAGCCGCTCAACAACAAGCCTTTGCCATTTATGAAGAAAATGCTAGTAAAGATGCTACCTTTAAAACGGTTTATGAACAGTGGAAAAAGTTTAGAGAAAGTATTTACCCCTGGAGTGCAGTCAGTGAACTCGCCTATGGTAATTTTACAATGGGTCCAGCATTACAATCAATCACCGGAAAAAGTTAAGTGATTTTACCTGATCTATTGGTAGGATGGGCAGTATTCATCCTACTCTGAATTTAGATGATGAATTTAGGAGAAAGATTATGAGTGCAATTGAAAAAAACTGCGTTGTGGTTCCGTTTGACTTTGGGGAACTCTCCCTCAACGCCGTTCCCACCGCTTTAGAATATGTAAAATCCCCCCAACAAGTTCATGTCATTCATGTGTTAGAACCCCTTCCTTCAACCGATCCGGCGATGGTTTGGAACACCTTAGATGATGATCAACGCAAAATTAATGTTCACAAAGCATTAGAAAAAGCGTTAAATCACCCTGAATATCAAGGGATTAAAATGTATGTTGAGATTGGACATCCCATCGAAAAAATCGTTGATTTCGCTCAGGAAAAAAACGCGGATTTAATTGTCATTCCAACTCATGGTCGGTAATTTCCCCTGTCTTGAATCTCTTCTCAGTTAAGGCTTTCAGAGGTTAAGGCTATTTGGGTGTAAGTAGGATTCACTCCAAACTCACTCCAAAAGTGGTTGTTTGATGACTTGAGACTCAAAGTTCAGGGACAGATAACTCGGTTCTGTGACCTGCATAATTTTTGTAAATTATCTCCGCACTATTACCTACCCACTTAGCAACATCCTTTGCATCTACTCCTTTCTCAAGGCAGAGGGTGATAAATGTGTGTCTGGTCTGGTACGGCTTCCTATACTCAATCCCTAAGCTGTCAAGCACTTTGACCCACACTTTGCGGAAAGAATCTGTGCTGAATACCTTGCCTCGGGTTGAGGGCAATACTAGACCTTGAGTAGACTGACGGGTTGACTGAATTTCTCTCAGTAACTTCTGAACCTGATTGTTGCAGGGAAACACCCGCTTTTTCTGGGTTTTAAGCCCCTCAACTTTTTCCAGACCTTCAACAGCCGCTACTATGGCATTTCTGAAAGTTATCTTACTTAGGTCGTCTGAGATGTCTTCCCAAGTCAGGGCGATCGCTTCACTCGGTCTACAGCCAACATAAAAACAGAAGGCAACGTAATAGTAATAATGAGGCTGTTGTGAGCGGGTTCTAAAAGCTTCTATGATGGCGTCTCGCTCAAGACTGGTAAATGGGTTGATATCGGTTTCTTCATCCTCTGATTTCTTGATCCGCTTTCTGGCTTTCCCTGCCATTCCTTCAAAGGGTGAACGGGTAAGCTCAACTCGCTTAGATTCAACAGCCCACTTTAAACAGGCGTTGAGCTGAACCATTAAGCGCCTGCAAGTG
>NZ_LATL02000285.1 GCF_000972705.2 Limnoraphis robusta CS-951 | reverse complement strand
ATATATTTTCGAGTAACTGGGTTCAAAATCTTGATCTAAAGACCTAACTTTATACAATATTTGAGTATAGTTTGAGTAACCTAAATAGGAACACCAGTAAGTTATCAAAGTAAAGTAGGAACGAGCCAAAGCTTTTCGATACTTCAAGGATAATCGATGGGAATCAGCTAACTTTTTTTCTGTTTTTGCCATAATCAACAAGTTCTGCTCTAGCCATCTGGCTTTGTTTGACGTAGAAACAGTAATATTCCCATATTTTCGATGTATTGAGTAGCAACCAGGTTGATAAAAAATTTTAGCGTTTTTTAGGGCTATTGATATAAAAAAATCTCTATCTTGTCCGCTTTTAATATTCTCATCCCATCCCTGACTATTAGCAACAACAGCTCTTCTAAAAAGTGGAACAATAGTGGTAAGCCAAGGGTATTGACCGGAAATCAAAAATTCTAGAAAATCTTCATGGGGGCCACAAATATTAATCTCACTCAGTGAAATTTTTCCTTTGGGTAAGTGATATTGAAATCTCCAATCTCCATAAACAACATCTGCTCCTGTTTCTTCTAAGTAATAAACTTGCTTTTCTATTTTTTCAGGTAATATATAGTCATCCGCATCTAAATATTGAATATATTTGCCTTTAGAAAGTGCAAACCCTCGATTTCTAGCGTAGTTTCCGCCTCTATTTTTTCCCGTTTCCCAAATCAGCTTATCTCCATAGCTTTTGATAATTTCTAGGGAGTTATCGGTTGAACCATCGTCAATAACAATAATTTCAATTGGAGAATAGGTTTGCTGAAGACAGCTATCAATAGCTTCTCTTAGCCATTTTTCTGCATTATAACAGGGGATAATAATAGATACTGAATCTTTCATTTTAACTGTTCTCCTTCAATCGGCTGAGGCTTGGCAAGAATGGGTCAGGATGTAAACATTTTTAGGTTTGAGGATTTTGTTCAACTTTCAATTTTTTCTGGATTCTTTTAAAGGCTTTTGTTTGAGCAAAGTCAAGCCTCATATTATTAAGTGCATACTGAGGAGAACTATAATACGCTGAAAGAACAGAGCATACTAACCAGTCTACAAAATACTTGCGCCGGAAAAATAAACTGGCAAAGTTCGTATTCAGTTCTGCATAGATTCGATTTAGAGACACCGTTTTATGATTTTCATCAAGCAATGGATAAAATTTATGAATTCGATCAATTCGACTTTTCTTTCTGCTTCTTAAATTTTTAGCATCGGTCATTTGACCTTCATTGTGTACCCGTCGGATTACACTAAACTGTTCTGAAAAGAGGGGTGAATAACCTTTTAAAAGACAGCGAATATATAAATCAGTATCGGAACCTAATTTTAAGTTTTCATCAAAAAAACCAACTTTATAAAAAATTTCGATAGGAAAAATAACGGATGAAGGTGTCAGAATAAAAGTCTCAATCAATAAATGATGGATGGGTGATGTATAGGTTTTTAGATCTGGTTTTTGAATCTCCACTTTTTTTCGATTGTTCATCACATACCAGCTAACTAGATGACTGACACAAAAACATCTTTCTTTCCCTTCTAAAGCTAAAATCTGGGATGATAAATAATTCGTCTCCCAAAGATCGTCAGAGTCAAGAAAGGCAATATATTGTCCTTTGGCTTGACTTATTCCTAGATTACGAGCAGTAGGACATCCTACATTTTGTTCGAGACTTATTAAATGAATATTGGGATACTCTTGGAGTATAAATTTTGAAGTTCCATCTTGGGAGTTATCATCAACAACAATAACTTCTATGTTTCCCTGGTAATCTTGGGAAAATACGCTAGTTAAGGCTTCTTTAAGCATTGGAAGACGATTGTAAGTTGGAATGATGACCGAAATCTCAATGTGATTTTTAATCATAGTTTTTTGGGTCTGATCATTTGAGTCTGATACGTCTAAACATTTTCTCGAAAATCTTCATTTTATGCTCAAAATTGGTCTGATTTTGCTATGAAGACGAGAGAAACGATTGAATAATATTTCTTTAAATTCATTTTTTATGTTAGAGAAAGCATAGTTAAGAGAAGTATAATCAGCTAGTTTTTTGGAATATTTCAAGGACTTAAAAATCTTTTTTTGCTTGAGATACAACCGGGAATACTTTTGATACACATCAGCATAAAGTTGATTTTGCGAAACCTTGAAGTCACCTTTCAGTGAAATGATGGGATAATTTTTTTGAATCATAAATAACCGATTTTGTATTCTCTCCTCTTGATTTTTGACATCTGTTGACTGTCCTTGGTTATGTTTACGTTGAATGGCTAGAGGTTGATTGGTAAAAACAGGAGTATAGTCTGCTATTAAACATCGAGCATAAAAGTCCGCATCCTCACCTCGCTTAATTCTTTCATCAAATAAACCAACCTCTTGCAACACTTGACGAGGAAAAACAACACAGGAGGGAATGTGAATAAAGTTTCCAACCATCAAATGATGAAGGGGTGAATTATATTTTTCTAAGTCAGGCTTCAATACTCGAATCTGTTTTTCATTGTTTACAGTATTCCACACCAAAATATTACTCACAGTGAAACATTTCTCTTGACCCTCTAAGGCGGAAATTTGGATTTTGAGATAATCTTTTTCCCAAAGATCATCGGAATCTAGAAAAGCTATATATCTACCCTTCGCTATAGATAAAGCCTGATTTCGTGCCGCAGCAACTCCAACATTTTGCTTGAGGCTGAGCAAGTGAACTTGTGGATACTTCTGACTAACCATTTCAGAGGTTTTGTCTTGAGAATTGTCATCAACCACAATAACTTCAACAACTTCATCAAATTGCTGAGAAAAAACACTGTCTAGTGCCTCTTGTAGCATTAAAATTCGATTGTAAGTTGGAATAATAACTGACACACATGGATATTTCATTGAATAACCTCCATTTTAGCTAACTTGACTTATATCATGTTGCATTTGATGATATTTCCAAAGTTTTCCACGCTGTTCTAATAGATCTTGATAACCTCCTTGTTCAATAATTTTGCCTTGCTCCAGTACCACAACTTTATCAGCCCGAACAATTGTAGACAAGCGATGAGCGATCGCAATCACTGTTCGACCCACAGAAAGTTTTTCCATTGATTCTTGAATTAATCGCTCTGATACTGAGTCTAAAGCACTGGTTGCTTCATCCAAAATTAGTATATCTGGATCACGTAAAATAGCGCGTGCGATCGCAATTCGCTGACGTTGACCTCCTGATAATCGTACACCTCGATCTCCTAAGATTGTATCCATCCCTTGGGGGAGTTCTTGAATAAAATCTAAAGCATTCGCAAAACGAGCCGCTTCTACGACTGCTTCTTCTTCTACATTTTCTAAGGCATAAGCAATATTATCTCGAACTGAAGTATTGAAGATAAAGGTATCTTGACTGACAACCGCCATTCTTCGACGCAAAGAGTATACATCAAATTCTCGAAGATCTAAATCATCAATTAAAATTTGACCTTGAGTGACATCATAAAAGCGGGGAATCAAGTTTGCTAATGTTGTTTTTCCGGCTCCCGATGCTCCCACCAAAGCTGTCATTTCACCTCGTTTAATGATCAAATTAATATCATGTAAAATCACATCTTCCTGATCGTACCCAAAACTGACGGATTGAAATACTATTTTTTGTTGTAAGTGAGTATAGGGAGAAGTCCCATTTTTGAGGTAAGTTTTGTTATCCGTTCTCAGCAGTTCATTGATATTGTTAATTGAACCTTGGAAGCTACTGATTTGTGTCCGAGCGCCATTAAGCTGACGAGTAATCGGTATTAAACGAAATAAAATAAAGATAAAGGTGAGTAAAGAAGCTATTTTGAGCTGCTCTGTTGGAATTAAAAAGGCAAAAGAAAAGAGCAACATTCCAATCAAAATTATGGTTGCTACGGCTTCAGAAATCGGAACAACTGAAGCACTAAAAACAAAAGACTTATTATCAGATTTCAGTAAATTTTCACTCGCTTTATAGAAGCGTTGGCGCTCAAAATTTTCAGCCGCCGAAGCCTGAACTGTATTAATCCCATTGATAAATTCAATGGCAATTGAAGTATACCAACCTCTAGCTTTAGTTCTCTCAAAGCTTATTTCTCGGACTTTTTTAATCAGTGTTGATACACCGATAGTCAGCAAGGTAAACAATAAGATAGAAAGAATGGTAAGCTGCAAAGATAGCAACATCATAGAAACAACATAGACTAATAATGTTGATCCTCTAACTAGCATAAAAGAAAACAGCGAAAAAGCTTGCATGAGCTGTCCTATTTCGGCTGTTATGCTGTTAATTAATTCTCCCGATCTAACTTTTGTAAAGTAGCTTAAACTGAGACTTTGAAACTGTTCAAATAGACGGACTCTTAACTGATAAGCCAAATAACTTTGAGTAAGTCCACTGTAAACTTCGCTCAAGTAGGTCATACCCGTTCGCAGCAAAGTGACAATCAAAATCAGAATAGATATCCGATAAATTCGCTCATTTGCTGATGCTTTGACTCCAAGTATCCAAACGTCAAACCAGTCAATCCCTGTTTGAATAGGTTGGTAATCTGGCTCAGTGAGACTTTGTAAGAATGTTAACAGAAATCCAACTCCAAACCCTTCAAAAATAGCAGCCAGGAAGGTAAACAGCAATGCTAATAAAGCGATATTTGACACAGACTTCAATTCTTGAAAAATTAAATAATTATCTTTCCAAAACTGTGTTTTTTTAAAAACATTTTTTAGGTAATAAGGGAATTTAAATAACATCATAATTTAATGATTAGTCAATTAAGTTGGAACAACAGAGAATCAGAAAACTATCCGAAAAGATTAAAACCTTGATCGGCTTTAATTTTGCGTGTAATCTCGAAAATCGATAGCAGATTTGTCTGAGCGAACTAAATAATTGCCATTTCGTTCACTGTAAGTTATAGAACTATTTTTAGAATGAGTTGCTCCATTAGCGACGATTCCAATTACTTTTAATTGATTGAGCATTGCGATTGCTTGATTCAGTTCAGACTGAGTAATTTGTTCAATCCGTTCAACCATGACAACTCCATCACAGAAGGATGCTGTTTCCAGCACATCTACTGTTCCGAGAATTGGAGAGGTATCTAATAAAACGAGATCGTAATTTATTTCAAAAATTTTCATTAGCTTCCGCATCTTATTAGAACTCAAAAGCTTAACTGGATCATCAGGAATTGGCCCTCCTGTTAAGACATCAATACTCAAACCTAGTGGGGAGATTTGATGCAAATAAGGCGCAGAAACTTCACTGGACAAAAATGTTGATAATCCTTGTTCATTCGGCAGATTAAGTTGTTCATGGAGCGCCGGAGAACGTAAGTTTGCATCAATCAGTAAAACCCTTTGATGTAAGCGAGCTGCACTCAAGGCTAAACCCAAAACTAAAGTTGATTTACCTGCCTCATTTAATGCGGAGGTTACTAACAGCGATTTGACGGGATTGGGAGAAGTTAAAAGCTGAATATTCTTATAAATTAGGTCAAGAGCTTCTCGAAAAGGCAGCCAATAAATGGTTTGTAAAATTACAGAATAAGCCGGAGAAGATCTACGGAAGGATAGATTTAAAATCGAAGTGTTGGCTTGAGCCTGCGGAATTTTAGGGATAATTCCTAACAAGGGTAAAGTGACCTTTTGTTTGAGTTCATCAGAACTATGAACGGTATCGTCTAAGCTTTCTCGCAAGAAAGCAACAATTCCTCCCAGGAATAATCCCAAAACTCCACCCAAAGCTAGATTTTTTTTCAGGCTGGGTGCAATTTGTTCACCCAACTGAGGAGGTTCTACAACTTGCCAGCTAAAGCCTCCCCGAGTAATTTCCAGACTCAGATCCTGTCTTTTTTCCAATAACTGATTAATCGTCATTCGCTGAATTTCGACTTCCGGCTGTAAGCGGTTATAATTAGCAATGACACTGGGAAACCGATTCAATTTAGCGCGTAGTTCTTCTTCTGTTTCAGCTAAACTTTGGACACGAGCTTGTAAAGTTTGCAACTCCGTTTGAGTTTCAGCCAGTTGACGGACTAACATTTGATCGATTTCACTAAGCTGCCCTGTTTTGAGTATGTCTTCCGCCGTCACATTCAGTTCTGCTGGAATTTCTCCTAAAATTCTAACTATTTCTTGCCTCAATAATGCTAGCAAACTTTGACGTTGTTCAAGTG
Source organism: Limnoraphis robusta CS-951 (assembly GCF_000972705.2). The sequence continues at coordinate 5,198 of NZ_LATL02000285.1, read as the reverse complement.
ACTTTTGAACTTCTGGGTCTGCATCAGTAAAAATTGTTCGTTGTTGAGCTAAAAGGATTTCTGTTTGTTGAAGTTGATTCAGTAACTCTTGATAACGAGAAGATTCACTTAAACGAGCTGCAATTTGCGCTGACTGTGGAGAAAGTTGAAGTTGATCTTGTAGCGTTTCATAGCGAGTTTGAGTCGTTTGATATTTAATTCGAGTTTCAAGTAGATCTTTTTCTACAGCATTGAGTGCATCAGTAACAGCCTTTGCTTGCTGTTCAGGATCAATGAGGTTTTGATTTTCGCGAAACTTTTCTAAAGATCCTTCTGCTTGAATCAATTTTTCTTGAGCTGTTGGTAATCCCTCATTAATAAAAGAAAGTCCTTGGTCTAAACGCTGTTGATCTTGTTCTGTATTATAGTCTTGATAGACTTGTTGCATTGCCTCTAAGACTTTCTGAGTCTTAAGCGGATCGTTATCAGTATAGATGGCTTCAAAAACTCTTGTTTCCGTCTCTCCCTCTTCTATCTGAGATAAACTAAAATTTTTCTCTATATCCTCTCCCTTTAGAAGTGGATATTCAGATTGTAATAACTGAGCTGCCGTTTCTGTAAATTTTGAACTTCGCATTAAAGTTAGTTGAGTTGCATAATCTTGTTTAGACGTTAAATTTTCCCGTTCTTCTTGTAAACCACTCGGTCTAGCGGGAAAATTAGGTTCAACTAAAAGCTGCATTTTACTTTCATAGGTTGGCTCTGTATACCACTTCGTTTTGACAATTGTAATCGACACAACGATCACAAAGATACTCAGTAGCCAAAAGCGTCGGCGCAGAAGTATTGCAAATAATTTTCCATACCCTAAATCGGTTTCTGAATGAATTTCGGGAAAGTTTGATGTCATAACCTCCGACCACCTAAGCAACTTTGGATTGACTGACTTGTGTAATTATCCTCTGCCCACAAATCTTTTCAAAGATCGGCTCAAGTTTATTAAAAAATGCAACCTCTGAAAAGTTTTTGATTGCATGCTCTCTAATTTTGGCATACTCCCATTGAATTTCTGGAAATTTCAGTAGGGTTTTGTGGAGGGACTCTGATGTTTGTTCCTCAAAAAATAATCCGGTAAATCCTGGAATTTGAGTATCTAATACACCCCCTGCACCATAGGCGATAACAGGCGTACCACAGGCATTGGCTTCTATAGGAACTAAACCATAATCTTCTAAGGCAGAAACAACTACAGCCTGAGCATTTGCCATTAAATGCTGACGCTGTTCATCACTGACAAAACCTAAAAATTGAATATTTTCTTTGGCTAGGGATTTTAATGCTTCTTCTTCAGGCCCACTGCCAATAATTTTTAAAGGCAATCCGAGTCTGTTGAAGGCTTTAATGGTAATATCAATCCGTTTGTATCCTAAGAAACGAGATGCTACCAAATAATAATCTTCTTTAGAACTCGAAAAGAAAAACTTACTGGTCTCAATTGGATAATTGACGACAATCGCATTTTGATTATAGATTTTCTCAATCCGATTTGCTACCTCTGTGGAATTTGCAATATAAACATCTGGCTCCTGAGCATACTTGTGATCGGCTTTTCTCATCGCCCGAAATACTTGTTCCAAGAACGGATAAAATGCCCGATATTTTTGATACTTATCTAGATAGGTTTCCGTATCCCACAGGAAACGAGTGACGTTATGACAAAAACAAATATGCTTGGCTCCAGCTCGTTTTCTCACCGCTTTAGCAAAGCTGGTGCTGCTACTAAGAATTAAGTCATATTGTTGTAAGTTTAAAGCACGAAAAGCTCGGTAATAAAAGGGAGCTAAGAGTCGAAAATTTTTAGCAGCTCCTGGAATATTTTGCAGCGCAGTCGTGTATACCAGTCTATTTCCTAGATTGATTGTTTCTTGGGGTTCATACAGTGAAGTAAAGATATCAGCATTGGGGAAAGCGCGGCAAAGCAACTCAAAAACACGCTCTGCTCCTCCCTTCTGAGTTAGGTAGTCATGAACTAGAGCTATTTTCATCTATACACCTTTTCCCATATCAAATTATTTTTAACAGTTGACATCGTTGAAATTCATAAAAACGATCTGCCACAATCCAAAATTTTGTCGGGTAAACTCCGCTCATTTCAATGAATGTTTCCCTATCTTTTTTAGGACTCAATCTTCATCCTATTTATTCTATAGACATCTATCTTTAGTTCTTCAAATATCCTGATGGTCAGGACTTTTGAACCGATGTAGATACCTCTGACAGAATTTTGTATACATTGGCTTTTTATCTTGTCTATAGAGTTAGTTGTCTTGAGTTTTTCACGACTGCAAGCATGAGGATTATAACACAAAAATTGCAATTGAAAACAGTATAAGCGATTTTGCTGCTGGTAAAAAATTATACTCTAAAGAAAACCAACAAAATCAATTTTGAACTTCAAACTGCCCGACTCTTTTTTGATGAGCTGAGAATGATCATAGCGATCGCACCTATCGCACTTAGCAAGACTAAGGAACCTTGATCAGCACAAACACGCTTCCCTCATTTCCTCGTCCAATTCTCATCTGATCATCCAAATAGGTAGTATCTAACCATCCTTGTTGATTACCGGGTTCAATGTTGAAGTCGATCGCCAAAAACTTTCTACCCGACTCTACAGCATTAATAAACGGATGGAGAGATTGATAACCTATAAATCGTTGTAAACCGATAACAAAACGGTTAAATTTGACTTCTACTCGTCGATCAGATACCGCTTCAAATCCAGCAACGACACTGACTAAACCTTCTAAATAAGGGATACCAATGACTTCAGCAATATTGTAAATTTTACCTGTTTTCACCCGAATACATTGGTAAGTTTTACCTAAGTTGTAAAAGGGAAACCGATCAATTCCGAGCAATTCTCTACTGCTAGTGTAGACCAGTTGCCAGTTCCCCTCCAACAGTTCAGGTACTTCTAGTGGCTTAGGATGAGGATTATAATCTTCGAGTTGGGCAATCGCCGATAATATCGCCTGACGCTCTAAATCACTAGCTAATATTCCCCGATTTTTCCCTGCAATTAGCTCTAATAATCTAGCTTTTTTCATCATTTAGAAAACTTCTTTTTTCTGTTTATTGTTGCTCCTCAAACTATATTACCATAAAATTTAGCATATTGGGGGGAGTCAAAACTCTATCTCAAGTTAGATTTGAATAGAGATGCGGTGATGAACTATTTTTATTAACTGTAAAAAAAGCTCAATAAGGTGAATGAATGTCCCTGTAAATTGCTAATTTTAACTCTGTTTATAAACCGGATGATCTATCTGTTATTTTGAGAAACGACTTCAGAGATAGATTTTCAGGGCTAGCTCTCCAAGTTGAAAGATTTCGTCAAGTTATCCAAGTCATGCTCAAAGCTTGATCAAGCTTAACAGGATGAAGAAATGTTGATTTTTTGATAAATTATGGTAGATATAAGAGAAAGCAGAAGTATCATTAGTCTTATAATCCAATTGTGCTTTTGAGGGTGAATCCTCAAATTTGATATCATGGGCAAAAGCACTAGGAAGTATTTGTTCAAATACTGATGTGCAGTTTGAGAGCTTATAAGAGGTGAATACATACACTGTGTCTCTATCTAGCCCCATTCACTTTATTTCGGGTTTACCTCGTGCTGGCTCAACGGTGCTGGCAGCTATACTGAGGCAAAATCCTCGTTTTCATGCAGGAATGACATCGCCTGTCGGGGGTTTAGTCAACCGAATGCTTGATGCGATGAGCGAGGAGAACGAATTCTCCGTGTTCCTTTCTCAAGATCAGAGGCGTGATTTGATCCTGAGTATTTTTTCTGCCTATTATCAACAGCAACTTGCTGAAAAAAAAGTTGTTTTTGATACAAATAGACTTTGGTGCAGCAAGTTACCGCTAATTTGTCAATTGTTTCCTGAAGCAAAAGTCATTTGTTGTGTGCGTAATGTCGCTTGGGTAATGGATTCTTTGGAGCGATTAGTTCGGCGGAATGCGTTTGAAATTTCTAGAATGTTTAGAAATCGAGCTGAAATTTCAACCGTATACAGTCGCACAGAAGCGTTAAGCCAAGGAAACCGTTTAGTTGGATTTGCTTATAATGCTCTCAAAGAAGCATTTTACAGCGAACAAGCGGAGCGTTTACTATTAGTAGACTATGAGTTTTTAGCGATATCTCCAGAGGAAACCCTATCATTAATTTATCAGTTTCTAGGAGAAGAACCCTTTGATCACGATCTCGAAAGCATCGAGTACGAAGAACCAGAATTTGATCGTAGGTTGAGAACAGAAGGATTACATACTGTTCGCTCTCGGGTAGAATTTAAAGCCCGTAGAAGTATACTACCTCCTGATTTATTTGAGCGATTTAGTCAGCTCTCCTTTTGGAAAGATACAACCCATAGTGCAGCGAAAGTCATTCATTTTAAAACTTCAAAATAGATTGGGTTGAGTCAAGTCACTTGACTTGATTCATCCTCAATAAAGAAAATTTAGCCAAAAACTCTACATTTATATTCAGTCAGGAATTAATCATCTAAACTTGTTTTATGGTGAACTTATCTTGACAGCATCAATCCCTACCTGATATGTTGAAGTGCTGAACAATATTTTCTTAAAACTTTATGAATATTTGTATATTTTCATTTTTCTCAGGAGCAGGATTTTTAGATTTAGGATTTGAAAAAAGCGGCTTTAAAATAGCGTATGTTAGTGATATTAATCCAACTTTCATAAAAGCTTACCGTTATTCTAGAAAATGCCTTCAACTTCCCGAGCCAGAATATGGCTACAATAGTGGAGAAAATGCCGATATTGTTCAACTCACCGAAGGAGAAAAAGCATTACGTCTTTGGGAATTAGTTCAAGATGCTCGAAAACAATCAGAACTAATAGGATTTATCGGGGGGCCACCTTGTCCCGACTTTTCCGTAGGTGGAAAAAATAGAGGTCAAAATGGAGAAAATGGCAGATTATCCGATACCTATATTGAATTAATCATACAACAAAAACCGGATTTTTTCTTGTTTGAAAATGTCAAGGGACTTTATAAAACTCAAAAACATAAGATGTTTTTTGAATTTCTTAAACAAAAGCTTGTTCAAGCTGGATATGTACTGACAGAAAGATTGATAAATGCTTTAGAGTATGGTGTTCCTCAAGATAGAGATAGAATTATATTACTTGGG
>NZ_LATL02000284.1 GCF_000972705.2 Limnoraphis robusta CS-951 | reverse complement strand
TCAATGAAGGAATGAAGTTCAGCAAAAGACCACTTCGCTTTATTGCGATTAGCCTTGCGCTGCTTCTTACTCGCTTTTTTCCCATATTTAGAACGAGTTCGTTCTCTAATGTGCAAAAGATCCTCTAATCCAATTAAGCTGTGAGGTTGAGTAATCTGTTTACTGATTTGGTGGTTCACGTCAGAGGTAAACCGTCTCTCTCTGCCAGATAACGCAACTAATCTGCGCTTGGCTGACCGAGTGCCTTTCCTCTGCAAGGATTTCCTGGTTTTGTGATAGCGATTAGCTTTATGTCTAATCGCTTTACCAGAAAAGAACTGACTGCTGTTGTCTGTTTTGGCGGACACAGCTAAAAAACGTTGCCCGACATCGATACCTTGCACCTGTTTAATGGTGTAGGGGTCGATATCGGGCAAGTCTATTTCTAAGCTGACTAACAAGTAATAGGTTCTCGATGAAGCAGTATAGTAGATTTTGGCGGAACCAATTTTTGCTCCCTGTTTAATCCAGTCAATGTGCTTGTTGTAGCCAGAATATTTAACAACAATGCGACCTGACAGGGTAACTAAACTCACCTGATTATCTTTTTTCCAGGAATAATCTCGTTGGTAATTGAGGGTGCAGGTTCGGGAAGAAAACTTGCAAGGGTGCTCTAACCCCTTAAACAGTTTCTTCGTCTTCCCGTCTTTAATCGCTTGCTGGTTTTGTTTGAATTTTGTCCACTGCGTTTTGTAGGTTGCACCGACTTGGCGAGGGACGTTACACGACATCTGGGCAGGAAGCTTAAATAAATCCCTGATGTCGTAATAGACGAGTTTCTGGAGTTTCGTTCCATTACTCAGTTTGTTGTTGGCGTAGGCTACCCGAGAAGCGTAGCTCAGTGCATCCCGATAAGCCAAAGTGACCTGTCTCACAGCTTCTTTTTGCTCTGGAGACAGGTCTAATTTGAACTTGGCGGTCACAACTTGCTTCACGGATAAACCTTCACGAAATGTTTTCTAGCTTAACGAAGGTGAAACTGGATTGTCAAGTAGCAATTTTCGGGGCATCGAGTCCCTCAATTGCTGCGCTATTCCTCCCCACGCCGTTTCGCTACGCTTCACTGAGCGTGGGGACTCCCGCGCTTTCGTTGAAATCTAGATGACAACTAACCCCAAGGATTAACAGTGAGTAAACTCAGAATGAATAAAACAGAGATACAAGTAGAACCCACTGCAAACATCAGAGAACGGGCGAGGGGAATATTTAAAATATAAAACACAGAATAGAATAGCCGAGCCACGACAAAAATCATCGCACTGGCGGATGCTAATTGTGAGTCCTGTCCCGTTACATAGGCGGATAATGCAGCAGCAGAAAACAGCATAAACGCCTCAAAAGAGTTTTGGTGCGCCCAAGTCGCCCGTTGAGCAAAAGGGGGAAGTTTGTCAAACATGGCTCTGGGTGCGCTCATATCATAGCCAACTTGTAATCGACCATAACCGACGACAAAAAAAGGCAGATAAACCAACAAAAAAGCAACAAAAATTGCATCTATTAGAATTGCCTCAGTCGGCAGTTGCAAAATCCCCATTGATCCTATTTCCTCATCTAATCAAAGTAGAACAATGTGACAATTTTGCGCTGATTTTCCGCCTCCTCACAAGTGCTGAGTAAGGTGGTACTGTCGTGAAAAGCAAAGCAAATCAACTGTTGACAGCGAGAAATAATCTCTTGATTACACAAGGAACTCGCTTCAGCTAGAGACAAGGTATCCCCTTTAGGATTTTCGACTAAATGGATCACTTGTTCGAGTTGTACGCGAGACTCTCGGGGTTGACGATCCATACTTTGAGGTAAAATAACCGTCAACAAATTCGGATCGGCTCGCATTGCACCTCGGATAGCGGCTGAGTTGGTACCCGTTGCACCCGATGTAATAATGTGATTTCCCCCTAATGCCAGCGCATAAGTCATCAGTTCGATGAGATTCTGATGAGTCAGGGGAACATGACGAGATCCCAGCACAGCAATTCGTTTGGAACCTGTTTGCTGGATAGCTGCGAGTTCTTCTAGAAATTCATCTACTCTGGGCAGATCGATAGATTGGCTCAAGGATATTCTTAATCGTATAGCAAGACAACCCTGTAGATTGTAGCAAACAAGTAGCCATTTTTCGATCTTGGTTAAATCATCTTAAGACTTGGCACTGGGGCGTTACCCGTTCCCGGTGGTTTCTTGGCTGTGAATCTGCTATCGAAAACTGATATAACACGGTATAAACCGTATTAATGTTTCGTTCCTAAGATTGCAAAGTTCCTTCTCGAGCGGTTTCCGCCTGTCTTGGGCAGCATTCCCTCTCTTGCAAACTTCGCTAAGATTGCGAACTAAGTCTCGCCGGAAACCGCCGGGCCGCAAGTTCGCGCTCTCGACGGAAACCGCCAAGTCGCGAGTTTGCGCTGGCGCCCGCAGGTGGCGCGGGGTCTGCCCGCAAGATCGGACTTTGCGCTGCATCACCCCGGACTGTCGGCTTCCCCCGGTCAGACAGGCATTTCACCAAGAAGCCCTCGGCATATCAGAAACAAGTTCATTATTAATTAGCTGAAAATCGCTTTATTCCTCAGAATTACATTGATTTGGGAGAGGTTGAGGTTGACGCTGAACTCCCGTTTTTGTTGGGTCATAACCCACTAATATAACGTCTCCTTTCTCATCTCTTATCCATCCCCTCGCCGGAACAATGGTTCTAGAATCAATAGGATTATTATCTCGTTTTTTTGTTTGTTGACGACGTTGGGAGGAACGATTAACTGAAGGAGTCACAGGTTCAATCAGAGACAATTCTAACTCGGGAACTGCAAATAAATCTTGAGTTGGGTTGAATGCAATACCGCCTCGTCCCGTTATAATAAATTGACTGTCTCCTCTCTGTTTGCAGGGGTCTTGAGCGATTAATGCCGCCGGGTCAACCACTTCAACTTGCGTTGATTCTGGCGGGTCAAAATTGAGAGTATCATCAATAGAAAGTTCTCCAGCAGCATTAATAATACTATTTTGAGATTGTAAAACTGCTAATTCGGCACTTTCCAAAGGACGAATATTAATATTGCTCCCTCCCGTTGGGTCAAACGCGCTGGTAACAATTTGGCTATTTTCCAACAATACTAAAAAATTGGAATTAATATCAATATTACCATCAAACGTCTGACCGCTTTGACTTCCTGCGGCAGAAATGGCGCTTTGACGCCGCACGCTAATATCCGGTGAATTGATAGTAATATTTCCGCCTTCACCTGTTACTGAGTCTGCGAATAGAAATGCTTGTTCCAAACGAACTTGGGAAGCATTCACTTCTAGATTTCCGGGATTACCTCTACTACTCTGACTACCTACTAAAATAGCAGATTGATTTCTCATCGTTAAACTTTCTGCATCAATTGTTACCGTTCCCCCATTTCCAACCCCCGTTTCAGAAACTCTTGCACCAATAGAAGAACCACCTATTAATTCAATAGTTTCGGCTTGTAAGTTCACCGAACCTGCATCCCCCTTTCCTGAAGTTGATGTGGATAGTTGAGCTTGCTCACGAAGTGTTAAATTTTCGGTTTCAATAGTTATCGTTCCCCCATTTCCAACCCCCGTTTCAAAAACTCTTGCACCAATAGAAGAACCACCTATTAATTCAACAGTTTCGGCTTGTAAATTCACTGACCCCGCATCTCCAATACCACTTGTTCCTGTAAATAATAAAACTTTATTACTTATAGTTAAATCTCCAGTTTCAATAATAATATTGCCTCCGTTTCCTATGCCTCCTTCTTCACTGACTCCAGTGTTAATTGATGTTCCTTCCCCATCAAGAAAAACTGAATCCGAGGCTTTAATGAAGACTGTTCCTCCTCGACGATTTGGTGGCATTTCAACAGTAGTATTTTCTGATTCAATGGGTAAACTAATTCCTGAAAAAATTCTAGAATTATTCTGCATTGTAAGTTGTTCTGTTTCAATGGTAATATTTCCTCCATTACCCGCACCAAACGTTCCACTAGAAATATCAACTTGATCATCAAATAACACCTCTTGAGCTTGTATACTAATTGAACCTGAAGAACCCGTTCCCAAACTAAAAGTGTTCATTGATGCTCCATCAATTCCGATTAATCTTTGTGTGGTAATTGAAATATCTCCGGTGTTGCCTCCGTTACCCGCTTGAGCAAAAATCCGACTACCCCATGTGGATGGTTCTCCTGTGAATGAAGTAGTCGTTCGAGTTCCCCTACCACTAATTTCGAGAGTATTGGCACGAATATCTATTGAACCCGAACTGCCGACATCCCCTGAAAAAGTTGATATCTCTGCTCCGTTGAGAATTCTTAATTGGTCTGCTTCGAGTGTGATACTTCCCACGCTACTACCGCTAAATTCTGTATTAGGAGATGTTTCGTCTGGTATCCTATTCATCGATACAGTAATTTGACTGGGAAGTATTCTTTCTCCAATTACACTAGAAAACCTTCCATCTCCAATTAATTCAACAACAGAAGCTTGAATATTGATAGAACCTGCGCTACTGCCGTTCACACTTGTCACTGATATTTGACCTCCATCTCGAATGGTTAATCGTCCGGTTTCTAAATTGAGAGTTCCTGCGGTTCCTGTACCGTTTGTAAAAACATCTAAGCTACTTCTTGAGGAGCGTCCATCAATATTCAACTGTCCTGCTATCTCTACTTCATTGGCTTTGACTTGTACCAAACCTGAACTTCCCCTTCCTAAAGTATAAGTTCCGATATTTCCTCCCTCTCGAATTGTGAGTTTATTTGTCGTGATGAAAACACTTCCTGCACTTCCTTCTAAAAGAGAACTCCCTGTTGATATATTGCTAAAAGATGCAGTTATATCTTCAGGATTAATGGAAGGTTCTATAACAAATTCAACAGAATCTAGATCAAATTGAACGGGACTTCCTCCACTGACTTCAACTGATTCTGAAGCATTAATAATCACATCTCCTGCTTGTCCGGTGTTGAAGGTATTCGCAAAGATAGTACCTCCATTCAGAACGGCTAATCTGGGAGTATTGATAATAACGCTTCCTGCATTACCACTACCAAGTGTCCGGGTGTTGATTCGACTCCTAATGCCAGTCGGTGAAACTCCTATTATGTCTACAGACTCGGAAGCGTTAACGATTATATTCCCCGTTGAACCTGTTGCTTCTGGGCTAACATCAAGCTGAATATCAGTACCATCTCGAACGACCAAAGTTCCTGTATTAATAATAATATTTCCAACATTACCTGTTCCCAAAGTTTCGCCTTCTACAATAGAATTTGAAAAGTTGATGTTCTGTGCCTCAATTTTAATATTTCCTCCATCTCCCACAGCGTTTTCTCCAACATCACTGAAAATATCACTATTTGCTAACTCCACCGAATCTGTTGCAAAAATCGATATAGAACCCGAATTTCCTTGTCCAAAGGTACTGCTTTGAATTCTTGCTCCTTCTGTTAATCGGAATTGTTCAGTTTCTATGTAAATATTTCCTCCATTACCAATCCCTGTCTCATTAATATCAGCAAAAAAAGCACTGGTAAGTTCGCCCTCTGCTGAAGTTCCGGTTAGTTCAACGGATGCAGCTTTTACAGCTATATTTCCGGCATTTCCGACACCGGAAGTGTCAGTAATAATTTGCGCTCCTCTAGACAACAATAAATTCCCCGTATTAATTTCAACTGTTCCACCATTTCCTACTGCACCTTCTCCAACATTACTAAAAATATTACCAGTCAATAATTCAACAGAATCCGTTGCAAAAATTGATACTAAACCTGCATTTCCTTGTCCAAAGGTACTGCTTTGTATTCTTGCTCCTTCTGTTAATCGTAATTGTCCGGTTTCTATGTAAATATTTCCTCCATTACCTTCGCCTGCTTCATTGACATTAGCAACAAAAGAACTCTGAAACTCACCATCAGGAGAAGTACCTGTTATCTCAACGGATGCGGCTTTTACCATTATATTTCCTGCATTTCCTTGTCCAAAAAGAGTCGTACCGAGAAACGCTCCACTATCTATTCTGAGTGAATTAGCCGTTATATTAATGTTTCCAGGCTGACCGATTGCATCAAAATCAATAACGTTTCTAATCGAACTTTCTGTACCTGTTATCAAAACATTTTCTTGAGCGTTAATATTAACATCTCCGCCTTGTGCTTCTCGAAACCCTAAACCTTCATCAATTCCCGCTCGAATAATACTATCACCGGATATCTCAACATTCCTTGCATTAATATTAACATCTCCACCCCCATCTGCACGAACATTTATTTGAGATTCATTGGTTAACGCAACATTTCCCAGTTGAATATTATCGGGAAACTGAAGAATGGGCGTATTGCCATTCGCCCCTACATTTGTTAATTCAATAATTCCCGGTTCAGATAAACCCCCCAATTGAATTCGACTACCCGGAGAAATTGCAACGCCTCCATCAAATATTACATCTCCGCCTATTAATGCTAAGGTTTGATTCTTCGGAACATTTAAGCCTTGCGGAATCAGAAATCCTGCATCATTTCTTAACGGATTTCCATCGGGTCGAACCAGTTGGGGTGCGGCTTGATTAACAATAGCGCCTGGATTTTCTCGAATATTCAAACCCAACGGCATATTTATTGTTAATAATGGCGGTGCTTCCGGGTTACTGGCTGCAAATTCAAAGCCATTTTCAAATAAAATACCATCGGCAGTTGTGGCAAAGAATGAACCGCCTACATCTAACCTGGCGTTTGGTCCAAAGACTATTCCCGCAGGATTGATTAAAAATAAATTGGCATTCCCCAAAACGCCTAATGTTCCGAGGATTTCTGAGATATTTCCCCCAGTAACGCGAGTTAGTATATTGATAATATTATCGGGGTTGGAAAAGTAGGCTCCCCGTCCCTCTCTGATATTAAATTCTTGAAAACTATGAAATAAGTTAGACCCCCGTACCGCACCCCCATCGATGCGATCGCTATTAATTCCGCGAATGTTAACATTAGGAGTAACCACAGAGTTTTCTGAACCTAATGTGTTATCGGGGACTATTTGTGCTGAAGTTGGTAATATATTAATAACCGAGTACAGTGTTGCTAGAGCAACGGAAGTTGGGAGGATTGTTGGTAGACAAGGAAATTTTAGAAGGTTCATAAATCCTGGTTTTTCCGGGTAAGATGATTATAGAGCTTACCAGCAAAACTTTCAAGTTGTTTATCAAATTAATGAATGGGGAGGATTTGAGTCAACATCTCTACTGACTTCTGATACAATATAAAGAGTTCCATTATTAGACTGACTCAAGGAAGATTTACAAATGACAATTTGGATTAACGAACAACTTGATCCGGCTGGGCTAATTTATTCTTGTATTGCTTGTTGTGATCAGGAACAAGCCAAAGCCTGTCACGAATCTTTTGATAAAAACTTGACAGAAACTCAAAAACAACAAGGTTGGGTAGCGCAGATGAGAACTGTTGAGTCTTGGGATGAAGTGCCAGTGAGTGCGTTAAAGTTAAGCTGAATCTAGTATTTTGATTTTAAATCACACAGGATTGACTTTTTTGGTGGAGAAACTGACCACAAAGACACGAAGACACGAAGGTTTTTTCTTGATGTTTTCTGTAGAGTTTTTTGGGATAGTGATTTGATGATGAAATCTGAAAAAGGCTAACCTTAAAAGATTAGCCATGAACCCTAAACCTCAAAAATTAAGCTCCCAAGTAACGACGGAGAAAACTTTCTAAGGGTTCCATCTTCATGTCAAACATCAGTTCTAAAGTGTCTATTTCTTCGGGAGTACAGAAAAATTCATTTCCCAATAACACTCGTAACGTTCCTAAATTCTTCTCTGCATCAGCATTCAATAAACCGATTGTACTGCGTAACCCATCAAATAAAAAAAGTGGTGGATTAATAATAATTGGCTCTTTGTTAAAAACACGGCTAAAAATCTGAGGAATATCTCCCCGACTAATAATTTCTGGCCCACCAACGGGTAAAATTTTATTCTGAGCGGCTTCGACAAAAACCGAATCAATGGCAATTCGTGCTAAATCATCGGTACTGACAACAGAAGTCCGATTTTGAGCATCACCAATTAACAAATAAATCCCCGTTTGTTTGAACCGTTCCGCTAGAGGTAATAAACTGGAAGCAAAGGCAGAAGGACGTAAAATGGTATAATTTAAACCACTGGTTTGTAAATACTTTTCGACTTCTCGTTTGGCTTTAAAAACAGGTGAATCTTCATAACCGCGATCAACACCCAATACCGAAATAAACACAAAATGTTCAACTCCGGCTTCTTTGGCTGCATCAATTAATTCAATATTAGCCCGATATTCAATTGCTTGGGCTTTCCCTCCCGAACCATGCGAACTAATCACATATTTTACCCCTTGACAGGCTTTGTAGATATCTTTATCTCGTTCTAAATCTCCGATAAAAATATTCGCCCCACGACTTTCGAGTTCAGAATACCGAGAGGTTAACCGCACAAACCCTCGGACTTCTTTTTCCTGTTGGCGTAGGCGGCGTACAATACGGCTACCGAGTCCACCTGTTGCTCCGGTTACTAGAAACATGATTGTTCGTCCTTTTACGCAAAACCCGTACAGGAATATGTTAACGAATATTCGAGCTATAATTCATGGAAGTCGTATAAAACAATTCCCGTCTCTGGATGATTTCCGATTCCTACATAGCCACTTTTGAGCATTTGATTGAGAACTTTTTCGACTTCCTCAAAACTCGCTCCTGTCGCCATGACGCCTTGTGTAACGGATAGTTTACCGCCTCGGGTTGCAGCCGCTTTCAAGAGCTTGACTCGCAATTGTTCTTGAGTGGTTGGGGTAATATTATAAGTAACCGCAGGGGTGGATGAGTACAAAGGTACACCTGTACTAGAAACGCCCAATTTGGCTTGAATTTTGGCGTTTTGTTCGTCTACCATCCCCGGAATCAAAAATAAATCTAAAAATTGCCCAAACCCAAATAAACCAAAGGTACACAACCACAACAAACCCGTGCCAATTTTGCCATTATAAAAACGGTGCAGTCCATGAAACGGGCTAACAAAACAAGCCGCCCACAATAAATAACTAATCCCAACTTTATTCATTGATTTTCCCTTAAGATCGGTTGTGCGATCGCGTTCAACCCGACAACATAAAAACGACAAGGGGAATTCCCCAAAAATTGATTAAATATAAGTTTAGCGAACTTAACTCTATCTTAGCCAACAGTCACCCATCAACCCAGTTTGTCAACGAAAATTCAAGATTTAAAGTCCAGTGTGAGATCTTATAATGATTACAGCAGTGCGATTTTGACATCCTCTCCGTCGTAAACAACGGAGATTCCAAACATCACTATTTGGGCTTCCTCTTTCTATGAGTTGACTTACAAGGATTGGGTTTCCCCGTCCAAGCAGAGGTCAGTCTCTCGGGAGGCGTTAATTTCCATCTGCCCGACGGTATTTTCAAAACAGATATTAAGCGGAAAAACGGATTAAGCTACGTGTGAGAAGCCTAGATTTATGCGTTTTACAGTCAAGTTAATCCGTTAATCTATTTCTTATCCGTTTCTTGATTTGATAACTGTTTGAGTGCAGATTTTAGAATGTTTTTGGCGGCATTTTCGTCTCGGTCTGCTACATACCCACAGTGAGGACATTTATGAGTTCTCGTACTGAGAGTTTTGACAACCTTTTCACCGCAATTTGAGCAGTTTTGAGATGTGTATGCAGGTTCAACGGCGATCACCGGAACCCCATAAATTCTCCCAAAATATTCTAACCATTCTCTAAATCGAACCCTCGCAGCATCGTTAATTGACTTGGCTAAATGATGGTTTTTAACCATGTTCCGTATCCGTAGATTTTCAATCGCTACCAAGTCGTTAGACTGTATGACGTGTTGAGCCTGTTTACAAACCCAATCGTTACGTCTGCGTGAAACCTTAAGATATTTTCTACCTAAACGATTTCTGGCTTTTGAGCGGTTTTGACTTCCCTTTTTTGTTCGAGATAAGCGACGTTGCAGCTTTTTAATACGTCGCTCGTCTTTCCTGAAAAAGCGGGGATTGTCTATTTGATTGCCAAAAGAATCGGTGTAGAAATGGTTAAGACCTACATCTAGCCCAGTTTGTTTTCCTGTGAGTTCTTTGTTTTCCTCTCTGGTATGATCGATTAAAAATTGAGCATAATACCCATCGTGTCTTCTAATCACTCTAACCCGTTTAATTTGTTGGAGTTGATAGAAGTGTAAATCTCGGCTACCCCAAAGTTTAAATGTACCTGCTTGAAACTTGTCAGTAAACGTTAAATAACGTCTATCTTCTGAAAGTTTCCAGCCTGATGTTTTGTACTCAACTGATGCTCGGACTTGGTACTTTTTAAATTGGGGAAAGCCTTTTCGACCTGGTATTTTTTTCCGACAATTTTGATAAAATCGTTCAATGGATGCCCATGCTCTTTCTGCGTGGGCTTGTCGAGCCATAGAATTGAGTTGGTTTACCCAGGGAAAACTCGGGTTGTCTGACAGTAGTTTGCAGTAGGTATAAGCATCGTTACGACTTTTGATTTGACCGTCTATCCATGCTTTAATGATGCTGTTGCGAACAAACCTACCAGTACGGATAGCTTCGTCTAACTTTCTGTACTGGTATTGTGTTCCTTGCAGCTTCATTTCATACACAAGCATAGATTATCGGCATCAAGCCACGATAAACTATTGTAGCACAAAAATAATCCGTCGTAAACGACCTTGCTCTAAACCTGCTTCTCTTGGTAAGTTAGGACAGCTTCATTACTCGGAAAAGCCCTCTCAGAAAAACCACGCTCGACACAGAGAACAGTCAAGAAGCAAATCTTAGTGTCTTCCTGTCTTAGTGGTGAATTTTCCTATGCTTGGCAAGCATTACATAATTCAATGATCGCACTGAGATGGCTGTCTGTACAAGGACGGATAATTGACTATTAATATCTTGTTGCTCATTAAATAGAGACAGCCAAAAAAAGCCCCAACCGTTGGGCTAGGGCGAATGAGTCATCTCGGATTAATTTCTATTTAAACGGGTTGTATTAAAAGACAATTAAACCCTCTCCTACAACGTGCAGGTTGAGGGTTTATATTGACTCAGACTATATTTTAAATTCACTGAAATTCACTTCTTTTGAGATTAGTCTTCCCATTTATAATCGTGATTCGGAATACCTTCAAAGGGCTGTACACCAATCATGGGATAACTGTCGTCGCTGGGGCTGAAAATGCGAGCAGCAGCTTCGGAGACATAAACAACCATATTTCCAAGGGCATGAAGAATATTCATATCTGTTCACCTCTGTCTCTGTCAATTGATATTGATCTTCTACACTTTTATAATAAACTAAATAACAGTGATTGTGTGAACTTGCAACATTTATTTTCAATCACAGAATATTTACAATCGTTTAAGTTGTGTTACTGTTTTAGGGACGGTTAACCGACTGAATGAGGGTTGGAAATGCCTACAGGATAGACCGTGTTAAGTAAAAATAACAAGAGTTAAGTTCTAGCAACAATTGAAACGAATCGCAATATTATTTTTCAGTATAAAAACTGAAGTCTTTAGAAACCCGGTAACTTTATCGCGCACCGGGTTTCTGGGAGTTTAACTGATGAAAGTTAACTATTTTGAGAGGGAAAGGAAATTCTTTCTGGATAGTTCTGTCTTGAAAGTTTCTGCTACTTCCTGTGGTGTCGGTTGAGCATCAGGATGTCCTGAAAAAATAGCCCATAAAGCAGCAATATAGGCTTCTCCAAAAAGTGTTGTTAGCAACGCAGCCGTACTTCCTGCTAAAATTCCACCGACAAGGCTACCTGCACCCGGAATCAGTTTCGCTAAACCACTGAGCAACATATTACCTCCTAGTTTACACCCTCCTGCAATTACACCAGAGATGAGTGTTCCTAAAGATGCTTGGCTTAAGTCTAAACCGAACACTACACTGATACTGGCTAACATTGTAACCTGTATAGGAACTAAAGCTACAGCATGAGAAAATGGTATGGGAATAGCACCCACACTAGCAGCACTCGTTGCTGCGGTAGTTACAATTACATGAGAGCGTTTGACTTTTTCTCGAAGAGAGACTTTTTGAGCGGCTGCTATTGCATTTCTTTGCCCCTCTGGAACGATTTGCATAGTTATATCAATTAATTCTTTTAAACCCATAACAGGTTGCGAATGACCATCATCTAACTGCTCAGAAATTGCTCTTACACGAACTACATTTTTAGCTACAGAAAGTTCTTTTTGTACCTCTGATCGAAAGCCATTATCTGCTCTGGCTTTAGTAATTACACCAACAACAGGTACATATCGACTGAGCATTTCCACAAGCTCTTTATCTGCATCTTCAACCCGTCGGATATCTTCACAAATACACACCCATGCAATATGAATATGGCGGTTGGGATCGGAATGATTGCAACGTTCTTTTATTAGGTTTTCTAATTCACAAATTGTTTCTTTGTACTTGGCAACCTCCAAACCTCTACTATCAAAAATTGTTAGGGGGAAACCTTCTTTTTTAATCTCTCGTGTAGTGGGTGTGACCGGTTTACCTTGACCTGTTTCGGCTAGATTTTCATGGAAAACAGCATTAATTAAGGTACTTTTACCAACACCTGTTTTACCCGCTATTAAAAGATTGACATTGCCGCGTAAATTTATAGCAGTTTTCATCGCCAATTCGAGAATTTTACTGATATCTACTTCTTGACTTTGTGCTGTTGTGTAATTCATCTGAATTGATTCTCTAAATTCCAAAAGTTATCTTGTACAAAACCCAACCTAAAGACCTTTAGTAATTGCCTTTTGTGCATAGCCATTATGTTCCCAAGCACCTGTTACAAAGCCTGCAACACCAACGATAGCTAAACCAGCCACTGGGATTTTCTGCAATTTCTTAAATTCGTGAATTTGGAAACAGCGACAATCACCTGTTGTTACTAAACGCGCCCAGTGTTCACAGTTAAATCGAAAGAGTTCATACTGCCAATTTTTGTGAAACTCATCAACAGAGATATGCAAAGCCCGAGTCATGTTATTTCTAGACCAATGATGAACGTATTTAGCGGGGTGAAAATGCTTGTTAATTTTCCAAATGTCTATTTCACCTTTATCTTTTTGGCGATCGCTATGAACAGGTTCCCAAGCTAATGACTCCGTATCATTCAGTTGCACTGAGTAATGCAAGACCTTCTTATTTTTGCGCTCTCGATGATACAACAAACGTCCAAAGTCTGAATACTCTTGATTAGCATCAATCAAGTTATGAATTTCTTTCTTATTCATCAAATTTTGCTTGTGTATACAAGAACTCTGAATCGAGAAAAATCTGGCAAAGTAACGATAATCAATACAGTCTTTTAGCAAAATTATTTTTGCTGTCTCCTTCAGAAAAAACCTGTCTTTTTCCCCTAACTAAACTTATGCGTCTAGTTTAAAACTAAATATTGCTCGCTGTCATCCGTACAACCACTGAAAAATAAAAAATTTTAGAATACTCTCAAACTTGTGAAGATCACGTAGGTATGAAAGGGATCAGGTAAAAATAGTGTTTAACCGATCCGACAGTTAATTTTTGGGGTCTATGGGTTGTGATGGGTTGGAATACAAAAACCCCTCGCCTTCTAGGAGAGGGGAAGGGGTGAGGTCAAAATAGGTTTATAACTGTTGTGATGGCTTAGGCTTACCGTTAACCGAAAGAAACCCGGTTTCTGTGAGAAACCGGGTTTCTGGGTTAAACCCTCTAATTTTGGGTCATCCAACTGGCGCATTCTTGCATTTGTTTTTCCATCGTGATACTATCAGTATGATGGCGGTGTCCGTGACCAGGAAGCACCCACTCAAAGGAATAATTTGTTAGTTTTTTCATGGAGTTAATTTGCTCTGACCAGGAATACCAACAGTAGCGACGAAAAGCGTAAAGTTGATTTAACGAGTCTGACCAAGCAAGATGATCACCTGTAAATAAATACTTGTGATTGTACAGTAAAACTGTATGACCTTTGCTGTGTCCGGGAACGGGAATAATTAATAGATCGGGAGCGAATTCGATCTCTTCAAAACCCGAAAGTTGAATTTCTACCGATTGGGTGTCAGCAGTGATATCATCAGTATGAAGAATGCGATCGCATCCAAAATGATCGTGAAATTTTTGATGATCGGCGACATCATCCCGATGGGTGAGATAGAGATAACGTATTCCTCCTAATGCTTCTAAACGCTTAACGAGTGGCGGCGCAAACCGAGGGGAGTCGATGAGAATATTACCATCTTCGCGTTGAATAAAATAACTCGCCGCAGCAAACGAACTTTCAGAATGGTAGCCGCAATGATAAACGTTATCTTCGATTAAAAGGGGGAAACTTTGATGTACAATTTTAATATCATGGGGTTTTTCGACCGTACCAATTGAAGCAGTCGGACAGGATAACAACGCCTGCATTGCTCGGAGTTGTTCGGTTTCATTACTCGGTTGATGATACACGGCTGACTGTTCACCTGCTCGATGAAAAACCTCCGGCGCCATCCAGCGACAGGTATCGCAGTCAATACAGCTTTGATCGACGTAAAAGTTACCGCTCTGGTTTTCGGAGCGACGTTGTTTGAGTTGAGCCATTGTCCTTTTCCTTGCTGGTTAACTCATACTCGTTATGAGTTTATATATTTGAGCATATACATATTTTATCTAAAATGTCAAGTAAAATCCTCTTCAAATAGTTAGAGACGCCCTCTGAGGGCGTCTATACAGAGTCAATGGGTTAAACGTGAGCTATAACTTACTAAGCGACTGGAGAAGCGGATTTATTTTCCTCTTTTTTCTCCGTTTCTAGCTGCTCTGAACCCCCCTGTTGCAGTTGCTTGAGATGAATATTGTTGACCTGACTAATAAAGTTTTCAATGGCTTTTTTCGCCATTTGTTGTCGTTGGGTAGGGTCATTGATATCGTAGCAACGATAAGCCGGAGTAATTCCTAAGATAAATTTCTCTTGTTCTGCTTCTAATAACTCAACAGTTTTATTAGCCGCGATCCAAGTTTCTTGGAAGGGAAAAGAAGTGACGATACTGGTAACAATGGAGGCTAATGCGGGAAACAGCACGGGAAGCCACTTTAACCAGCCTGAACCCGAATCTAAGCGTTCTAGCAAGACTAAAATCGGTGTCACACCTGAGAGAATAATCGTAGCAATTTGTGAAACGTAATAGATATTTCTGGAGTTATCCCTGGTTTTTTTGTAATCTTCAATCAACTCCATAGAATATTTTAATGCCTTTTTTCTGGATAATTGTAGGGAGGCCTTCGAGGAGAAAGCGTCTGTTTCCGGTGTATACATATAATTGTATAGTTCGGAATGTTGAGCTAACTTAGACTCAACTGCACTTTTTTGATAATTCTGCCTCAATTGGCCATTGGTGAGAAACAGAAAAATGAATAGAGAGGTAAAAACTGCTGCATAGATGCGGAGTCGATCTTCTCCTAGCACAAATAACAAGATAACAGTACCAATAGAAGCTGCCAGGATCAGATACTCAACTATCTTGAGGAAAAGGTAAATTCCGGGAAGTTGATCGTCTTGACTCAAGGCTTGATTGGCAGGGGTTTCCACTGAACTCATGGCGTCTAAGTTTGCCATAATTTCTCCTTTGTAAACTTTTGAAGCGTTGAAAATTATCCGAAGAATGAAGATGAGATGAGCCAAAAAATAGACTCATCAACCCTCAGATATTTCAGTTATAACTCAAATCAAGATGCTGAATCAAGTATTTTGAGTAAGAACCTTTTTAACGGTGTATAGCAGTTGTACCTCAAAAGACTTGAAAACCGTCATATCCAATCTGTCTATTTTTCTGGGTTGTCGATATTTTCTTTACTCTTTTATTGTGATTTCTTCACGCAAAGCCGCTTCGACTTTTTGCCATTCCGCTTCAATTTCTAAGAGTCGTTGAGCCGCAGTTCCCGACACAAAACATTCAATTTCTATTGAGTCCGTTTCCATTCCCATCCGTCCCATATATTCCATTTCTTTACACAGTTGAGAAAATTTCATCGCACCTAATTGAGCGCTACTGGATTTTAGGGTGTGAGCCGATTCTTTCATAAGTTTTGCATCTTCAGACTGAACCCCCGTCCGAATTCCGTCGAGATGTTGAGGGGCTTCATTGAGATAAGTCTCAATTAAAATATTAACAAATGGCTCATCTTCATCATCATATTCTCGGAGGTTTTGCAAGATTTTAGCATCAATAGAAGGAACATCAGCAAGGGGTTTTTCGTTGGGTGTGTTAGTCATTTCAGGTGAGGAATAGCTGTTATTTGATGAGTGTTGTTCCAGGGGAATATGTTCAGGCGTAAGGGGATATAAAGGTTGACATTTTGCTAAGGCTTGAGCGAGTTCTTCTCGACGAACAGGTTTTGTGACATAATCATCCATACCCGCAGCCAGACACATTTCGCGATCGCCTCGCATCGCATTAGCTGTCATCGCAATAATTGTAGGTTTTCTCGGGCGTTCATCGCTACCATCGCCATATTCTTTACAGATACGACGGGAAGTTTCTAAACCATCCATTTGGGGCATTTGTACATCCATTAAAACCACATCATAGGGTTGTCGTTTGAGGGCATCTAATACTTCCACGCCGTTCCCGGCAATATCCGCTCGATATCCTAATCTTTGTAATAGTTTGGTGGCAACTTTTTGATTGGTAACATTATCTTCAGCGAGTAAAATGCGTAAAGCGGCGTGATGTTGAGGAATATTAAGTGGCCCAGACTCATCGAGATGTTTGAAGGGAGAGGAATTTTCTATCGTTTCACTGTCGGCAAAAATCTGAACTAATGTATTATAAAACTGAGATTGTTTCAGGGGTTTATTAACGAATCCCGCACAGTTAATATTAGTACGTTCGATGCGTTTGACAATATTAGTGTTACTCGCATAGTTAAACAGAACTAAGTGAACAGCTTGTCGTTTGGGATTATTTCGGGTTAAATCTTTTTCGAGTAAACGAATTTTACGGGCGAGTTCAATTTCGTCAATATCCGGCAAATTAATACCGATAATCACTAAATCTAAGCTAGGATTTTCTTGAATCGATTTTAGGGCATCAATTCCAGTTTTTGCAACAATGGGGTTCATACCCCAAGCTTTGACTTGTCGAGTGATCACCGTTTGATTGACTCCATGACTTTCGACGATCAGAACCTGTTTTCCGGTGAATAATTTATCGGCAAATTCATCAGATAATGAAGTTGATATGGCTGATGATTTTAGGGTAAAATAAAAGATAGATCCGGTATAATCCAAATTAGGGATTTCAAATGACGCGGGTGGATTTCCAGTCACGCTAGAGATCAGAGATTCAGATTTTGAGGATTTTTGTTCGGGTTGAATCCAACTGACAACCCACATTTGTCCGCCCATCATTTCACTCAAACGTTGACTGATTGCTAGTCCTAAACCCGTTCCGCCGTACTGTCGAGTCGTGGACGCATCCACTTGAGAAAAGGCTTTAAATAAACGGTGCATTCGATCAGGAGGAATCCCAATTCCGGTATCTTTAACTGCAAATTGTACTTCATAAATAGGCGGAGATGAAGAGGGTTCGATTTCTACCGTTTCTACAACAGAAGCTTCTGATTTGTTCACGGCTTCAGGAATCACCACCGTAGAAGTAACCGAGACAATCACTTCACCTTGATTGGTAAATTTAACCGCATTGCTGAGTAAATTAACTAAAACTTGGCGTAAGCGAGTCACATCTCCAATCATCACTTCTGGCGTATTCGGATCGATAATATAAGCTAATTCTAAGCCTTTTTCGGAAGCTTTAGCTGAAAGCAAGTCTAAAGATTCTTCGATGCAGGTTCGCAGCTTAAAAGGCTGATGTTCGAGTTCTAATTTACCGGATTCAATTTTTGAGAAATCGAGAATATCATTAATAATCGTCAGCAAAGCATCTCCACTGGTGCGAATGGTTTCAACAAAATCACGCTGTTCCGCATTTAGGTTCATATCCAAAAGTAATCCCGTCATCCCAATTACCGCATTCATCGGTGTACGAATTTCGTGACTCATGGTGGCGAGAAATTCACTCTTAGCACGACTAGCGATTTCTGCGGCGAGTCTGGCTTCTTCTAAGGCTTTGTTTTTATCCGCTAATTGTTGACGACTTTTAACTTCATATTCTAACAGTTTGGCTTGGAAAAGTGTTAAACCGACTTGACTCGCAACATCTTCTAAAAATTCAACTTCTTCATCCGTCCACTGTCGTAAACTATCGCATTGATGTAACATAATAATGCCATTGGGTTCACTATTGTAGGACGTGCGAACTGCTAACATTGATTTTAATCCCATACGCCGACACATAGGCGCTGATGATTCTAACAACGAATCAGCAAATACATCTGGTGAAACAACGGCTTTATCTTCAGCGAGTAGTCTTTCAATGTAGGGATTATAATTCACAGAAATCTCTAAATTCAAGGTAGACTCATAGCCGACTTCTAAATATTCAGCCACGCAAGCCAGATGAGGATAAGGTTGAGGAATATAAGTATAAATCGAACAGCGATTTACCCCAAAAACCCGACCAATTTGTGTCGCCGTTGTTTGAAATATTTCCTGAGTTTCTAACTTAGAACGAACTTTTTGGGTGATTTGCTTCATCAATAATAAGTATTGATTCTGTCGCTGCAAATCTTGTTGTGAATTTTCCCTAGCGATTTCACTTCCAATATAACTGGCCATCAGTTTGATAATTTCGAGATCAATAGACTGGAATAATGAGCGAGGTTTCCGACTCATAAAACTGAGGGTACCATAGACTCGTCCTTCTACCTTAACTTGGGTGCCAATATAAGCTTCTAAGCGTCGAATTGTATAGGCTTCGTGATCTTTCCAAGGTGAGTTTTTAATCGACTCTATACAGACAACATCCTCTGAACG
Source organism: Limnoraphis robusta CS-951 (assembly GCF_000972705.2). The sequence goes on along the minus strand of NZ_LATL02000284.1, from coordinate 3,697 downwards.
TAAAGCCTCCCATTCAAAGGTTTGTTCGAGGGAAAAAGTATCGCCTTTTGTAAACCCGAAGGGGAAATCTTGGGATAAATAAGCCGAAATAACTTCATAACGATCCGCTCTAACTCTGCCTAATAAACCAATATCCATTTTAAAGCGATCGCATCCCATAATCAAGAGTTGATTGATATGAGCTTCAAAATTCGCCTCCGAGTTAATCGCAATTTCATATAATTGGCGAATCACTTGCGATTTTTCATTAAGTTCTTCAGAAATCGCTAAAGTTGTGATGCAGGGGTTGAGGGTTCCCGTTATTCCTATCACCTGATTTTCGCTATTCCAGACTGCACAGGCTGAGAGTAAAACTCGTTGATAGGGGGAAGCATTTTGATCCGGGTTGAATTCTGATTTTTCTGAATAATCAGAGGCATTTTGCAGTCTAAATTCCTCGTTGATAGACTCTAACTCCCCTCTCAAAATCCCTTGAGAGAAAGACGTAAATTTCAGGTGATCATCGGGATGAATATAATTAATGAATTCAGTTCCTAAGCTTTCAGAAACCAAGCATCCGGTTTGTTGAGTCCAGGCTTCATTTACAAACGTTAATTGACCTTGATAATTTAATTGAAAGAAAACGGATTTTTGACGGCTATTAAACTCTAGTTGTTGCGAGGTGTTTCGATGGTTTTCAACAATATCTTGACTCGATTTAATATCAGTCTGATTGCCAATCATCCGAATCGCTTCACCATTTTCTGCCCAGATTGTTTGTGCTTGACATAATACCCACTTATAGCGACCATCTTTGCATTTTATCCGATATTTCAGAACACAAGAGTTTGTTTTTTTTGCGAAGTGTTCTTTGAGAGTAGCACGAACCGCTTTCAAATCTTTATGATGAATTCGACCTAACCATTCTTCAACTTTAGTCGAAATTTCAGGGTCTTGATAGCCTAACATTTGTTTCCAGGGTGTTGAATAGAAAACCTCCTGTGTTTTTAAGTTCCAATCCCACAATCCATCGGGATTAACAGATGAAGTTAAATTTGATAGTTCTCCGATAGAATTAGCGTCTAGTTTTGCAGGTTCAGATAACCTTTGAATCGTTGCTTTCATCTGTTGAATTTGCTGTTGCAAACTTAAAATTGTCGAGTGCATCGATTTCGGACAAAGGATTTGCAATAGAATCGTTCGAGGCGAAATAATATTAATCGGATAACCACTCTCATCAAGCACAATTAAAGGCAGTTGATAATAATATTTTTGCATTAAACTCAGCGCCGATTGCACCGCAGCCTGCGATCGCACCAGTAAAGGAGGCTTATTACAAATCGCACTGGCTCTAATTTGACTCAGATCAAGTCCCAATCCTTGCACTTGAATAATATCACGACTGGTAACAATTCCTTTTAACTTACTGGTATTTTTTCGAGAAAACTGAGATTCGCCCGTAAAACCCGAAGACGTTTCTCGATTAGAAGAAACAGTTTCTGTAATCACCACACAGTTAACTTTATATTGAAACATTAACTGGGTCAGATAACTAACTGAAGCGTGATGAGGAGCATGAACAATGCGAATAGCATGAGCCGATATTTGAGCAATTTTAATTAAATTATCGGGCAGTACAATCGGCTGAATAATCGAATTATTAGAGTTGAAATTATTGTCATAATTTGCTAAAAACTTGGAAGAATTAGAGCTATTTTTATCAGCAGATGAGGATTGAGATTGAACCAGTCTCAGCAGATGCAACGGTGTGATCAGACCAAACAATCCCCCAAAATCATCCAAAATCGGCAGATGATTAATCTGGTGTTTATTGAACAGAGAAAACAGAGAAAAAACATCCGGAATTTCCGACTGTTGAACAGCAATCACAGAACGAATCATAATCTGTGAAATCGGAAAACCCTTCAAAGAATCACCAATAGAGTTGAGCTGAATAATATCATGTTCTGTAAAGATGCCCAACAGAGACGGATTCGTAGCGGGAGCAACAGGTTCCTCTATCACTAGCACATAGCTCGCACCTGTGCTGCTCATAAGCTGAATCACCTCTTCGACAGGCGTTTCTGGTTTTGTGGTAACAGGATGACGATCAATCGCTTGAGAGATAGAGGGAATTAACATAGGGGGCGGTGGGAGGTGCTCGATGGTTGAATCTTAAGTTAGAACAGTAAAAACGCATTGAGTAACAAATCAGAAGGTATTGGTGATCGTAGCTGTTGGGTTTGACTCCAAGTTTCCAGGACAAAGGGATTGTAGATGAGGAAAATACTGAGTTAACCCAGTAAGCCTGACAGCCAAGCCAATCTCCAATTGAGAGTGACCCTCTATTACCATTTTGACCTCTTAGTTGCAAATCTCTCAGATTTATCCGGAACCCGTAACGTGTAACATAGTAACTGACAACTGACAACTGACAGTGGGTTACTGCTCCCCGACTGCTGTTGTGTCAGATCTCTCAAGGAGCTGCCACTTTTTTGATGAATATTTTAGATTCTAAAGGTCGCCTGTTTGGAAAAGTCAGCATTTTAGATTTCGGTGCTGCTTTTGTGATTTTGTTAGTGATTGTGGGAATATTTTTCTATCCGGGAACATCCGGTTCTGTGGCTCAGGTGGGTGTTACCACTAAACCTGTAGAAGTTGATGTAATTGCTCTAGGTTTAAAGGGACGTGACCCCAACGCAATGATCAAAGCCAACGAAAAGACAAATTTGATTATCCGTAATCAACCCTACGGACAGGTAAATATTAAAAGCCTTGAAGTTTTACCCCGACTCATCCCGGTTGCTCAACCCGATGGCACTTCAAAAGCTCGACCTGACCCGACTGCTGAGTACACCTACAGCCATAATATCTTAATGACGTTAGTCGGAAACGGTCAAATCACAGATAGCGGGCCTGTTTTGGGGAATATTAAAATTAAAATCGGCACAACGGTTGAACTCGAAGGTAAAAACTATAACTTCAATGCCACCGTGATTGATGTGCGGGTAAAAAGTTAAAACGCTGTGTAGGGGCGCACTCGGTTTGCGCCCTATTTTAAGATAGGGTTGAAATTTATTGATCGAGCGTTGGTCTCTTTACAAGGATCAAGCCTTATTTAACCACCAAGACACAAAAAACACAAAGAAGAAGTTTTGACATACTCCCCATTTCTAAAGAAAGGGGATTCTCCAAGCCTCACGGCTTTGGATTACTGATTCATTGACAACCCTTAAAGCCAACTGGTTTCCCAATCAACGCTCTTTGGGGTGAGTCTCCCCAGTCGTTCATCTCATTTCAGAGATAGTTTCGGTATGCCCTACCGTACTTGAGAAAAAAATGCTTGATTCTCTGTACTTGGTGCTTTAAGGTTTTATATGGCCAAAGCATTCAGAGCAAGAACCCCGTACCTTAAGTTTTCAAGGTTCATTGCATCGATTAGATGCTGGGTTTTTCAACTGGTTGAATACCCTGCCAGTAGAGTTATTATAGCATTAGAAAGAGCCTTATATCCCCATACCTGAAGGTAGGGGCGTGTGCGGCAATTTTTGGTAAACAGCTCTCTGGTCATTGCTATAATTCATCAATTCTTTTGACTACTCAGCAGGAGTTTCAACTTCTAACGGTTGCTCGAACCCACTGGGCATTCCTTCTGGTTGAACTTCTGTTGGTTCAGGAGTTATTTCCGGTTCAAGGTTTGAAGGTTCTGTCTCTGTAA
>NZ_LATL02000283.1 GCF_000972705.2 Limnoraphis robusta CS-951 | reverse complement strand
ATCTTTGAGTAGTAGTAAAGATATTGTCGAACCCGCCCCTACACTTGGGATTATATTAGGTTAAATTGTAGCTAAAATCGATAACAGGAAAGATCATGGATAGAATCTTTTTAACAATTGCAGCAATTTTAGGCGGTTTTTCGGTGATGGCGGGTGCTTTTGGCGCTCATGCTTTGAGTGGAAAAATCAGCGAACGAGGGATTGAAATCTTTGAAACGGCTGCTCGTTATCAAATGTATCATGCCCTGGCTTTATTATTACTCGGAGTGTTACTCAGAAATTCTCAATCTCCTCAACCGTTAATCACTATCGCCGGGACTGCTTTTATTGTCGGGGTCGCCATTTTTTCGGGGAGTCTGTATGCTTTAAGCTTAACGGGGATTAAATGGCTCGGGGCAATTACGCCGCTTGGGGGTGTGGCATTTATTGCGGGATGGGGATGTTTAGCGATCGCCACTTTCAAGCTCTGATTAAAATCTGAGATTGAGTAAAAATTTACCCATTCAGTTGGTTATGATACCGTAGAAGAGTTACGCTGGAAAGGTAATAAGACAAATTCTTCATCAATTTAGCGCAAATGGGAAGCGAAACAATTGTTCTGTTGTCGAGTCGTGAAATCGAAAAAATGCGTCAAGCGGGACGTTTAGCGGCTCAATTATTGAATCATCTTGAACCGATGGTTCAACCGGGAGTGAGTACACTGGAACTCAACGATGAAGCCGAACGTTGGACAAAGGCTAACGATGCTCGCAGCGCTCCTTTAGGATATCATGGCTTCCCCAAATCGATTTGTACGAGCGTTAATCATGTCATTTGTCATGGTATTCCCAACGCCAAACAAATTCTTCAAGAGGGAGATATTATTAATATTGATGTCACTCCGGTTGTGGATGGTTATCACGGTGATACTTCTAAAACATTTTTTGTCGGTACGCCTTCCCCGGTTGCGAAAAAATTAGTTGAAGTTACTTATGAGTCGATGATGCGGGGAATTGCGGCGGTTAAACCGGGTGCAAAAATTGGAGATATTGGCGCCGCGATTCAAGAATATGCAGAATCTCACGGATTTTCTGTTGTACGAGATTTTGTTGGTCATGGTATAAATACCACGTTTCATACCGCACCTCAAGTTCCCCATTATGGAACCGCCGGAAAAGGAAAAAAATTGCGTCCGGGGATGGTTTTTACTATTGAACCGATGATTAATGAAGGAACTTGGGAAGCAAAAGTTCTCGAAGATGGTTGGACTGCAATTACCATCGATGGTAAACTTTCCGCCCAGTTTGAACACACTGTTGCTGTGACTGAATCCGGTGTAGATATTTTAACATTACCGGATTAGGTTTAATTTCTAGCAGTTTAATTGCTCATTTGCCTTAAATTTGCTGAATACAATATTGTACTCCCGTCTCAAAAATGCGGGTTCCGCCGCCTTCTGCAACGGTTTGACGCAAGGCTTGGGGGTTAATTATACGCACTCCCGCCAAGTAATTAACACCCATTTCTGCTAATTCTGATAACCAAGGTAAAGTCGGCCCCATTAATACTAAGGTCGCATCTTTTGATAATTCTGCCAAGCGAGGAAAGGTTTTATTCACAATAGAAGTCGCTGTTAGAAACACCCATTCCGACTCGGGTAAAATAAATTCACAAGCGGGGTCTGGTAAATCTCCCGAAGCGGGTTGTCTCTCAATCACAACTAAATTCATCTCTTTTTCATAGCGAGAAAGTTCAGGATAACGCCCAACAATTGCCACTCGTTTGGAGCGAATTTGCGGTAAAAAATATTCAAAGACTGCTAAGTTTGACGGGCCAGTTGGAGACAGTAATTCAGCCGTTTTTGACAGGGGAGAATTGGAGTTAATAATTGCGTTAATTACAGCCATTCCGACTGTGGCTTGATAACTCTCCCATGACTTCACCCACGAGGTTAATTCCGAGGCAGGTTTGTTGACCAAAGTTCCCGACCAAGGTAAAGTACGAATGGGTATTCCTGGACTCATACATAACCCCATTCCTTCGGCTTCACAAAGCGTCCAGGTTAAACCAATGATAATTTCTTGAATGGGACTGTTGCTGAGGCTTTTATCCAGTAGCAGGTCATAAATTTCGCGGGGATGAGTCATAGAAATTTGTGATTAACCAACTTTGTTATTATTGACGCATTTAGCCTCAATTGCCAATGGCTTAAGAAGTTCTTTGGGTTTTTGGAGAAAATAGAAAATAGGATACAAACCGCAACACCCTTACAAAATCAAAAACCCTGTTGTGAAACCAAATCCATACAGAGTTGATTAACAACTGCTTCATCAACGGATTTGGGAAGGGTTGAAACGGCTTCGGCTTCATCGAGTTGTTGATAGAGTTTTTTGGCTATTTCCATCACTTCATCGTAGGAATATACACCTTTTTTGATGGCTAATAATTCCTCTGCATCTCCAGCTTCTCGACGATCAACAACTAAAATCTGAGTCTTTAAAACCTCTATTCCTGTTTTTAATAGCCGAATAGCTTGCATGGCAAATTTACAATCATACCCGACTTTTGCTTCCATTTTAGCGCGTTCTGGATTGCGATTTTGTTTCCAACTTTGATAGTTTTTGAATTCTCGAATGGCTCGTTGATACTGTTGGCTTTTTTGCAAGAGTTGAATAAAGTCTGATGAACAGTTGGTGAGTTTCTGAGTTGTTTCTAATGTCTCATCAGGGAGGGAATGTTGTTTGAAAATTCCCTTGTAATCGATTTCTGATGTTAACAGATTATACAACTCTTTGGCGGGTTCTAGATATTCGATGCGATCGCGTACCAATAGATACAAGTATTCTAAAAAACTATTCATCTGACTGATATTTAGAGGCGGTGTTTCTCCGAGTCCAAATTCAGCCGCAGTCGGTTGATGTTGCGGGGGGTTCAGCAACCAACGGCGATGAGATTCTAGCTTTTTGATTTGAGCGTAACCATAACCGGAATAGGTTTGTTTGATTCGTTTTGAGAGGAAAGTTTGTCGATGTTGCTGCAATATTTTTCCGACTTCTGTGAGATGAATATAATCTTTAAACCACAGCAATTCTAAGATATTGGGATTATTATCAATGGCTAAATTCAAGAACTTTCTCAATTCATAAATACAGGTATCCTTAGAGAGATAAGGAAACTTTTCAGAGGGGGTTTCATCCCACCCTTTATCTTGTTGTTCGATTTGACTCAACCCCAAATAATAGGGTTTTGTCGCAATGAAAATCCCTCGGTAGTCATAATCAGAGGTAGCCGTTTCTAAACCATAACCCCGTGAACCTGTTAAGGCGATTAAAATGGTTCTGTTTTCGATTTCTTGACGATTCATTGATTTTTAAAATGATTTTTTCTAATCCGTAGACTGATAGGTTGTACCATCAGGTAGGGTGACATTTTGCATGATATTGTTATGTAATTCAGCACGACTCCAATTTGCCCCTTTAAAGTTTGCTCCACTCATATCAAGATAAGTTAAACAAGCGAATTCTAACTTAGCATTGATCAGAGTTGCTTCTACCAAACAGGCTTTCTCTAAGTTGCTGACTCTCAAATTAGCCCCTCGAAGATTGGCTTGGTTTAAATTAGCAGAATTTAGATTAGCTTGGCTGAAGTTAGTATTCGTCAAGTTGGCTTTACGGAGAATAGCTTGCTGAAGTTGAGCGTATTGAAAATCAGCATTTTCACAGCTTGTATTCTCTAGAATAGCAGAATTAAGTTCGGCTTTTCGGAGATTTGCATTTTTTAAACTTGCATCGGTTAAATCACTAACAATTCTCGATTTTGATGGATTTTCTTTATCTAAATAGGGATTAAAATTAGCTTCCTTGAGGTTCGCTCCATCAAGATTAGCCGCTTTTAAAGAAACGCCTTGCAAATTGGCTTGAGCCAAGTTAGCATTTTTCAAATTAGCCTGATCAAGTTGAGTGCGTTGAGAAGAAAAACATCCCAGATTTGTAGATTTTAGATCCGCATTTTCTAAGTTCGCTTGAGTTAAGTTACTCCCGGTGAGTATTGCGAAACTTAAATCGGCTCCTCGCAAATCACTTCCACTTAAATTAGCATTTTTTAGGTTTGCTTTTTTGAGGTTAGCATTTCTCAAATTGGCATTAACGAGGTTGGCTCCTTGAAGATTTGCTTCTTCTAAATCTGCTCCCGCTAAATTGGCTCCAGCGAGATCAGCTTGCTGTAAGTTTGCTTTTGGAAGGTTACTATTTTCACCCCGTTTCGTCTTTAATATCTGACGAATGGGATCAAGAATTTCGAGGTTCTGATTTTCGGGTGTTTCAGGTTTTAAGTTGAATGAAGGTGGAAAGTTAGGTTCCGAAAGACAAGCGTTCATTATGTACACCTGGGGTAGAGTTGAGAAGCCACAGTCTCAAAATGGGACTATTAGCCTTCTACTTGTATATATCTCCCAAGTTGAACCTCTTATGCAGACGGAACCCGTTTTTTGATGATTATTCAGGATTAAACCCAAATGGAGGTAGGGTTTCTTGAATTTCTGAACCGAGGCTAACGGTAACGATGAATTTTTCCTCTAAACTTCCAATAACCGCCGTGAAAATATAGGGATAATCATCGTCTGGATTTAAGTTTTGTTCCACTAAAATCTGCGTCTCATCACTGACTCGTAACTGAACTTGATTGGGTAAACTCATCCGAGAAGGTGTTCCTAAAATCAGCAATAATTTCCATTCTCGAACCGTATTAGAGTCTAATTCCCAAGTTAAAGCATACAACCGCAAAGCTGTTTCTGCTAGTTGTAAATCCCGATAAGCACCTTTCGCTTGAGTCGGAATTTCTATGTCTTGTTTTTGAAGTTCCTGCACAATCGCTTCAAATTCTTCGGAAGCCAATCTCAAACTCCGCATGGCGGTGGCTGGTGAGAATTCAGGAACAAGAACCCAGGATAATTCACTTGCGAAATTATCTAACTCATCTCGTAACCAACGCCCCAGATTCATGGCGGGTTCAGTTAATAATGTCAGGAGATCAGAGAGGTAATTCTTTTGCGTTTTCAGCCATTCTGATGAACTTGTTTCAGCTTCTAAATCCGTTGAATTTTGAACTTGATAAACCCATCGCAAAAGCTGAGGATTGGTGAGTATTGCTATTCCTTGTTCCCAGGTTAATAGATTCCAAAGTTGAGAGGTTGACTGTCCGTTTTCTGCTTGAAGTTGGGGTAAAATAGCTTGTAATTCTGCTTTTTGAGCGGAGAGTGAATTCTGACGATTAACCGCTTTAGGTAACGCAATGGCTGCGGGTTCTAAACAACGGAAATAGAGGAGTAACTGATCGGTTTCTTGTTCAAACCATTGGAGGGGAATTTGATATGTCCAGTCTAAATCAGGTTCTAAATTAACGTTAGCTTTGGCTGCGATTAAATCGGGATAGGAAATAAAGCCAGAAATACTAACCGTTTCCAGTTCTTCTTGAACTTCGACTAACACATAAAATTGAGCCGCATACTCAGGTAAGTCTAAAACAGCTTGAGGAACAGTAACGACTTCATCAAACAAGCTACCGACTGTAATCAGACACACCTTAAATTGATTAACTTTTAAATGACAAACCGCTTCAATGCTATTACTAATTTCAGGATTAAAAACCGAACATTTTTCTCGATTAACTGTAAAATCTTCGCCTCGTTCTTCTAACCAATTCTCAAACCCAAACAAAGCCAAAGCGTTTAAATAAGTATACCATTTTCGAGATTCATTCTGAATAGCATTACTGAGGTTGATCGCTTGATTGATTTGATCGTTTGATAATGTAACCGATTCGGGAGAGAAGGTTTCAAAGCCGAATTCTAGTTCTGATAGTAGAGATGAGTTATTCATTTTGGTTTCTCCTGATTACTTGAATTAACAGTTTGAGTTGATCTGATGTACCGCCCAGTGTTATTGTAATACAATTAAATAGCATAGAGGTAGAAGGTGAATTCGTTTAACAGTTAAACTGACAATCGAGCTGCTTACAAAGTCGCTGAGAAAACAGACTTTTTGTGTAATTATCTTGAGAATTATGAGATTCTGATTCGGCTTCTTGAATAATCTGATTAATCTGTTCATCGAGTGCTTCTTCAACTTTTTTATCTAGATTTTTCAAACGTTGAGTATCAGTATAGTTTTTTGCAAACTCAAGAATCCGATCCCGTAACTGAATTAATAATTGTTGTCTAACATCGGCTCTAAACTCCTTTAAGTTTAACAAACGAGTGACCTGATATTGGGCTTTCAGTCCGAGTTTTTTGGCAATTTCTCCCATCGAGTCTCCTCGACAATGAAATAGACTCAACGCTTTTAAAAATTGTTCTGACTTTTCCAGACTTTTCCGCTTAAATTGCTTGCATCTTTGCTCAGTCACCTGTAAAATTGTTGCATCTAAACAAGCCATAAACTGCTGACGGTACTGATCTAAAAACTCCTCTTGATAGTCATCTTTTTCGGTAAACTCGATGTCAATCAATTGATCTATCTTTTCATCAAGTTCTCTCGGCTTAATCGGGAATTTACCCCCTCGAACATAAATCCGATAATCTCTTAATTGAGTTGCAATTTCTTCGAGTTTTTGATCGACAATCTTCGCGGAAATCGAGAGATTCAATTGAGTTTTTAGGAAGTCAGCCATTTGTTCATATTGTTCAGAAGTTGGAGGTTGACATCGCCTTTTAAATCCAGTTTGGCGTTGTTGAAGCCGTTGACAGCGATAGACACTGTGATAACTTGATAAAATGTGACTACTGCGTTGAACTTCTAAAGAAGTCAATTGATAAACCTCAGACAAAATTCGTTCAAGTTGTTTGGGTCGAGTATCGTTCAAAATCGCCCAATTACTGATCATATAAATTCCCCGTTCCAGCAAAAATGCGTTCAATTCTGGATGGAATTTAACTCGTCGATTGGTCCAGGTGGCTAAACTACTTTGTTGGGGGTCAAAACTTTCGAGAATTTGTCGGGCTAAGGACTGATAAGCTGTGTTTTTGCGGTTTATTTCTCCGGCTTCATCGAGAACCAAAGGTAGCAAATCACTACAACTAACGCCGTATTCATCCCTATATTTGGCTTCGAGGTTCAAGCAGACTTGCTCGATTTGCCAAGAAATATAACACAAAAGACAGAGTTGAGCATTGATTGAATTCAAATTGGGATGAGGAAGCGTTTCGGGTTCCCGATACCATTGAGTCAATTTTTGCTGAATTTCAACATCTGAGATGTCTGTGCGAGTCGCCCACTCTGGAAATACTGACTGAAAAAATGACTTAGCCGAGGCGATTTCAGAGATTTTCCTCTGTCCCGAACTTTCGAGTTTGACTAATTTCCAGTATTTTGACACAGTAGCCATTGAGATTCAAGTTTTAGTTGGCGATAGTGAACGATCAACAGACTCATTCCTTGATCAATTATTTCATCTGCTTTGCTTTGTGAGTGTTGTACTGGGGTATTCCCCTCTACTAATACCTATTTCTAGGCACACTCAGCCTATGCACTCTGCCTCAGAGTTTAACAAGCTGATCGGATTTAGGCAATCAAAACATCAGGATTCGCCGTCTGTGTCAATATTTGCTCGACTTCCCCAACCGTTAAATTGGGGTTCGCACTCAGCATCAACGCCGCTATACCCGCCACATGAGGCGCCGCCATCGAAGTTCCCTCAAAAAGTTGATAATCATCGTTGGGTGTGGTTGATTTAATGTCTACACCAGGAGCCACAACGTAATCGAGCGGTATCCACCCTGCCTGATTAGAGAAATCTGCAAACTGATTGTTAATATTAGAAGCGCCTACTGCAATTCCCCAGTCTGTTGCGTACCCAGCCGGGTATAAAGGAGAAAACCGATCTTGGTTTCCTTGGTTTCCAGCCGCAGATACCACAACAACTCCATTCTCTGTTGCAAACTGAACGGCTTGTTGGAGTGGTGTCCAGTTATTGTAATCATCATAAAAACCCAGACTCATATTAATCACATCTGCACCGTTATTCACCGCATAGTAAATTCCAGAGACAAGATCATCAACCCAAGCCCCTTGTTCATCAGCCATCACTCGTATCGGCATAATTTGAGCGTTGGGAGCAACTCCAGTCACCCCAAATTCATTGGCTTCAGCAGCAACAATTCCGGCGACATGAGTTCCGTGATTATAAAAGTCCATCGGAGTAGCATCGTAGTCAACAAAATCCCAACCGATGATATCATCTGTATAACCATTGCGATCATCATCAATACCATTGGCGGGAATTTCATCAATATTTTTCCAGATTCTACTATCAAGATCGGGGTGAGTGTAGTCAACGCCACTATCAAGCACTGCTACAACAACGCCTTCACCTGTAAAACCTTGAGTCCAAACTTCAGGAACGTTTGTGGCGTTGAGTTCCCAAGGATAATTCGTATCGAGAACATCTGCAAAGGGAACAGGAGAACCAATTCCCCGACTAACCGCAGCAGCAGCATTAACTAAACCATAGCCATCGACTGAATTAAAACCGGGGACTGGCTCAGTTGTAGAGAGAGTCAGAGTATAGGGCGTATCACCACTGTATTGTTCAACGTTAACATAGTAGGTTCCGGGCGGTAAATTTGCTGAAATATTCTCGGGGAGGCTACCAAATTGAATAAAAGAGTCAATCACCTCACCATAATCAACAATACCATTACTGTTGTAATCTGCAATCAGTTTTAAATCAGCATCAGCGATTAAACCATCCAAAGAAAGAGTCAGATCTTTGGGACTGTTGAGTTGAATGCGATAATAGTCATCTAGATCAAAGGTTCCGACTGAATCATTAATGACTTGAGTTCCTTCTAATACACCCAAATCTTGAGCCGTTATTAAACTATCATCAGAAATTAGTGACGTGTAGGGAATTAAAAGTTCATTGCTTAGGCTGGAACTGATCGATAATTCTTCACCTGTGAGTAAATCAACGCTGGGGTGAGTTTGTGGGTAGTCGGAGCGATCGCCCAAAAACTCAGGAATAATAACAGGTTCAAGGCTTTCTAGAGTGGGGAATTGAGACATTGAGGAAACAAAGCCATTAAGGTTCTCAGCGCCCGTGATGTCATAGAGATACAATCCTGAAAAATCTGTTTGAGAGTCAAACATCTTAGTAAGCGTTTCCAACCGCCATAAACTTCTATCCGTTCTTATCTCTGGCGGTGGGGAACTTATGCAAAGCTGTTGGTTAATATTAAAATCAACGCCAAGATCCTGCTGATAAAGATTTAAAATACTGTCGATAGAGTTCACAGCTAACGGTTGCTTGATCACCATTGAGATGAACTAGCCCCATACTCTTCAGTTTAAAGGCTTGTATTTGATCGAGTTGAATTGGAGTTTGGGCGGTGAGAACTTTTTGATAGGCGATCGCTAAATCAGGATGTTGTTGAAGACACCAGGCTTGACTATGCAGATGATGGTGATAAATTCCTGTATCATGGGTTGCCGTTTCTAGTAATGTTTGGACATCGATTTGACAACGGACACTTTGATAGAAAGCCAGTCTGACGAGATAAGGAAATCCCCCCAGCAGATCCATCAATTGCGACAAAACTGAAGCCGATAGATGGAGTCGATGACGCAGAGCCAGATCTAGCACTTGTTCGCTGTTAAAAGGCGGTAACTCAACGGAGTAGTAACCGATGTTAAAGGGAGATTTATTCAGTTCGAGAGGAATATAGACTTCCCTTGAGTTTATCAGAAGTAAACGCAGTTTTTGCCACTCATTAATATCTCGGGTTTCTTCATGCCATGAGCGCAATAGCGCAAATACATCTCGGGTGAGTGAGGGATCATCAAAAAGTTGATTGACTTCATCGATAGCCAGGATGATCGGACTGTTGATTTTTGGGAGCAAATATCCCTGAAAATACAGGGTACAACTGACTAATGCTCCCATGTCTTCATCCCAATATTCATCAAGTTGTGGATCTAATTCTAGTTGTCGGGCGGTGTTAGCGCACAACCAGCGCAAAAACTTTTCGGTTGAGGTGAAGACTTTGCTTTCTGCTTGGTTTAGACTGAGCTGTACAGTTTTACATCCTTCTCCCCTTGCTTTAGCAAGCATTCTCACCATTAGCGAGGTTTTACCCATTTTGCGAGGTGCTTTGATGACAGTTAGGGAGCGAGGCTTGTGAATTTCTTGATAACAGCTAGATTCAATTGGCGATCGCTCGATGTAAAATTCAGAAGCGAGCGGAACTTGTCCTTCGGGAGATTCTACTTTTAGCGAATCAGAGATTTCTGCAAACTTGTTCCCATTAATACTTCCTGAATTGAGCAGTTGTTTTTCGAGTAAAAGGCGACAGTTGATTTTATTGACCTTTTCACCGAGAACTTCTGACAGCAGATGCCATAACTTGGGAGCGGCTCCATTTTTGAGGTAGCTTGGAGAATAACCATTTTCCACCGCTATTTGATCGTAGGTCTTTTTGATATCCTGCAACGATTCCGTTAGGATAGTTTTGTGGATATAGCTCAAAGAACTCCCTGTCCGAATACTTACCAAGGTATCGGCTAGTTCTACAATTTCCTTAACACCCATTCCCCAGAATAAACTCTATGGTTTTCTTATTCACCCAGTATAGCCGCATCCTCTAGATATTTTAATTTTTGCCTACCATAATCTGAATATACTCAATCTAATACGGGACAACTCTGGTCATCGTTATAGATCGCAATTTTGTTGAGCAGGGTTTTGTTGTTACTGCACTTTTATTATCGGTGATTGTGATATCCTATAGCATTTAATAGAAAGAATTAGGTATTTTCATCCATGTTTTCCAGCTTGATCAAAGTCTTTGATCTATTACGATTCCTTGGACATAGAGCAGTTGACGCTTTTCTCAGTCCTTAACTTTTATTGCTCAAGATGGATTGATGCTCAAAATCTCAAGTGTTAATGGAGGTTATGAACTCTAAGTTCAAGTTTTTCTCACCAGTATATTGTGTAGGGCTTTAAGCGTTAAGCTGATGAGTGCTAAAAATTGAACTGGCAGCATGAAACTTATCATGTTAGCCAGTTCACCTCAACAAAACCAGTCACCCTACCAATATGACAAGAGCAACATCCATCGACAATATATAAAGTTAGTCTCTTGCTCAATTTCATAAGATAACATTATCAAATCACATCCAATGCTGTTTGTAGATCCGATATGAAAACATCCTAAAATCTACTCTGGAAGTCACTTCTAGCACTTGAGGCTAATCGTTCAACTCCAGTGAATGGGATCTAAGCGAAATCTCTTTTCCCTCCGCTTTACCTACTGTTGCTGCAAAAATATTTTGAAAATCAAATTTCCTTTGCTCAGGAATTAATATACATATATTCTGCAATTTGTCAACATCCAAAGTTAGTTATTTTCAGAGCCAATGTTGGGATAAAGCTGAATCTGTATCGAATTTGATAGTTGAGGGAAAAAACAAATTGTAGAGTACAAATAAATGCCAGGAGTTGGAATTATGGCTAATGTTGTCTTCTATGAAAAACCGGGATGTAAAAATAATACGAAGCAAAAAGCGTTGCTACAAGCCGCAGGCCACAATTTAGATGCTCGCAGCCTATTAACTGAGTCTTGGACTCCCGAAAAATTACGTCCTTTTTTCGGCGACTTACCTGTAACAGACTGGTTTAATCGCAGCGCACCTCGGATTAAATCCGGTGAAGTTGATCCAGGTCAAGTAGATGCAGAAACCGCCTTAAATCTAATGATAGCCGATCCTCTGTTAATTCGTCGTCCTTTAATTCAAGTGGGAGAAATTTATCGAGTCGGTTTTGATCAAGATAGTATTGCAGCTTGGATTGGTTTAAATCCTACCAGTTCTATTGCTGAAGATTTAGAAACTTGTCCCCGTTCTCACGCTGAAACGCCTTGTAAGACTTCCGCAGATTCAATTTCAACTCGGTGATACCGTTTCTGTTTAGTCCCTCCTTACCCCCATTTTTCAGGGGGATAAGGGGCTGGGGGGATTAATGTGATGCAACTTCTTGACATCCTCCACCTCCAAATCACGCAGATTATGGAGGTGGATTCCCATCATCACTGATGGGGTTTCCTGGCTCTACGAGCAACCTTGCTTTTCGGGATTTCTCCCTCCAAGCAGTGGATCATCTCATCCCCAGGCGTTACTTTCCGAGTGCCCCTCGGTAGTTGTGCTAGTCCTTGTAACGCTTTCATCAAAATATTAATGGCAGCGTTCGTATCCCGGTCATCTAAATAACCGCAGTGTGGGCATTGATGTGTGCGAGTGGACAAAGTTTTCTTAACTTCGGAACCACAGTTAGAGCAATTTTGAGATGTGTAATGAGGTGCAACAGCAATCACTGGCACGTTAAACACTTTCCCGAAATATTCCAACCACTGCCTAAACAACGTCCAACTAGCATCAGATATTGATTTAGCTAGACGATGATTCTTAACCATGTTTCGCACTTTTAGGTCTTCAATGGCTACCAAATCTGCCGACAGGATAAGCGCCCAAGCAGTCTTTACTGCAAAGTCTTTACGCCGCCTTGATACCAAGAGATGCGTTCTACCCAACTTTTTAATGGCTTTGAAGCGATTTTTTGACCCTTTAGTTCTACGAGAAACACGTTTTTGTGCGCGTTTTAAAGACTTCTCTGCCTTCCTTAAGAACCGAGGGTTTTCTACTTTTTTACCATCAGAGTCAGTGTAGAAATAGTTTAAACCAACATCTATGCCTACCATCCGATTTGTGGGTTTATGTTGTTCATTTCGCTCTTGGTCGATGGAAAACTGAACATAATATCCATCGGCTCGACGCACAACACTCACTCGTTTAATCTGTTCTTTTTGGTAAAAATGTAAATCGCGAGTTCCCCACATTCTAAAAGTTCCAGCTTTGAAACCATCCCTGAACGTAATGGTTAATCGATCATCCGATAACACCCATCCATCAACTTTGTACTCGACTGAGCCGTGAGTTTGATGCTTCTTAAACTTAGGGAAGCCTTTCTTACCCGGAACCTTTTTCTTGCAATTATCAAAGAACCTGGCGATGGCACTCCATGCCCTTTCAGCACTGGCTTGACAGGCTTGCGCTGAGAGCTTCTTGCACCATTCAAATTGTTCTCTGAGTATTTTGCAATACTTGTTCAAGTCATACCTGTTGACCCTTTTGTTATCCATCCAGTATCTCAGGCAACTATTACGCACGAAACGGGCAGTACGAATCATCTCATCTAAGATGGCGTACTGCTCGTTTGTTCCTCGTAATTTGGCCTCAAATACCAACATGGCTGTTTTGACTCTATGTCATTAAGTTTAACAATTGATACGGAGATTGTAAAAAGCGGACAGGTCGAATGCCTCGCTTTTTACCTGGGGTGTCCATGTACCTACCCCCAAATCAAAGATTATGGAGGCAGTGCTATAGCCCCCCAGTCCCCCCGTTAAGATAGAGAATGAGTCTGAGATTGAGAATTTTTTGGGCGCACTCGGTTTGCGCCCTCAATTATTTCAGACTGTTTCTGTTGCTATTTCCCGCCATAATAAAACGCAATTTCTTTGGGTTTGAGCGGTTCAAACTTCGCATCAGCTAACATTTGATTGAGTTCTTCTTGGGGAATATGTTTCGCACCGATGCGGACAATACGCGATCGCATTGAATTCGATACACCACTGCGCTGTCGTCCAGCTTCTAAAGCCATCACTTTATTGTAGAGATCTAATTTATCTTGAGGAATGGGAGTTCCGTCTAAATCAATTCCCTCTGCGATCGCTTGATCGACTGCATCTGCGCCTTGGGTACTTGGAGTATCTGATTTCATTTTTATGAGACCTATTCAAGAAAACTCAAGCTTGAGTCCGAATTTTACCAACTTTATTTTATCAGACAAGCTCCCCAGTCAGATTAAAAGCCCACCTTGGGGGTGAGCTACGTGGAATATTACGCTCGGTATTGCTAGATTGTTTCTATACTAGCAGTCGAGTTTACTGATCGTTCGTATAGACATATACTGAGTCGTATTTTTTGGCTCTTTCGTTTAATTTTGATTCAAGTTCTTGATTGCCCCGTCTCGAATGAATAACGTAATGTTAATTAAATCCATCAAAAGAAATAAGTCATTATCCCTACTTTTCATCAAAAGAAATAAAAACTTAAATCTCTCAAAAAATTAAGTCAATTCTCAGGTTAACTTAAGGTTAATGTATGATGATGTAAGTAAAAGAAGTTAATCCTTTGAGGAAAAACACCATGAGAAAGTTAATCGGTTGTATTACATTGGCTTTTGTGGGATTGAACCTAAGTTTACCCGCCCAAGCTGTTCGAGTCACCCAACAAGACATCGTCTGTTATTTTAAGTACAAAAATGGTGATAATGCTTGGGTACTCGATAGCGCAGGAGCAACAACACTTGCAGGTGCTAGACGCTTTACTAGACAGATTCTTCAACGAGAGCAACGTTTAGCGGATGAAGCGGGAGAAGAACTGCAAGTGGTGTATACGGGCTGTCGTGATCCCTATGGTCACAATTAACTACGACGATAAAAATATCATTGAGTGACGAATAAATTCTAGTTCAAACAGAGTCTAATAGAATGATGTCGTCACTAGCTGTAAGTTTTTGCTGAAAAAAATTCACTTCAATTTGGCGATCGCTTCACAAATGACACCCCAAAGATTACAATTGACACAAGGTAAAAATCATATCTAATGAAAAAAGCTAAAATTTAGGATGGAACATGAAACTCTCGCAGCAACAACTCAATACATTATCCACTTGTCCGCGTCGGTTTCAATACACCTACTTAGAGCAACTGATTTCCCCGCTTTCCCCCGAACAAGAAGAAAGACTTGCATGGGGAAACCGCTTTCACCTGTTAATGCAGCAGCGAGAATTAGGCTTACCCATAGAAAGTTTAGTAGCTGAAGATCCCTCACTCGGTGACAATTTAACTGCATTAATTCAAGCCGCCCCTGAGATTTTTAATTCTAATTTTAATTTTAATCCTGACGTTCAAACTTTTCGAGAAGCGGAACATCAACGCATTCTCAACTTTCAAGATCATCTGCTGATCGGGGTTTATGATCTATTAATCGCCGACAATAAAACCGCTCTAATTATTGATTGGAAAACCTATCCTCGTCCTCAAAATTATGGTCATCTGATCAAAAATTGGCAAACGAGGCTTTATCCTTATCTTTTAGTGGAAACGAGCGATTATTTACCCGAACAAGTTTCGATGACCTATTGGTTTGTCAAAGGAAACGAAAATTCAGAGCCGGAATTTATCAAATTCTCCTACAATAGTCAACAGCATCAACAAACCCAACAGGATCTCACCCAACTGATCACCCAACTTGATTATAATCTCCAACGCTACGAACAAGCAGAACCCTTTCCTCAAGTTAACCTTTCAAAAGGAGAGTGTAAATCTTGTTCTTTTGCCTTGCGTTGTCAGCGAATTCAGGAAACGGATGATCATTTTTGGGAATTCAACGTTAACAAACTGCCAAATCTCGCTAAAATAGAAGAAATTCCCATCTAAATCTCAAAGATATTTTCTCTCCAAAATCTTAAATTCAAATGTGGCAAATTCAGCCGACTGTTGAGATTCCCGACTGGATAATTCCTGCAATTCGTCATCATGCCCCCCAGGTTGATGGACGTTTTGCCGCCCAGTTACTCCTGTCTCGTGGTATTCAAACTCCTGAACAATTAGCAGTATTTCTCGATGCAAACCTCTACAAACCTGCAAATCCTTTTGAGTTTGGGCAAGAGATGAAATGGGCAGTAAATCGATTAGTGATTGCCCGGAACTGCGATGAAGCGATCGCGATTTGGGGAGATTTTGATGCGGATGGAATTACTGCAACATCTGTATTATGGGATGGATTAGGTCAGTTTTTTAACCAAATTGGAAGCATAGCAGAAACAACAGAAGACGCATCAGCCTATTTATGTTACTACATTCCCAATCGTTTAACGGACTCTCACGGCCTGAATATTACCGGGATTGAAACATTAGCCCAACGGGGTGTAAAAGTGATTGTGACTTGCGATACAGGCAGTACCAATATTACTGAAATTAAATACGCCAAACAGTTAGGAATTGATGTGATTGTCACCGATCATCATACCTTGCCGCCGACACGTCCGCCTGTTGTTTCGATTATTAATCCCCGCAATTTGCCCCCGCAGCATCCGATGTATCATCTCTCTGGGGTAGCGGTGGCTTATAAATTAGTCGAAGCCCTCTACAAAACTTTACCAGATATTCCCGAACGTCCCCTAGAAGATTTGTTAGATTTAGTGGCAATTGGGTTAATTGCGGATTTAGTTCAGCTTACCGGAGATTGTCGTTATCTCGCCCAACGGGGAATCGAAAAACTCAAACAACAACAAACAACTTCGACTCGTCCGGGTGTGGCAAAATTATTGAATTTGTGTAAACGGACAGGCGATCGTCCGACGGATATTTCCTTTGGTTTAGGCCCTCGAATTAACGCGGTGAGTCGCATTCAAGGAGACGCGAGTTTTTGTGTGGAATTACTCACCAGTCGAGATGAAAAACGCTGTGATCAATTGGCTTTAGAAACGGAATTAGCCAATACTCGCCGCAAGTCACTGCAACGAGAAGTGACAAAAGATGTAACGAAAAAACTCAGTCAATTAGACTTATCAACCACTTGTGTGATTGTGTTAACTGATCCTCAATGGCCGATTGGAGTTTTGGGGTTAGTCGCGGGTCAAGTGGCGCAAGAATATGGACGACCGACTATTTTATTAAGTACGGATATTGAAGGAAAAGAAGACAACAATCAACCCTTAGCCAGAGGTTCGGCGCGATCCGTTAATCAAATAGATTTGTATGAATTAGTCCGAGGTCAGGCGCATTTATTACATCGGTTTGGCGGTCATCCGTTTGCGGCTGGGTTAAGTATACCTGTGGAAAATATTCCGATGTTTACAGAGGCGATTAACCGTCAACTGCGAGAACAAATTGAACAGATTCCCGGTGGGGGATTAGAACCAATTATCCAAATCGATTTAGTTTGTACAGTGTCGGAATTGGGAGTCGATTTATTTCAAGAGTTGAAACTATTAGAACCTTGTGGAATGGGAAATCCTGTTCCTCATATTTTAATAGAAAATTGTTGGTTTAACAATCCCTGGCATCAAAATGAAAAAGATTTTAAAGGTCAGAAGATTTCTTATATTAAAACCACCTTTGAACTGTGGGATGAATCTGTAGAAATAGGATTTCCCGGTGTTTGGTGGGGTCACTACAAAGATGAAGTTCCCCCAGGGCGATGTGATGCGGTGGTTGAACTCGATTATAATATGTTTAAAAAACGTTATGAGGTGCGTTTATTAGAGGTTCGTCCCGTTGAAAATGCAAATTTAAAGCCTGTTTCTCGGAGAATTGATTATATTATTGACTGGCGAAATGGCAATCAAAATCTCTGGGAAGCGGAAGTTTTTGAGGATAGAAAACCTTTAATCATAGAAGATTGTCCGACGAGTTGGGATGATTTGCGGGTGTGCTTTAGGCGTTTAGTTCATCCTCAACATCAGTTAATTTTGGCTTATCAGACTGAACCTGCTATTTCACCGATGGAAATTTGGGAAAAACTAATCGGAATTGCCAAATATTTAAGTAGAACCGGAGAATCAGTCACCCGAAAAAAATTGCATAAAATGTTAACCATTGGTGATCCAACGTTGATGTGGGGTTTTGAGAGTTTAAGACAATTAGGATTTAAAATCGAACATCATAATCGCGAATTTTATATGAGTCAAATGGAAAGTCAAGAAACAACTGAAGCGGAAAAATTAGCAAAATTCTCAGATTTTATTGATAAATTTTTTGCGGCTATTCAAGAAGAAAGATTTCGCCGCCAGTATTTCTGTGAAGTTCCTCTGTCCACCATTCAAGCGATCGCTCATCAAACCCTCACTCATGCTATCTCAGAGGAAGCTTCACTTGCAGACTGGTGATCGATGTAATATCAGTAATTTTACCGAAAATTATGCAATTTTTGTTTCTGAGGAAAGGGATGACTCATTCCCCAGCCAAAAAATAAATGACCGTAGGGGCGGGGTCTGCCAATATCTTTACTACTACTTCGAGATTGAGATAAACCC
>NZ_LATL02000282.1 GCF_000972705.2 Limnoraphis robusta CS-951 | reverse complement strand
TAAAAACGGTAGCGATAGGCTTTCTCAGTCATGCCTCATAGTTTAACATATGTCTTGTGAAGACGTTAAACTTATTGAATAAAGCCGTCCTTTAGGGCGGGGTTTCAGACCCAAAATTTCGATGATCAATTAAACGCTCAAATTCTCCCTTGAAAATAATGCAACTGCCCACTGATTCCCAACAACTGCCTGACGCTTTACGTTCCCGACGAGAACAACTGGCAAAATTAATCGATTTTCCGGCTATTCTCTGGTCAGGAGGGTATCGTTCCCGTAATTTTCCCGCCAATACTTACCCGTTTCGCGCTAGCAGTCATTTTCTCTACTTCGCCGGACTTCCGTTAGAAAATGCTGTAATTCGCCTCGAGGGAGGTAAAATGGAGTTGTTCATCGATGAGCCGCCCCCCAGTTACGCCCTCTGGCACGGAGAAATGCCCAAACGGGAGACTATCGCAGAATCTATCGGGGCGGATGCGGCGTTTCCCCTGGCTGAGTTAGCGTCTCGGGTGGCAGGTGCAGCGACGATTTTAATTCAAGATCCGATCACTCAAACCCAACAGTTTCAACACCTTAACCGTGCAGTTCATCNTGTTCATCGATGAGCCGCCCCCCAGTTACGCCCTCTGGCACGGAGAAATGCCCAAACGGGAGACTATCGCAGAATCTATCGGGGCGGATGCGGCGTTTCCCCTGGCTGAGTTAGCGTCTCGGGTGGCAGGTGCAGCGACGATTTTAATTCAAGATCCGATCACTCAAACCCAACAGTTTCAACACCTTAACCGTGCAGTTCATCCTCCCAAAACCGCAACAGGCATTGATTTAGAACTGATAAAAGCGATTATTGCGTTACGCTTGTCTCACGATCAAGCGGCGTTAACTGAACTTCGCCAAGCCGCCAAAATTACCGTTGAAGCTCACAAAGCAGGTATGGCAGTCACTTCCAAAGCGAAAACCGAAGGGGAGGTCAGAGCCGAGATGGAAAAAGTCATAACTTCCCACAATACAGTGTGTTCTTACAATAGCATTGTCACGGTTCACGGTCAAGTGCTGCACCACGAAAAGTATTTTAACCCTCTACAAACGGGGGATTTGCTATTAGTAGATGTCGGTGCGGAGACGGCAATGGGATGGGCGGCTGATATCACTCGAACTTGGCCTGTTTCCGGTAAATTTTCCTCAACACAACGGGATATTTATGAGGTAGTTTTAGACGCCCATGATACTTGTATTGAAAAGATTAAACCGGGGGTAGAATACCGAGAAATTCATCTGTTAGCCGCTTTAAAAATTGCGGAAGGATTAGTTAATCTAGGCATATTAAAAGGTCAACCCAGCGATTTAGTCGAACAAGATGCTCATGCCTTATTTTTCCCTCATGGAATTGGTCATTTATTGGGTTTAGACGTCCATGATATGGAAGATTTAGGAGATTTAGCCGGATACGCAGAAGGAAGAATTAGAAGTGAACGGTTCGGGCTAGGATATTTGCGATTAAATCGTCCGTTACAGGCGGGAATGTTAGTCACAATAGAACCGGGTTTTTATCAAGTTCCGGCGATTTTGCAGGATGAAGAAAATCGGGAAAAATATCAAGAAGTAGTAAATTGGGAGAAGTTAAAAGAATTTGCAGATGTGCGAGGAATTCGCATCGAAGATGACGTCTTAATTACAGAAACGGGAACCGAAGTGTTAACGGCTAATTTACCCAACCAAGCCAGTCAAGTTGAAGCGTTAGTTCAGAGTCAATGATGAACTTTCAAAGAGAAACTAACCACAAAGATACAAAGACACGAAGATTTTCTCTGGGTGTCTTGGTGTCTTGGTGGTTTTTTCTCTATTTTAATTGGGGTGAGTTTCCTGGGTTTGGGTTGAATATTCTAACAAAATTGTAAAGGTTGAAGATAGCGATTTACAAATTCTCAAAAAGATTGTAAGATTAAGCAGACAGATTCCCTCAAACAAAACGGTTGAATTTTTTATTAAACGAGCGTCTACCTCTACCCCAACTTTGAATCTGTGGCTTATCGATTTTATGCCTTCAAACCAAACGGACAGTCTAACCCTGATGGTTCACCTTGTCAGGGAATTCTCTATCAAAGTTTTACAGGGCAATCATTCGCCGATAAAAATTGGCTAGAAACCCATCGATATATAGCAGGTTCAGCAAGATTACAAGGAACATCTCTATTTATTCCGTTGAACTTTTTTGAACCCAAACCCATTAGCCCCAAAAAGCAGGGGATCAGGAAATCTTTTGAAGCAATTTACGCATCTGCGGGATTAAGATGAGCCATCCGNATATAGCAGGTTCAGCAAGATTACAAGGAACATCTCTATTTATTCCGTTGAACTTTTTTGAACCCAAACCCATTAGCCCCAAAAAGCAGGGGATCAGGAAATCTTTTGAAGCAATTTACGCATCTGCGGGATTAAGATGAGCCATCCGCCAAGTGACAAAAGTTCCGATAGGACTCCAGAGAATATAGGGAAGTAAAAGAAGAGTCGCTGCTTGAGAAATCGGTAAAATACTAATGGCTAGCATCACACATAAAATCGCCCCTGTCCCGCCAATAATCGTCCCGACTTGTAGACTTCGGGTTTTACACATGACCGGAGTATAAGCCATCGTCACGACTTCAACTAACAAATATAATCCCATCAATAACCAAGTTATAATCGTTCCCGGTTCTTGTTCCCAAACAATCACCGCAGACCAACCCAAGCCAATAAAAACTATCGTCCAAATCAGAGGAATTAACCGTTCAAACACCAACCAACTCGGACGCCGTAACCGTTGAAACCATCGTAGATCATCAGATTGAAGAAAGAGATTTCCGCCTAAAGCAACCGCGAAAGCAACCCCTGCAATCACCATCCAAGACTTAATCATTCATTATCACTCCGAGCCGAATAGTTGAGCCGGAACGGGTAAACTCAGAACTAGGGAGTAAGTTCTCAATTGAGAGTTTATTTCAAATTATCCGACTGACTCATTTTAATGGGTTTAGACTTCTCCCTAGTTCTTCCTTGAGACAGATTTACCTAACCCAAACGATGAGTATTTTCCATGTGTAAACTGGAATCTTCCGAAGGAGAACCCATCAGCAAGCTCTTGTTTTTAGATTGAAACACTCCTTGAATAGCTTTCATTAAACGATTCGACCTAGCTTGACCATTAAGGGCTAACCGTTGTTGTACCTTTCTACTGAGATGTCGCATCACAGAAACATCCAACTCATCAATAAATTGATCAGCGATTTGTTCTCCCATGTAATCAATGGCTTCTGAATATTGTTCCATTAGCATCTCAATCGCTCCTGATGCTTCTTGAACCACTTTTTCTGTTTGATCCGATGAATGATTCTCTGAAGAACTATAAACCGAGTTAGAAACCGATGGATTCGGTTGAGAAATCGGTTGAGCGTTTGCAGCAGAATTCCACCCAGACGACTCATAGGAAGGACGATGCAGCCGCCGATTCACGAGCTTTTTGTATTCATCAATGCTCATTCCCAAATTGTGTAAATGATGATGAACATGATCAATTAACTCCACTTCATTCGGAGAATAAATCCCGTGATTTCCATTCAAGCCATGCAATTGCGCCCAAGTTCTTAGCGTTGCTTCATCACCAATCTGATAGCGTTCCAACAATTGAGCCATCGTTAAATTGGTTTCAGGTGTTGGTTTAAAATCACTCATTAGAACATCCTCATCTCAATAGTAGATTGCTCCCAAACACAGTTCTCAGTGATCAGTGATCCGTTCTCTACTTGGGGTTGTCCGTTGTTAGAAGTCACTGCGCGGGTGTTCATCGTTTACTCAAAAAGCAAATTACCTTGTGCTGAACGGATCACTGAAAAAGCTGTCATGTGAAAGGAAAGTTTCAGCTTTTGTATTATGCCCGATCTTCCGATTAAATGTGCGTTAAATCTTGTTGATCAAATTGCAAAAGCTGCCAATTTCAGACAACTCAAGCTAAAATTAACAATCATGTAGCCCATACAATCATCGTTCACCTCAATTACCCTATCCTTAACCGTACCATGCCGATCTACGACTATTTCTGTCCAAGCAATAACCGGAAAGTCGAAGTGATGCACAGCATTCACCAGGAAATCAAAACCTGGGGTGAAGTCTGTCAGTTAGCCCAATGTGAGTTAGGACAGACTCCAGAAGATGCGCCTGTGCGTCGTGTCTTGAGTGCGCCGATGTTGTCTGTTCCGACGACTAATAGCGATTATCGCAACGCCGGATTTACTAAACTGGTAAAACGGGATCAAGGAGTCTATGAAAACGTAACCGCAACAGATTAACAAACTCATTCACCCCACGTTAACACTTAACACTCTCGACGTGGGGCTTACACATTAGTTAACTGGCGATCGCAGCTTGCCAAACCGCATGAGCCACTTCCGGTCCAGTAATATCGTTATGGGCGCCTTCTGGGCCTGAACCTTCTCGAATAAACTCGCGACTATCAAGATTATAGATTTGACCGGGATAAAAGGGGTAGGATGAATTTTGCTCCAACATATCCATATCAACCCCCCCAAAATCATTCCCTCCGCGAGCGCCAAACGCCCCTAAAGCTCCATACATGGGAAATTGGTTAAATTCAAAGAAACTCACCGATCGCGAAAATAAGCTCGTTGCACTCGCCGCTAAGGGATACCACTTACAAACCGCCGTATCAAACTTAGAATAGGTTGTGACAATCGATCCGGAAATTTTCTTCTCCGCAATTAACGGGTAAAAATACCCTGCAACTCCAGGTGTAACCGGAATATCCCGACAATAAGACCAATGAGAAAAAGCCCCTTGAATCAAAAATAAAGAGTTCACCGGACGTTCTAACACGCCCCAATTCTTTTCTCCCGATAACATTCCCGACACCACAATACAACCAAAACTATGACCAATTAAATGAAATCGTACCTGTTCCCCGCTTACCCGTTGTAAGTTCTTCAAAAATTCATGTCCCGATCCTTCTCCAAACTGACGCGCCCGATCCTTCATTTTCCAAAATGATAAGGTTCGCAACGGCGCTAAAACACCCCCCCAACTAAACCCGCCATAACTCAAAGCCTCCTCCCTCGCCACGAGAAACGTACTGTCGGGATCAAACGGTTCTCGATCATCGGCTGGTGAAGCCCCTAAATCTTGACTGGTTAACGTTGTTTCTTGGTTGAGAATGCGGTAGGCTTGGCTGACTTCGGGTGGTAATTCCTCCGGGGCGATGTTTTGTTGGGCGGATTGTAAAATCGTTTGCAAAGCTTGTCGAGAGGCGGATGTATCGCTCAAACGGGTTGCGTACTCATTTACCAATTGATTCATGGGAGTGGCTGTAGAAGAGGCGCTAAACCCATAGGAAATCGCCGAAGCATTTACCAAGTCATAATCGCCCCAAGGTTGACTAGGCCAGTGTAACCCGACTAAAAGCGGAGAAAATCCGGGTCGAATGTCTTTAATATTCTCTAGGTCGGTTTTTTGTTCTATCATTGCCTTAATCCAACGACCATATTGACGTCGGGCTGCGGGAACATCACTACGCCATCCATGACTGATTAAAAAAACGTCAGTAATCGGTTCAGTTTTTAACACTTCAATCACCCGTTGGGTCATCTGTCCATCAGGATCGTCTTTGCGTTCTTTTCCGGTTTCATCAAAGGCTATTAGGTAATATCTAAAGTCAGTTTCAGGCACGATTTCAACAGGCATGAGTCACTCCTTGGGCTGCGATCTTGTCAAATTGGGAGTCAGTCTTGCCAAGCTGACAAAAACTGTATCCAATTTAAAGGGGTTTATGAAATATAGAATTCAGTCAATTCTCAAGGCATTCGGTGTAATTTTACTGCTAATCTTTGTGGCGATCGCTCACCCGTTCCCCGCCAGTGCCGAACCCATGTCTATTATCAGTTATAATGTTGAATCTGACGATCTCAACGATACTGATCCGCAGTTAGTGGCTGAGGATATTCGAGAAATTTCGGGGGCTGACTTGTGGGGACTTTCGGAAGTTGCAGATCAAGCGGCGGCGGATCTTTTTACGGAGGCGGTTGCTTTTCCCGGAGCGGATTTTGATTCGATCTTCGGCACAACAGGTTCATTAGATAAGCTGCAAATTATTTACAACAAAAATAAACTTCAGCTTGTCGAGAGTGAAGAACTGAATAATATTGGCGGTTCGCGATCGCCGTTAGTGGCTCATTTTAAGTTTTTACCCACAGGTCAAGAGTTCTTGTTTACGGTTAATCATTTTAACCGAGGAAGTGAGACTAAACGCAATCAACAAGCTGAAAATTTACGCAATTGGGCGCAAGCACAATCCTTACCTGTTATTGCGGTTGGCGATTATAACTTTGACTATGATTTAGTCGATAAAAAGGGGAATAAGGCTTTTGATATCTTTTTGAAAAAAGAGGTGATGACCTGGATTAAGCCAAATTGTCTGAAAACCAATTCTTGTCCGCCAACAGGAACTCAATGTGATCCAAAATATGCCAGTATTTTAGATTATGTTTTTGTGTCTCAGATGGCGAAAATTTGGCCGGCTGAATCTGATGTTTTGTTGATTCAAAAACAGGTTTGTCAAAAAGAGAAGGAAGGATTTTCTGATCATTATCCCCTGACGGCTAATTTTAGCATTCCTTAGATTTTGAATCGAATTTTTGTGCCATCGCGATCGCCATTGATTATCATAAAATCAGGCGATCGCTTTTTTGATCTTTATTAGACTGAACGGAGCGAGTCTCATCAGTTTAGTTCGGTGGTTCGGTGAATATAAGAGTCTCAACTTCTATAAGTTGATCGTAACTTTTTACAACAGGGAATGAGTCAGGAACAAGTTATGCAAATCACCGGATTATCCTTAGAAAAAATTCAGGCGTTGATTAACCATAACCGTTAATGAACTCATCCCTATCTTTCACTAATTCAACCGATCTAAGGCTCGTTTTCCTCCCCATCGTTCTACAATTTTATCATCATAATCATCAGCAATTTCTAACACTGCATTCACGGAGGCTTCTAGTTCAAGTTTATCGCAAGTTGAACCCACAATTGTATGCTCAAATACGATATCCCCCCGTTCATCCACTCCAAACGCCCCGAAACGCATATTGTGATTTTCTCGTAATAGAAAACGCATTAAGTCTGGAGTGAGTTCGGCTCCTGTTACGACATAGGATCGGGCTGTAATTATAGCATCATCTTTCCCCCAAGGAAAGACTAACACTTCCACCTGAGCCGAACCCATAAACAGAGCAAGTCCTGGAACTTCTGATTTCGGACAAGGAAATTTACCGTAAAGTTCCCGCATCCAGCGCTCAATTTTTTCGTAGCAAGCTTCTTGCTTGAGAGTCTCAAACTTCATATCTCTATTTATTGTCTTGATGCTTCTCACTCGTTTTAGCATCTTTAGAGCAGTTGTTATCAAATTTATATCATTTCTATAACTCGTCGAACAAAAATTAACGGTACTGTCTGAATTGTGATTGCATGAGAGTCAGCAAGCCAGTGGCAGGCTACCCGATGGCGAAGCAGGGATGCGATACAAAAATTATAGTATGGATTGATGAATAAAATCAAGACTAGAGTTGATATTTTTTGGTTTTTTTGTCAGTTAATTATGAGATCATTATAGAAAATAATTTGGAGTCGGTGATCAATTATTATAATAGATGTCGGTATCTAACCGAGTTCATTTATGTCTAGACCTACTTTTTATATTGCTATCACCAATCATGGATTTGGCCATGCCGTTCGTGCTGCTTCTGTCGCCGCCCAAATTCAACATCTTTGTCCAGATAGCCTGTTAATTTTAGTCACAACGGCGCCGCGTTGGTTGTTAGAATCCTATATCGAAGGTGACTTTATCTTACGTCCTCGGGCGTTTGATGTCGGGGTTATTCAGTCGGATAGTTTAACGATGAATAAAGCCGCAACTCTCGAAAAATTACAGGAAATTCGCAAACAACAAAATTCGATTATCGCCGGAGAAGTTAATTTTATCCGTCAAAATCGCGTTGATTTAGTCTTGGCGGATATTCCACCTTTAGCCGCTTCTATTGCAAAAATAGCCGGAATTCCGGGTTATATGATGAGTAACTTTGGCTGGGATTTTATCTATCGAGATTGGGGCGGAGAATTTATAGAAATCGCCGATTGGGTTGCGGATTGTTTTAGTCAATGTAATGGCTTGTTCCGGCTTCCTCTCAACGAAGAAATGAGTGCTTTTCCTAATATTACAGACGTAGGTTTAACGGGAGGAAATCCGCGTTATAATTTAGATACACTCCGAGAAGACTTTCAAATTAATACCCCACCTGAAAAAACAATTCTTTTGACATTTGGGGGATTAAGTTTAGCTAGAATTCCCTATGAAAATCTACAAAGCTTCCCAGAGTTTACCTTTATCACCTTTGATAAAAATGCGCCTAATTTACCCAATTTAATCTCAGTCCAGACTCAAAAAGCACAAGTCAACAGTTCAATCGATTATACACATATTCGCCCCGTTGACTTAATGCCTTTATGTGGACGAGTGGTTTCTAAACCGGGGTTTAGTACCTATTCAGAAGCCATGCGGTTAAATATTCCCATTGTAACTTTGTCTAGAGAAGGGTTCGCCGAAGCCCAAATTTTATTAGAAGGGTTACAAAATTATAGCTCTCATCAAATTTTAACCGATGGGGAATTTTTTGAAAGCAATTGGGAATTTATACACCAACCGTTAAACCAGCCTCGTTTGTCTGAGGTTTTGGATAAAACTGGAAGTGAAACAATAGCTAAAATGCTGGTAAATCTGGTAAAAAATGGAGTGAGATAACATCGAGTTCAAGAAGTTTAATTCCTGTAGGGGCGGGTTCTCTAAAAGCTAGAATATCAGCCCGAGATTGACATAAACCCGCCCTAGCCTGAAATTTTAGTAAATGTGGTAAAAAATGGAGTGAGATAACATCGAGTTCAAGAAGTTTAATTCCTGTAGGGGCGGGTTCTCTAAGAGCTAGAATATCAGCCCGAGATTGACATAAACCCGCCTTAATATTAGAGTTAATCTAATTTTGTAAATCGTCCCGAAAAGCACAAATAAGCCGAGAAAATGAACCTAGCCCAATATTCAGGAGTTTAGAAGATGGATGTCGAAATTTATGTTTTAGTGGATACTTCAACTGCTTTAACGAAAGTAGATGTTTTCCTTTCAGAAACCGATGCAGTTTTAGAGAAGAATAAACGGGAAAACCCGACTAAAATAGAACTGTTCAAAAAAACCATAAAAGTTTAAATTCACTAATATTTGTTGAGTTTAAAAATCAACTAAATTTAAACAGTTCTGTGCTGAGATATCTTTCCCCTCCACTGGGTTGAAACGCGACAATAAGCTGATTTTGACAGTCCAAACGCTGTCCAAGTTGTAGAGCAGTATAAACAATTGCCCCCGTTGAAATTCCACTCAAAATACCTTCTTCTGTTGCTAATTTCTGCCCAATTTCATAGGCTTGTTCTTCTGTCACCTGTACGATTTCATCAATTAAATCCGTCCGCAAAATATCAGGAATAAAACCAGCGCCAATCCCCTGAATATTATGAAGTCCCGCAGACTTCCCAATCAAAACCGCACTATTAACAGGTTCAACTGCTATAATTTTTAAGTCAGGCTTTTGTTTTTTTAGATAATATCCCGCCCCCGTTAACGTGCCTCCCGTTCCCACACCCACAACGAGAATATCAACTTTACCGTCTGTATCTTCCCAAATCTCAACGCCAGTGGTTTGATAATGAATTTTCGGGTTAGCTGGGTTGCTAAATTGTTGAGGGGAAAAAGCATGAGGAATACTCGCCAGTAATTCATTTGCTTTAGCAATAGCCCCCGCCATATCTGCTTTAGCGGGAGTGGTGATAATTTCTGCACCATAAGCCTTAACAATTTGTTGACGTTCCTGACTCATATTATCCGGCATCGTTAAAATTAACCGATAGCCTTTCGCCGCACAAACCATCGCCAAACCAATGCCTGTATTGCCAGAAGTCGCTTCAATAATTGTCGAAATACGAGGTTGAATTAATCCCGCTTTTTCCGCTTCATTCAACATACTAATCGCAATTCTATCTTTCACCGATTTTGCCGGATTTAAACTTTCTAACTTCAAAGCAATCTCAGCTACACAATTAAAATGCTGAGGCAACTTTTGTAAATAGACTAAAGGAGTATTGCCAATCGTTTCTGTAATATCAGAGTAAATTTTCATCTTCTTCTTTTACCTTATGAATAATATAGATATATTTTCAGGTCAATTGCAAATAGAAATCATAGTAGTGCAAGCGTCTCGCTTGCTGTATATATAGCGCTACTTGAATCGGGAACAGGGAACAGGGAACAGGGAACAGTAGACGGTGAAGGGGTTTTAGGATTTAGAAATGTCCTAATGTATTCGCTTACTGCTATATATGATATATGTAGCAATCAGGAATCAGTTTGGAAATTCAAGCGGGCAAGATGCCCGCACTACAAACATTATGAGATATCGAAATCTTAAACCATAAGCCGAAAACAAACCCCAACCAAAACTATCATTAACCCAATATGCGGCAGATTATTCAGCCAGGGACGACGGGTAATTTTAAGAAGGGGAAATAAACTAAAAACTAAAATAGATAACAGAGTCACCCCTTGCAGAAAAACTGCTACATCCTCACTCCAAGTTAAAGTAAACAGTCCGATACCACTATAGCCAAATGTTCGAGCAGTAACAGGTAAAAGCTGACCCGCCTCACCAATTGCAGCCGGAATATAATGCACTAAATTCACCGCCAAAACCATCGGTAAATAAGCATAAATCACCGTCGCATAATCCGGCATTTCCGCATCAAACGCTTGCGCTAACTTATGCACTCCATAGGTTACTATTGCCGGAATACTTAACAACCCTATCACAATCGGCAGACTCAGCAGTAAATGTTCAGAATCAAGCGGTAAATCCCCTAAACCCACTAAACTTAAAACCTTCTGACTGTGATGGATAAAAATTCCGCCAAACAACAATAACAGTAGGGCAATTTCGGCAGGAAATCCTTGATGATTTTCTAATAAATCTGCCGCCGGAAACCGAAAATTGAGTTGAACCGAACGATTTGGACAAGCTTTCAAACAACTCATGCACAAAACACAATCCCGGTTATCCGAAAGTTGGGCGGGATGAGAATAAAGCGGACATCCGCCCGTTGCTTGTCCCTCCATTGGCAACGCA
>NZ_LATL02000281.1 GCF_000972705.2 Limnoraphis robusta CS-951 | reverse complement strand
CCTTAAGTTTTCAAGGTTAATTGCATCGATTAGATGCTGGGTTTTTCAACTGGTTGAATACCCTGCCAGTAGAGTTATTATAGCATTAGAAAGAGCCTTATATCCCCATACCTGAAGGTAGGGGCGTGTGCGGCAATTTTTGGTAAAAAGCGGACAGGTCGAATGCCTCGCTTTTTACCTGGGGTGTCCATGTACCTACCCCCAAATCAAAGATTATGGGGGCAGTGCTATAGCCCCCCAGTCCCCCCGTTAAGATAGGATAGGGGACAGTCAAAAAACCGATAACGGGTAGGGGTAATTGATGAATTACCCCGACAAGACTGATAACAGTGAAGGGCGGGTTTATATCAGTGATCGCTTAGAGAGATAAAACAATGGAGAACCCGCCCCTACGCTCACGGGTGAGTGTGAACTATCTCCCCCGGAAACCTATTGGCTACTTCTTAGCGAATTAACCGTACTGTCAAACTCAGAGGCGGCTGTGTTTTTTGCATCCCTTGGGAGTTACGAGGGCCAAAGAAATAACACAAAGACTCAGCAGCAGATTTTTGTTTAATATTGATCAAGCCAAAAGGGAAAGGTTCTTGATCGACTTGATCGCAGTCGCTCGAAGCAAGCAACAAAGGGGTGCGAACAGAACGCACTTGAGACTGATCTTCGACGAAAAAATTTGACTGAGCGTGCGAAACTGACGAAATCGCAGCGATCGCACCAACCCAAATAATGCACTCCATCCAAGTCCATCGACTCATCATCACCAACACTCCTAAACAGTTAAACCGATTTGACTCAAAGCAACTCCAAACACAACTGAGAGCCAGATGACTGTCGAGAAACTCTATGCACCCGTCTAAGTTGTCGCACAAGAAGAAGCGTTTAATCCTGATTACTCACCGTGTTCGAGGCTTTGGGCGGCGAATTTCAAGGCTTGCTCGGCAGTCGAAATTTGACCTTCAACCTGTGCCAGTTGAATCTTCATCAGCAGTTGACCGATTTTCGGACTCGGAGACAAATTTAATCCAGCCATCAACTCGTTCCCTGTGATCAACAACTGAGGATGAGCCACCGGATCATCAGGGTTCAAGAAACGTTCAATGAGAGGCGATAGACTTTCAATAGACAGTCCCCAAGCAACAGCTTGGACAGCTAAGGCGGGAAATAGCGTTCCGACTTCTTGGAAGAGAAAATACTGCTGTCTGAGAGAGATTTGCGGGGGAGATGTTTGCTGCAATGAAGACAAACCTTTGATCAAAGCGATCGCCGCCCTAATTTCGGTTTTGCTGTATTTTAACTGGGTTAACTCAACTTCGGCGACGGCGGGATCAGGACTCAGTAAACAGGTGAGTTTGGCTAAGGCGAGTAACGAAGTTTTGAGGGTATCGCGGATCGGATGAGATAATCGGAGTGTTAATGTCGGTGATTGTTGGTTCAACCTCTCAGCCGCCGGATCAATTTCTAGCAGTCGCTCAAAATGTTGACAGGCGTTTGGAAAGAAACTCGACAACAAACCGTCTTCTATGGCTTGCTTGATCCACAAAGCCTTCCCAGAGACATTTAATAAATATCCCAACTCAGTTTGGACTCGTTCGACGGCGACTTGAGTTAAAAACGGGGCGAGTTGACGGATAGTGGCTTGGGTTTGAGGTTCGAGTTGAAACCCCAGTTGTGCAGCTTGACGGTAGCCCCGTAGGAGTCGCAACGGATCATCGCGGAGGTTTTCAGGGGAAATCATGCGGATCAGTCGTTGTTTCAGGTCGGTTTGGCCTTGGTGGGGATCGATCAGGTCTTGGGTAAAGGGGTTATAGGCGATCGCATTGATGGTAAAATCCCGTCGTTGTAAATCTTGTGATAGACTGCTCCCCTCAGCTTGTGCAAAATCGACGGTTGCTTGGGGAAAAACCACTCGGGCGATTTGACGTTCTGCATCCAATAAGACAAATCCGGCTTTATAATAATTAGCTATATTCTTTGCAGTTGTAATTGCTTCTTCCAGTAAGACAAAATCTAAATCTAAGTATTCGGCTTTGCGGCCAAGCAGTTGATCTCGGACTGCACCTCCCACTAAATAAGCGGGTTGGGGTAGCCATTCTCGGTCAAACGGCCAGGTGTCTGTAGACCAAATTGAGTTAAACGGTTTTGACATTGCAACAAAAATCAACCTATTTCTTTGGCTAGTCAATCTTACCGAAAAAATGGGTTGAAAGCCCCGTCCTTCTAGGACAGCTTTTATGTTATCATGTCTTGCCTAGATGTTTCCCACGTAAAATGCTCGTTTTAGAATTTAAGGCTAAAGGGAAAACAACTCAATACACAGCGATTGATCAGGCAATGCGTAATCCAATAATCACGATTTGGTAGCCTATGAAGATTTGAGAATTAACAACTTAGTGAAAAATCATTGTCTCGCCAAGTCTATTAATGATGCAGGTTGGTATCAATTCAGAAAATGGTTGGAGTATTTCGGGGTGAAGTTTGGCAGGATAACTGTTGCAGTCAATCCTGCTTATACCTCTCAAGAATGCTCTAATTGTGGTGCGATAGTCAAGAAATCTCTATCAACAAGAACTCATGTTTGTGAATGTGGGTTTGTTTTAGATAGAGACTGGAAGGCTGCCATCAATATTCTGAAAATAGCCTTGAGTACCGTAGGGCATACGGGAACTTGGATCTTAGATCCGAAAGCTTCAGGAGATTCGACCTCTACTCATGTGGGAGCAATCCTGTCAGAGCAAGTTGGGTCGTAGAATGAAGAATCCTCACGCTTTTAGGCTGGGGAGTGTCAACTAAGCTACATTAGCTAATAAAGGACTGTCAATTTATTTCAGTCTGCTGAAATGCACAGAGGGTATTTAAAAATGTGTATTTGTGTCAATTGTCACTATGTTGATCGCTGTTTCACCTACCACGCCGTAGAAACACAGCATCAGGAACGTCACCTCACCGAAGATCCTACATTTGACCCGATTGAACCGACAATCAATGTTAACATTCGTTCCCGAGACAACGAGATCGAGATGGAATGGGATGTTGTGGGTTGTCAGAGTTTTAAGGAAGAAATGGGCAAATGGGCAAAGTTGCGCCCCGGTGAATTGATTCCGACCTAATAATAAATGCCGGACTGGAATCAAAGGATGGAGAAAAACGAGGAAACATCATAGCAAGAGGGCTCAATTTTCCTGCAATTCCCAGACTCAAATCTTTCTGAATTTCCGATTCTCTATCCTTTTGTCTCCTGTCTGTTCCCTCCTGTTCTTTCTATCGATATTTTCAATTTAAAATCCATGCTTTTGTGCATTCACTATTCCAATGAGTCATTGCTTTAATCCCAATTGCACTCGCCCGCAGAATCCTAACGATGCCGAATTGTGTCAGAATTGCGGTTCTGTTTTGGTATTGAAATCCCCGGATGAAACGACCGAAATTGCCCATTATCGAGGGATTCAATTGATTGGAGAAGGGGGCTTTGGTCGTACTTTTTTGGCGGTACATGAGTCTCAACCTCTTCAACCTCGGTGTGCGATTAAGCAGTTTTTTCCTCAAGGAATGAATGGAAAAAAAGCGGCGGAGTTATTTCAGCAAGAAGCGAAACAACTTAAGCATTTAGGACAACATCCTCAAATTCCTCAATGGTTAGGTTATATCGAACAAGAGGGCTATCAATATTTAGTACAAGAATTTATCGAAGGGAAAAACTTAGCCCAAGAATTGTTTGAGAAAGGGGCTTTGAATGAAGATAAAATTCGACAATTATTAAAGGATTTACTCCCAGTTTTAGAGTTTATTCATAGTCATAAAATTGTACATCGTGATCTCAAACCCGAAAATATTATTCGTCGTCGCGCCCTATCAGAAACGGCAGGAAATCTGGTTTTAGTTGATTTTGGGGCGGCTAAATTAATGACGGGTGGGATGCTTCCCAAAACGGGAACAATGATCGGGAGTGCTGCTTATACAGCCCCGGAACAATTGATGGGGAAAGCGGTATTTGCCAGTGATATTTATAGTTTAGGCGTGACTTGTATTCATCTGTTAACGGAAGTTCCGCCCTTTGATTTATTTGATAGTCAAGAAGGAACTTGGGCTTGGCGAGATTATCTGAAAACACCTGTGAGTGATGAACTGGGAAATATTTTAGATAAAATGTTGCAAGGGGCGACAAGCCGACGCTATCATTCTGCGGCTGCGGTTTTGCGACAACTCAATCCTCCTCCGACTTATATCGATGCGTTTCCGGGGTTAAAAATCACTCCTGAAATGGAGTCAAATTCTTTAAATCAAGGGGATAAAAAGGTTATTCCAGCGTTAAAGGATTTACCCCAAAAACCCGTCAAAACATCTCTAAATATAACTCAATCTCAAGCCGAAAAAGTTCAAGTCACGTTACAAGATGCCTTGAGTTCTTATCCGATTAAAGTTCAAGTCAGTTGGGTGAAAAAACATCAACTTACGGTTGTGATTAATCGCCAAAAAGAGACTAGGGTTAATTATGGTTATTTAGCTAAGATCATTAGTTATGAACTCACTCAACTGCAACTCGAGAATGTGCGTCAAGTCAAGTTACTTGGACGAGTTAAAAATAGCAGTGTTCCTGAGTGGAAAAAACTGTTAGTGATTGATCGCAAAACTCAACTTAAAAATCAATTGATTAGACTGCAAACCCATCCGATTTACTTACAAGTCTCTCAAGTGGGTTCTCGAAAGTTCTGGATGAACACGATTCAACGAAAAGGGTTTTGGATCGATGTTTTGATGGGTTCAATGATTGCCTTTATTTTTAGTTCAAATGTAATTATCTTTTCGCCTTTAATGGCGTGGGTTATTGCTTTTGGTTTTATCCAGGTCAAAAGTCGAGTTTCTCAAACCAGTGAAATTGAAACGGGTGTTTTGTTTGGTACAATAGCCACTTTATTTCTGTTATTTGGTTTGTTGGATATAAAGGAGGAAACGCAAGGCATTTTTGGGATTATTTTAGCCGGAATTTTCATTGCTATGCCGATGTTTTACTCCAAAGGAAATTATTGATTTTTGTCAAATCTATCTATTAACAGTGGAAAGTTATAATGCAGTTTGATAGCAAAGAATATGGTTTAGCCCTTCATACGAGTAGCCCTGAACTTGGGTTAGCTGTCAGTAACTTTTCTGGAGAAATTCGTTCTCAAACGTGGAACTTGGGGCGAGATTTATCGGTGCAATTGCATCAATATTTGGCGGAGTTTATTCAACCTCAAACTTGGTCAGACTTGAAATTTATTGCAGTGGCTAAAGGGCCAGGTAGTTTCACGGGAACTCGCATGGGTGTGGTGACAGCAAGAATATTAGCCCAACAGTTAGAGATTCCGTTATTTTCTATTTCCACTCTCGCCGCGATAGCTTGGCAAACTTTTCAGAAAGATTCTATATTATCTGATAATTTAGCCCTCCAAATGCAAGCCCAACGCGGTCAATTTTTTGTGGCGATTTATGGGAAACAAGAGAATTTAATTGAATGTTTACCGGATACTGTGATGTCGCTGGAAACTTGGCAAACTACGTTAGAAACTTGGAAAAATCCCTATAAATTAGTTAAAGTCTCAGGCGGTTTAGGAGACTCAGCAATTAGTTTATTAGAATTAGCAAATCTAAACTTTCAACAAGGAAACTCTCCTCACTGGTCAGAAGCGTTACCCTTTTATGGACAGCATCCTGTTGAGAATTATATCACAAAAAATGAAACTTAGAACTCCTAAAAAGGAGAGATAAAAAAACATAAAGACACAGAGAACACCAAGAGAAAATCTTCGTGTCTTTGTGTCGAGCGTGGTGAGTTTTTCCATCAAAAAAATCTCGGTTTTATTTACTGCAACTTTACCGTTATCGGAGTTGTTACCGGATAATCTTCACCAATAACCAAGACTTTATAAACACCATCTTGGGTGATAGAAGTCAAAACAAACCCTTCTTTTAAATCCAACAATTGACCCGTTGGAGATTGAATCGCGAGGCTGACCGTATTGGCTTTAACGGTGAGAATTTGACCGCTTTTACAGGTAATTTTTAGGGGTTGAATTTGTTGTGAAAAAAGATTGATCTCCATCTGAATTTCACTCTGATTTGTGCCAATTTCAGCACTACGGCTTCCTTTATAGGCATACTCTGATAACCGCCAGTCGGTGAATTGATGATGGGAAGAATTACCACTCAAATTCTGACTCAAATCTACTTTAATCGCCGAGTGAGTTGATTCCTGTTGCGGATAAACTAATACACGATAAATCCCAGATTCCGGTAAAACACCTTTCCACTCACCGGAATAAAGAGTCGTTAATCCTTGACCTGAAGGGGTTAAAAGTTTCGCTCTGGAAGTACCATCAGACACTCCAAGGGTTAAATGTTGTCCCTGTTTTCCTTCAAAAATATAGAGAGTAGGTTGGTTGAGTGTGGCTTTAATTTCACCGAATCGAGAAATTGACTTGATGGGATAATTCATGGTGATGATTTGGGGTAGGGGTTAGCAAGGAGAGGGTGAACATCAATAGACAAGCAGCCTGTTAAGCCAGTAATATTCTTTTATACTAACAGTCTAAAATTTTCTCAGGGTACCTTAAACTTAGCCGTGATACTTGTTGAAGCTTCACATGAAATCTGTAGTTTTACGGAAGATAACTTGTGAAAAATTGTAGACAGTTGAAAAAGTGACACAATACAGGTAAAGTTTTGTTTATTTTTCCTGAATTTGAACGGTAAGCTTTGAAAAAGAAAAATTGAGGGTAGCCTAAATTTATCGATTAACGCTGCTTCTAAGGTTTACGGTGATTGTTTAGGAAAATACGGATAAAAATCGGAGTAGAATCATGGTTTTGGTACCGGATACTGAATTAGGTTTGTGGATGGGGGACAATTCCTCTGAATTGATTACGCTTTTTCCGGGTCAATTAACAAGTTTTCCACTCGGCGTTTTAACTCTGGGTGGTGAAGATACGGTTGAGGGTTCTGTGGATTCTGAATTAATTATTGTGAATCAAGATGATGATTTGGTCTTGGGGGGAAATGGAAATGATACGATATTTGGCGGGAAAGAGAATGATAATCTAGATGGACAGGCGGGTAATGATCTTTTGTTTGGAAATTTTGGTGAAGATACGCTCATCGGTGGTGAAGGGGATGATAGTTTATTTGGGGGTCGAGAAAATGATATTCTCTCTGGCGGAAGTGGAAATGATACGCTTTACGGCGATTTTGGGGCAGATACGTTAACGGGTGGCTCGGGAACGGATCTTTTTGGATTGCGAGAAAATGGTGAGGGTACTGATTTTATTACGGACTTTCAAGACGGTATTGATTTGATGCAACTTCCTGATGGGATTGGGGAAATTCGAGTTCAAAGTAATGGCTCAAATCAAACTGAAATTAGCGTGGTGGCGACTGGCGAAATTATTGCCTTGCTTGATGGAATTCAACCTTCTGCTATTACGCTAGACGATTTTATCAACGCTGAGGTTGCCAGTATTTCTCAGCCTGCTGATCTTCCTGAGAATTTGATTAATCGAGTCGTGGAATTAACGAATGATTTTCGGGCTGAGAATGGTTTATCGGCTTTGAGTCCCAATTCTCAATTGGTAATAGCGGCGGAAAATCACAGCGAAAATATGGCGTTACAGGATTTCTTTAGTCATCAAGGACTGGATGGTTCTGATATTGGCGATCGCGTTTTGAATGTGGGTTATGATTATTCTAGAGCCGGAGAGAATATTGGGGCGGGTTATCAAACGCCTGAAGCGGTTGTTGAGGGATGGATTAATAGTCCAGGACATCGAGAAAATTTACTCAATCCTGATTTTACCGAAATTGGTGTCGGTTATTATTTCCTGGAAAATGATACCGGAAGTGAAAACTGGAATCACTACTGGACTCAGGTTTTTGGAACGCCGTTAAGCTTATAGAAAACAGTCATAAAATAGGGGAAGCGATGACTTCCCCCGAACCCAATTGTAGAGTTGAGATTAATCATCGAGAAATTCAGCTTCACAAATGGTTGAGTCTCGATAATTGAGATCTACTTCATCCCATAATCCTTCTAAAAAGGTGGTGTAAAAGTATTCTCCTCCTTGATTGAGTTCAACTTGAGGGGCTTTTCGAGAATAAGTTTCATTATTCGGGGTTCCTCGCTGTGCTTGATAGTAAACATAGGCATCAGCATTGACACACATGACGTGATAAAAGTCTTTATTGGCTCCGACTTGATCGCCAGATTTGTAACGGGCTAGCCCTCGATTGAGATAGGCTTTGATATAGCTGGGATCGATTTGTAAAGCCTGATCAAAATCATCGATAGCGGCTCTCATTTCTTTCAAGCTGTAGTATACACAACCTCGATTATAGTAGGCGTAAACGTTATAAGAGTCTATTTTTAAAGCGGTGTTGTAGTCTTCAATGGCTTGCTGATGTTCTCCAATTTGATGATAACAAAGACCTCGATTAATATAGGCTTTTGTGTATTGGGGAGCAAGTTCTATGGATCGGTTAAAGTCTTGAATGGCTTCTTGTTTTTTACCTGCAATATAAAAAGATCGACCTCGGTTATAATAGGTCTTGTAGTTTTTGGGATTAAACAGTAGGGCTTTGTTATAGTATTTGAAGGATTCTTCGCAATCTCCACTTTGAGCGATCGCTAACCCTAAGTTGTTGTAAATCGCATCACTGGTGGGGTTAAATTTTAAGGCAATTTTTAAGTCTTTAATGGCTTTTTTGTAGTTTCCTAGATGACGCCAAGCATTTCCTCGATGCAGGTAAGCTTCTGACAATTTAGGATTGATTTGCAGAGCGTAATCTAAATCTTTGATAGCCTTTTTGTAGTCTTTTAAATGGTAGTAGAGTAGGGCGCGATTGTTGTAGGCAATAGCATAATTAGGATGACGATTGAGTACCTCAGTTAAATCGTCTAATGCGCCTCTATAGTTTCCTTGACGGGCTTTTGTTAAACCCTGTTGATAGAGTTTGTTATTTTGCATAAAATGACCTCGAAGATGAATCTGGGTCTTTGAACAGTGAACTACCGACACTAAATCGAAGCGATTATAGTGTCGGCTTCTAATATCGCGGGGGAATGCCTTAGAACGGACTTGCGTCCCAACTTTGGTCTTACTCCCCCTCCATTAGCAGAAACGGCTGTTCCATCCGTCTGTATTATTCTGATACCTTCCGCTCTGATATTTTTTGCTGCATTGCCATCACGGTCGTGACGAGTACCGCAGTGAGGACAAGTCCACTCTCTAATATCAAGGGGTAACTCA
>NZ_LATL02000280.1 GCF_000972705.2 Limnoraphis robusta CS-951 | reverse complement strand
GGTTTATGTAGGCTGTTTGTTAGAAACAAAAATCTGGGTGGAACCCGCCCCTACAAAACCAATCAACTTCGACAAAATTAATAACTGAACAGGATACACTTCGATGACTTTTACACTTTCTAAACCGACTCTTTTAAACGATTCATCTGTTGACTATGCCCCGCTAAAACAAGAGGTAAAGGTCACGTTTAACTACGATGTTCATTTTACTCGCGATTTATTTAACCCCAATAATTCTTTATTGGCAAATGTGCTACTCTCGAAAGGAGAAGGGGTTAGAAAAGCAATCGCATTTGTTGATAGTGGACTTCCTCAAGCAACCGAAATTCTTGCACAAATAAAAGCTTATAGCAATCACTACAGCCAAGCATTAAATCTCAAACCCGGTTCAACTTTAATAGCAGGCGGAGAAGCGGCTAAAAATAATCCTCAACTCGTTGAAGACTTACAAAAAATTATTTCAGACGCCGAACTTTGTCGTCA
This sequence comes from Limnoraphis robusta CS-951, assembly GCF_000972705.2. The sequence continues at coordinate 13,225 of NZ_LATL02000280.1, read as the reverse complement.
CTCTTATGTTATCGCAGTGGGTGGCGGTGCGATGTTAGATTTAGTTGGCTACGCCGCAGCAACCGCCCATCGAGGTATTCGGTTAATTCGGGTACCAACGACGGTTTTAGGGCAATGTGACTCAGGAGTTGGCGTTAAAAATGGGATTAATGCTTTCGGTAAAAAGAACTTTTTAGGAACGTTTGCACCGCCAACTCTTGTTTTCAACGATGCCAATTTTTTAACAAGTTTAGATGATAGAAATTGGCGTTCAGGTGTCGCTGAAGCGGTGAAAGTTGCACTGATCAAAGATGCTTCTTTCTTTGATTTTATCGCGGATCGAACGGAAGCACTCGCTAACCGAAATTTAGATGCAATGCAGCAAATTATTTACCGTTGTGCGAAGTTGCACCTCGATCATATTGCGAGTGGAGATCCGTTTGAAATGGGAAGTTCTCGCCCCTTAGATTTTGGTCACTGGGCGGCACATCGGATAGAATATCTCAGCAATTATCGGCTTTATCATGGGGAAGCAGTTGCAATTGGTATCTGTCTCGATAGCACTTATTCTTATTTATCGGGTTTGATCACAAAGCAAGAATGGCAAGAAATTTTAAGCCTATTTAAAGCATTAGGATTTCGCCTGTATGATGCCGAACTTTCTTCTTATTTAAATCAACCCGAACATCCCCGATCTTTGTTTAAAGGATTAAGCGAATTTCAAGAACATTTAGGCGGTGAACTGACTTTAATGCTATTAACCACAATTGGTCAAGGTTTAGAAGTTCACAAAGTTGATTTAGACAAATATCGCCTAGCAATTCTGATGTTAGAAGAGGCAGATTTACAATGCAGTTAACTGAAAACGGCGCTCACCTAACCTACTGCACGAATATTCATCCGGGCGAATCTTGGCTGGAAGTTTTGACGAATCTAAAACAGTATCTTCCGGCTTTAAAAAGTCGCTTTAATACTGAATATTTCGGCATTGGTTTAAGGCTTTCTCATCAGGCGACAATACAACTTAAAGCAGCAGAAATTGCTGAGTTTAAGACTTGGTTAGTTGAACAGGGACTCTATGTTTTTACCCTGAATGGATTTCCCTATGGGGGCTTTCATAACGAAGTGGTAAAAGACAAGGTTTATGCACCTGACTGGACAACACCCGAACGAACCAACTACACCAAAAACCTCGCTCATATTTTAGCAGAATTGTTACCCGAAGGGGTGAAAGGGAGTATCTCAACTTTGCCTCTTTCTTATAAGCCTTGGTTTAACAGTTCATCTAATATTAATGAGGTGTTTAAACACAGTACAATCAATCTTGTTGAAGTGGTAATTTTTCTGGTTAATCTGCATCAGACGACGGGGAAATTTATTCACATCGATCTAGAACCTGAACCTAATGGATTAATCGAAAATTCAGCCGAAGTCATTAACTTTTTTGAGAATTGGCTGTTACCTCTCGGTGGAAAATACCTCGCAAACAAACTTAATCTGTCTCTAAACGCAGCAGAAACACTTTTGCGAGAACACATTCAAATCTGTTACGATACTTGCCATTTTTCCGTTGTTTATGAAAATCCGGTTCAAGTTTTTCGTGACTTTAAACAAGCAGGGATTTCAATCGGTAAAATCCAAATTAGTGCAGCGATTAAAAATAAGCTTCCTCAAGATAAATCTGAACGGGCTAACCTCGCTGAATCTTTACAGAAATTTGCTGAATCAACTTATTTACATCAAGTTGTTGCGGCTTATTCTGACGGTACTTTCCAATCTTATATTGATTTACCCGAAGCACTTGAAGATTTAAAAGAAACAACGGCTCAAGAGTGGCGAACTCATTTTCATATTCCCATTTTTAATCAAACCTATGGCATTTTACAGTCTACCCAAGACGATATTTTAACAGTGTTAAATCTGTTGAAAAGTTATCCTTGTGAACATTTAGAGATTGAAACTTACACGTTTCAAGTTCTACCTGAAAACCTCAAAACTGATTTACTCACTTCTATTCAAAGAGAATATGATTGGGTAATTCAACAGGATGTCGAGAATTTTAATCTCTATTCATCTCAATTCAAAAAACCTTTACTAAAAATCCCTTGATCCCCCCTTCCCCCCTTATTAAGGGGGGTGGCAAAGCCGTTCGGATCTTTTTTGGGGGGTGGCGTTGGCGAAGCCTATCCGAAGGATATAGCAGGGGAGATTATAAAAAAGTTTGGAAATTTGATGTTTTATTGGGAAAAAATCAATGCAAAAAACAGTTGTAATTAATGTTGTGGGTTTGACTTCTGCGTTGTTAAAAGCCATGCCAAAACTGTCTAAATGGGCAGGAAAAGTTAATACAATTGAACCTGTATTACCTGCGGTAACTTGCTCGGCTCAGACGACTTATTTAACAGGTAAATGGCCGAGTGAACATGGTATTGTTGGTAATGGTTGGTATTTTAAAGACGAAGACGAAATTAAGTTTTGGCGACAGTCTAACCGTTTAGTACAAGCACCAAAAATTTGGGAGATGGCTAAAGAGATTAATCCTAATTGTACGACGGCAAATCTGTTTTGGTGGTACAATATGAACTCCTCGGTAGACTATGGGATTACACCTCGCCCGATGTATCCGGCTGATGGTCGCAAAATTCCTGATATTTACACTCAACCTGGTGATTTTCGCTCGCAAATTCAATCCGATTTAGGTCAATTTCCTCTGTTTAAATTTTGGGGGCCAGCAACTTCAATTGCTTCTAGTAAATGGATAGCAGATTCCGCGAAATGGGTTGATATTCGTCAAAATCCCACCTTAACACTCATCTATCTTCCTCATCTAGATTACTGTTTGCAAAGTGTTGGGACTCAACCGGAAGAAATTCCAAAAGATTTAATAGAAATCGATCAAGTTTGTGCCGATTTGATTGACTATTATACGGCAAAAAATGCTAATATTGTTGTGTTATCAGAATACGGGATTACTCCAGTTTCTCAGCCCATACATCTGAATCGATTATTCAGAGAAAAGGGTTTATTATCCGTCCGAGAAGAATTAGGTTTAGAATTGCTTGATACGGGGGCTAGCGATGCTTTTGCAGTCGCCGATCATCAAATTGCTCATATTTATGTGCGCTCAAAAGCTAATCTTTCTAAAGTGCGATCAATCCTTGAAAATGTTGATGGAATTGCCCATATTTTAGATAAGGAAGGTAAAAAAGCCTTTCACCTCAATCATAACCGATCAGGTGATTTGATTGCGATCGCTCATCCTCATGCTTGGTTTACCTACTATTATTGGCTAGACGACAAACGCGCCCCAGATTTTGCGCGGACTGTTGATATTCATCGCAAACCCGGTTATGATCCGGTTGAACTTTTTATCGATCCAAAAATTCCCTTTCCTCAAGTCAAAATTGCCTGGAAGTTGTTACGCAAGCAATTGGGTTTTCGTTATTTAATGGATGTTATTCCATTGGATGCAAGCCTAGTCAAAGGTTCTCACGGTTGTATTCCGCCGAATGCTTGTGATTATCCAGTTTTTATCACTCAAAAAGCAGAAAATTCTGAAGAAAAATCTCTCTTATCTACCCAAATTACTCAACTCATTCTTGAGCAAATTTTTGGCAAACAAGCAGAGACTTTCATCGAAAAACAAGGAATGCTTAACCACCGATTTGATCACGCCTCATCTTTCACTTAATTTTCTCTCTCAGAAATACACACCTTAAATCGAGGAATTAAATCAATGATACTGAAAAAATTACTAACAACATCATTAACAGTTTTACCGCTTGCTTTTAGTGGAATTGTTTCTCCTGTTCATGCTTTTAATCAAGTTGATTTAGAGCGGGTGTTAAACGGTAATGACTGTATTGGCTGTGACCTAAGTGGAGCCGAATTTAGAGGAGTTAACCTGAGTGGTGCAAATTTTCAGGGAACAAACTTCACCGAAACTAACTTTTTTGGAGTTAACCTAAGCCGTTCTAATTTTTTAGGAACTGATCTGATAGGAGCGAATTTCTTTGGTGTTAATTTCACCAATACTAACTTCGCTGGAGTTAACCTAAGCCGTTCTAATTTTGTGGGAACTGATCTGATAGGAGCGAATTTTTTTGGTGTTAATCTCACCGATACTAACTTCGCTGGAGTCAACTTGAGTAATGCTAATTTTCTGGGAGTTGACCTTATTAGAGCTGATTTTCTGGGTGTTAACCTTACTGAAACTGACTTGATCGGAGTTAATCTAAGTAACGCAAATTTTCTGGGAGTTGACCTAATTAAAGCCGACTTTATAGGCGTTAATCTCACGGAAACTGATTTTATTGGAGTCAACTTAAGTCAAGCCAACCTCACGGGAGTTAACCTAGCTGGAGTAGATTTTATTGGAGTTAACCTGAGTGAAGCGAACCTCACAGGAGTTAACCTGACTGGAGTTAACTTTGTGGGAGTAAACCTGACTGACACTCTTCTTAATGGTGAAAATCTACTCGACAAATTTGCCAGCGTTCCCGAACCTTCATTCTTAGTTAGCCTCAGCTTTTTAGGAATAGCAGCAGTAGGAACTCACATCAAAAAGAAACTTGACTCTTGTAAAAAAAATTAAATCATCTATCTAAGGGAATAAAAACCACAAAGACACAGAGAACACCAACCGAAAAAATCTTCGTGACTTTGTACCTTTGTGGTGAAATTTACTAAAAAGAGCTAAGGGAATTAGCCCATTAGCCCGAGTTAGCAAACTACTAAAAATCTGTGGGATATTCAAAAGAATATTCATAGCAAATATTAGTTAATCTTTCTAACCTATGTACATAGGCGGTTGTAATACGTTTTCAAAACGTTGGCTTTCGCCTGCAAAAAACTTGGCACTTGAGAGCATATTTGTTGGGCAGTAAACCCAATGAGTTAGCAAGTGCTGAATAGATTGCCACAGTAAAAACTAAAGCTTTTTATCCCATCTGTAAAACGAGGAGAAATCTCATGGCATCCGAAAATACATCAACTGAAGAGATGAATATGTCAAATCCGACTGCTGGCGGTGGAATGGGCTTTAGCAATCCCCTTGCCCCCGCAGAAGGCTATGAGTACGACTTCAGCAGCTTTAACGGCGATTCAGAGGCTCCTGGCACTCCGTTTGATCGGTTAATTGGGCTTCCCGGTATTGATAATCTCGGTGACATTTTTGGTGGCGGTGGCTCCCAAGGTGGCTCTGACGCTGGAAATCCCTTCGGTGGCGGTGGTTCACAAGGCGGATCTGGTGTCGGTGGCTCCCAAGGCGGATCTGGTGTCGGTGGTTCACAAGGCGGCTTCGGTGGCGGTATGGACGACATGGACGAAGATTCCGAAACACCTGTTGATGACACCCCCATGCCCGTTGAACCCGATGGTGGAATTGGAGACGGCGCAGGATCTCCCAGTGGTGGAAATCCCTTCAGTGGTGGTAACTCGCAAGGCGGCTTTGGTCGTGGCTCTGGTAACAGTAATCCCTTCGGTGGCGGTAACATCGATACTGGCGAAAATAACGAAAATTCAGGCAGTGGTAACTCTGCGTTTGGAGATGCCAACTCTACATCTGGCAACGGTAATACTGCTTTTGGGGATGACAATTCTACCAATGGCAACGGTAACACCGACTTCGGCAGCAACAACCAAACAGAAGGCAACGGCAACCGCTCTTTCGGGGAAGGCGGCGAGGGTTTTAACGAAATCTTTGAAGGTCGAGAAAATCCATTAGAAATGTCCGCAGGCGGAAGCGATGTTCCCATCGATCTCGGATCAATTGGGGGTAACAATCCCCTCTTTGCCGGTGGCGGTACACCTGCACCAGAGGGTGGCATACCTGTTGATCTTGAAGATTTAGAAGAAAGTACCAACAATCAAACTTCCGGTAACGGTAACTGGAATTTCGGCAGTAACAATCAAACTTCCGGTAACGGCAACTGGAATTTCGGCAGCGACAGCACTATCGAAGGTAACGGTAACTGGAATCTAGGAGATAATAACGAGATTACAGGCAGTGGCAACCGTCCTAGCGGCAGTGGAAACACGATTAACGGCAATGGCAACCGTCCCACTGGTAGTAACAATACTATTAACGGAAACCGAGTCAGCACCTCTGAGGATAACGTAGACATCTATGGTAATGGTGATCGCTATTTCCAAACCGATAGCGATGGCAATACTACGCTTGTTAGTGATGAGTCAGCCAGCGATCCGAACTACACTTATGATTTTAGTGGTGTTGTGGGTAGTGACTCCGCAGATAATGCTGATGTAGATTTTAGTAGTGTTGTGGGTAGTGACTCCGCAGATACTAACACTGCTGATGTAGATTTTACTGGTGTGATGGCTCAGTCCTCAACAGAAACCGACTCCGATGAGGCGGCGGACTCTACACCTGATACACCTGACACTGAGACATTTACTGCTGAAGATGTTAGTGATAGCAGCGATGCGCCAGATGTTGACGTTACTGACTCAGATTTCGGTGAGATGATTGAACAGTCTGCCAGCCAAAGCGCCACGAGCGAACTGTCTGAGTCCGGGTTGGATATGTCCACTATGGATGAAGGCAATTCTGAAAGCGATATGAGCGATATGAGTGAGGATGATTCTGCCCTTTTAGAACAACTCCGAATGAGTCCCTTTGGTCGTCTGTTAGATATTGAAGGTGTCGATGGGGTTGAGGATATTTTTGGTAACGTCGGTGGCGGTGACAATTCTTTCGGCGGTGTAGGCAATGGCAACCCCTTTGCCAACTGGAACCCCCAGACTGATGGCAATCCTTTGATTGAAGGAGAAGACGAGCCTAATTTAGACAGTGATCAAGGCGATGGCTATTGGTTGAGTGAAGTTGAAATTGACGGCATTACAGGGGAAGTGTCATCTAGTATCGATAATTTTGTTGAGTCTGTTGAAGCTCGTCTCGACAATCTGATTAATTCTGGGGGAGAAGGTTTAGACGAAGGCGCTGTAATTGCAGAGATCGGTGATGAGTATCTTCTCAACGACGGCTCGGGCGGCTGGTATATTAGCTCAGATGAAACCTTTAACAGTGATGACCTGCTCGTTTTCGACGGTAGCCCGAGCAACAATCTGCCCTATTTTGAAGCCGTCAACGTTTTTATGAATTCTATGGCTGAAAATCTGGACAACTCGACTGTCATTCCGTTTATCGGCGAGTAATATTATGTCCGGTTGATTAATTCTGTTATGGGGTGGGGCGGGTTTATCTCAATCTCGGAGTAGTGCTAAAGATATTGACTGAACCCGCCCCTACAGAATCATTATTGATTAGTCGGACATGATATAACCCTTGACATCCTCTCCTCCCTAAAGGGAGAAGATTCCTCACCACGCCACCTTTAACGGGTGGTCGCGTGCGGGGGGTTGACGCTTCGCAGGACGCTGCTTCAATAACCGGAGTCTTATGCCTTCCTCCACGTCCGTTTCAAGTCTCAGAATGTCCTCCCGCGACTATTAACAAATCTTGTTTTTGTTTGTTTGTGTCTTCAAGTTTGATTTTCTCATTGACTTTAAGACTTCCCTTGTTCTGCCCTCAACTAAAGGAGTTCCAACCTAATCTTCTATTCTGTAGTATTTATGGGACAAGGCGGGTTTTTCAACCTATATGATTTTACCATAAAAGTCGCCCTTAAGGGCGAGGCTTGTATCCCAATTTTTTGGTCAATAGGAACAAGCGACAAGTGATGGTTAATAACTGAAACTGGTAAGGGCAATTGATCAATTGGCCCTACTGGTCACTGATATAGCGGAACGTACAGCCCAAAAACCCGGTTTCTTTGACAAAAACCCCGTTTCTCAAAGAAGCCGGGTTTTTAATGGGCAATTGATCCAATTGCTTTTGTCAACCCGTGAAGGATTTTCAGCCGAATTTGATCACCCTGGTTATACAACCGAATGCCACTTTGCTTCTAGACTGGATGCAGAAGTCGTTTGAGGAGAGCTGCCATTGACTGACGAGAATAAATCAACTCTACCAACGATGTCGCGTAAAGAATTACGGGAGTTGGTGCGCTCACAACTGCAAGTCTTATTGGATCGCGGAGACTTGCAAGCCGCAAAAACTATTCTAGTCCCCGTACAACCTGCTGATATTGCTGAAGCGATCGAAGGTTTACCCGAAACCATGCAGGTGATTGCCTTTCGTCTATTATCCAAAGACGAAGCCATCGAAGTTTACGAACAACTTGACTCTAGCGTTCAGCAGTCTCTCTGCGAAAAATTCAAACGCCAGGAAGTCATCGACATCGTTGATAAAATGTCTCCTGATGATCGCGCCCGTCTGTTTGATGAACTCCCGGCTGCGGTTGTGCGTCGGCTAGTGTCTCAACTCAGCCCGACTGAACGCCAAGCCACAGCCTTACTACTGGGGTATGAAGCCGGAACTGCCGGACGGATTATGACCCCAGAATATATCTCGTTGAAAGAGCATTATACTGTTGGTCAAAGTCTGGAGCGAATTCGCAGTTTAGCTAATGTGACTGAAACGATTTATTCGCTCTATGTGACGGATTCTGATCGACAATTAATGGGAATTTTGTCATTACGGGATTTAGTCACTGCTCAACTGGATCAAACGATTGGGCAAATTCTCAACCGCGATTTAGTGTGTGTGCAGACGGATACCGATCAAGAAGAAGTGGCTCGGATTATCCAACGTTATGATTTTCTAGCGATTCCGGTGGTTGATAGTGAACAGAGGCTCGTCGGAATTATCACGGTTGATGATGTCCTCGATATCCTACAAGAAGAAACTACTGAAGATATCTATGCTTTGAGTGGGGTGCAATCTCAGGGGGATAATTACTTCCAAGCCAGTTTGTTGACTGTGGCTCGCCGACGGGTGGTTTGGTTATTAATTTTGCTGCTCACCAATAGCGTCACGGGTGCGATTCTGAAAATGCAACAAGATCTCCTTCAACAAGTTGTCGCCTTGTCCTTTTTCATTCCTCTTTTGACGGGAACGGGTGGAAATGTTGGCGCTCAGTCTTCTACAGTGGTGATTCGGGGGATGAATACCGATGAAATTCGGGCGATGGGGCCATTACAGGTGATTTGGCGAGAGGGTCTAGCGGGTGCTTTACTCGGAACAATTTTAGGGGTTTTAGCAACGATTTGGGCGACCTTGTTTATTGTTCAGGGTAATGTGTCTGTGGCTCTGTCTGTGGGGATTAGCTTAGTGGCGATTTCGATTTTAGCTTCTGTGGCGGGTTCTGCTTTGCCTTTTTTATTTCGCACTTTGGGGTTAGATCCGGCGTTAATGTCCGCACCGTTTATTACAACGGCGGTTGATGTTCTCGGTGTTCTGATTTACTTCAATTTAGCTCGATTGATTCTGCAACTCTAATGTTATGAAACTTAAAAGTGATCTCGAAATTCTGGAGTCAACTGTCAGCGATCGCGATCCTCGACCCTCTTGAGAGTCCAAAACTCAAAAAGTCAACCCTTGTGTGAAAAATCTCTAACTCAGGCACAGCTTGGGTTTGAGGATAACCTGTTTTCTGGTACTCCGTATTTTCACGGATTTTTTAATTTGACTGTTCCCTAAAAATCAGTATAATCAACATTTTCAAAAGAGGGGAGTTCTGGATATTATGTTGTTGGTAGATGTGAAGCTCGTTTTCTCTCCCCGGCCCCATAAGTCGGGGTTTTGTTTTGTCTAGATGTGACATCCTCCCCGACCTGAAGGTACGGGGATTCCAAGAATCACTTCTTGGGCTTCCTCTTTCCACGACTCGACTTACTTGGAGGGATTTCTCCACCCACGCAGGGGTCGATGTCTCCAGAGGCGTTAGTTCCGACGTAATCCAATAATCACGATTTGGTCGCCTAGGTCGATTTGAGAATCAAAAACTTGGTAAAAAATCATTGTCTAGCCAAGTCAATTAATGATGCGGGTTGGTATCAATTCAGAAAATGGTTAGAGTATTTTGGGGTTAAGTTTGGCAAAATCACTGTTGCGGGTGTACTGCATCTCCTCAACCTCTGTAAAACATCGCAATTCAGCGTCTTTAACGATTGACGTTAGAACTATAGCAGAAGTCAGGAGACAGGAGACAGGAGACAGAATTGAAACCTTTATCATAAAAGGATTTGACATAAAAACAGTGTCCTAATCAACTCTTTCTCTGCTATATTTTATTGAGAAAAGCAATATCTTTGCATAAGTTCCGATGTGTAGGAGATAAGTTAGTTTGAGCGGATGTTGCAGTAGACTTCTGATTTCGCTCAGATTAAACATCTACCCAGGTTCTCAATTATGTTTTTCTCTAAATTTGTTAAAATAGCTACAGCGACTTTATTCTTCTCTAACCCTGTACTGCTAGAGTCTCTACAGACTTATCGGTTTCCGTTTATAGAATCAACGGCGCAAGCGCAAACGGTGTTAATCCCCTCTGAACAAATAGCAACAAAACAATGGCAAACACTGACCTCACGAGAGGCTAACTTTAGCGTTTTAATCCCTCCTGGAAACCCTCGACAAGAAACTCTTGAAGAATCATCGGGTCAATTTAAGTATCAAATTCAAAGATTTATGCTGTCCGATGAAAATGGAATTTATTACCTTGTTGCCTATACTGATAATCTTCCCTTTCTTCCCACCTCTTTAACTGCCGATGAAGCTGATATCTTTTATGATAGCTTCACTCAAGGTATACTCACTAATGATCCGCAAGCGAAAGTTCTCTCCAAACGTGAAATTACTTTAAAAGGTGTTATTGGTCAAGAAATCGAGATCGAAGCTTCTAACGGTTTATTACTAAAACTGCGCGTTTTTGTGGCGAATTCTCGGATTTATGTCCTCATGGCGGGAATAGATAGCCCTTCCCTTGCCAAATCACAAAATGTTGCCCAGTTTTTTAATTCATTTGATTTAGTGAATCATCAAGCTCCGGTTGTTACCAAAAAACAGACTAAAGTTGATTCTATCGAGCAATCTATACGCTTGAAGTGAGGGGAAACGTTCAGCAATTGAGTTATTTTTTAAATCTTTACCCCCTTGAGTTTTATCGGTAGCGATCGCAGAATGTTTCAGATTGGCGATCGCTTCAAGGGGTCGAGAAAAATGACTCGATCACTCATATTCATTAATCTGAATGTAGAATATTGATCATTCATCATGGATTAATATAGCAATCAGAAATGATTTGTGAGAAATCTAAAAGCTGATAAAAAGTCTGTAACGACTTTCCAAGATTGCCTCTTGCCTCTTGCCTTTTGCCTTTTGCCTCTTGCCTTTTGCCTTTTGCCTTTTGCAAGAAGATATGACACACAACTCAGAACGGACTGCTATATTTTGCATAAGTTCAACATCCCTGAGAATAGGTGATAGGGAGGCAAACAAATTTGAGGAAAAGGCAGATGTTCACCCCCGCTCAACTGATGCTCAAAGGACTGGCGGTTTGCTGTGGAGTCGTCAGTTTATGGGTTGTTCCTGGAACCGTTATCGCTCAGGAGTCTACTACTCATCCCGTTTTGTTGGCAGTCTCTCCTGAATATGAAGCAGCAAGACAAAAAGCAATTCAAGCAGGAGAACAAATTGATGCGGGGAACTGGGAAGCAGCGATAACCCTCCTCGAACAAGCGCTCCCTGTTATTCGGAAAACTTTCGGTTCAGAACACCCTGGTTTTCAAGGTCTAGAATATTACCTAAAAGGCGCTAAACTGGCTCAAGCAGGGAATATTGAAGACGCAAAAGCTGCGTTTGAGCAAGGGAAAAATCTCTTGAATAAAGTCAGAGAACAAGCAGAAAAAAATCAAACAACATCCTCTCAACAGTCTCCTGGACTCGAAGAAGCAAACCGACTCAACCAACAAGCTATCCAACTCTATGAACAAGGTAGGTACGACGAAGCCATACCCCTCGCAAAGCGTGTTCTGGAGATGTATCAGAAGCTACTGGGTGATGAACATCCTTATGTTGCCGCCAGCCTCAACGGTTTGGCATTACTCTACCACTCTCAAGGACGCTACAGCGAAGCCGAACCCCTGTTGATACAAGCATTGGAGATGACACGGAAGCTACTGGGTGATGAACATCCCGATATTGCACAAAGCCTCAACAATTTGGCAGCACTCTACGAGTCTCAAGGACGCTACAGCCAAGCCGAACCCCTGTATAAACAAGCATTGGAGATGAGACAGAAGCTACTGGGTGAGGAACATCCCCACGTCGCCGCCACCCTCAACAATTTGGCAGCACTTTACGAGTCTCAAGGACGCTACAGCGAAGCCGAACCCCTGTTCATACGAGCATTGGAGATGAGACGGAAGCTACTGGGTGATGAACATCCCGATATTGCACTCAGTCTCAACAATTTGGCAGCACTTTACGAGTCTCAAGGACGCTACAACGAAGCCGAACCCCTGTACAAACAAGCCTTGGAGATGTTACAGAAGTTATTGGGAACAGAACATCCCGATGTTGCACAAAGCCTCAACAATTTGGCAGCACTCTACTGGTCTCAAGGACGCTACAGCCAAGCCGAACCCTTGTACAGACAAGCATTGGAGATGAGACAGAAGTTATTGGGAACAGACCATCCCGATGTTGCACAAAGCCTGAACAATTTGGCAAGACTCTACGACTCTCAGGGACGCTACAGCGAAGCCGAACCCCTGTTGATACAAGCATTGGAGATGTTTCAGAAGCTACTGGGCGATGAACATCCCCTTGTTGCCACCAGCCTGAACAATTTGGCAGCACTCTACAAGTCTCAAGGACGCTACAACGAAGCCGAACCCCTGTTGATACGAGCATTGGAGATGTTTCAGAAGCTACAGGGTGAGGTTCATCCCGATGTCGCACAAAGCCTCAACAATTTGGCATTACTCTACGGTTCTCAAGGACGCTACAGCCAAGCCGAACCCCTGTTGATACAAGCACTGGAGATGTTTCAGAAGTTATTGGGAACAGACCATCCCGATGTTGCACAAAGCCTGAACAATTTGGCAGGACTCTACAAATCTCAAGGACGCTACAGCCAAGCCGAACCCCTGTACAAACAAGCATTGGAGATGAGACAGAAGTTATTGGGAACAGAACATCCCGACGTTGCTTCCAGCCTCAACAATTTGGCAGGACTCTACTCCTCTCAAGGACGCTACAGCCAAGCCGAACCCCTGTTGATACAAGCATTGGAGATGAGACAGAAGTTATTGGGAACAGAACATCCCGATGTTGCGGCTAGCCTGAACAATTTGGCAGGACTCTACTGGTCTCAAGGACGCT
>NZ_LATL02000279.1:36150-50263 GCF_000972705.2 Limnoraphis robusta CS-951 | reverse complement strand
GTTTACTTGGAGTCGCATTCCTTTAGATGAAAATGGTGATATTGCGAATAGTTTTCCGACTCATCCTGACTGGACAATTGAAATCCTTACCTTTTAATATACAATAGTTTTGCTTAAACGGAGTCGGCAATTACGGAAAAAGAGTTCCCGGTTTCAGCCAATTAAATAGTTCTGAAAGTTTTAAGTTAAAATCTGAGATGAATTCAGGAGTTGGAAGAACTTGTTCGGGTGTTTGTAAAACCATCGGTTGTTCACCCATAGGATAAACAAATACAGACTTTTCAGCCGGATCAATTAACCAACCCATCAGACAACCTGCATCCAGACAATGTAAAATATTACTGATGACTTTTGTTTGGTTTTGATCGGGAGAAAGAATTTCAATTGTCCAGTCAGGATGAGTCGGAAAACTATTCGCAATATCACCATTTTCATCTAAAGGAATGCGACTCCAAGTAAACACAGCAACATCAGGAACAATTGAACGTCCACCAAACGTACATCGTAATTCGGGAAAAGCCCAACCAATGCGTTGAGGCTTAACAACTGTATTAATGACTGTAACCAATTCTCCCTGAATTGCGCTATGTTTTCCTTGAGCCATAGGTTTTTGAATGATTTTACCGTTAATATATTCGCTAGCTGGCTTGGTTTCTGGGAGTTTGAGAAACCCCTCAAGAGTCAGAGATTGTGTTGGAGTTTGTACCATAATTTAAGATATAAATACGAGGAAAACAGTTATTTTAACTCAAAATAGTAGATCGTTTCTCCCTCTGGCGTTTTCTCCCAAGTCCCCTGAAGTTCTATCGCTTTACTCAGAATAAACTTCTCAGCTTCTTGGGGAGATAAATGAGTAAACCTTACAAGATCACTGGGCGTTATTTTGCCCTGATTTTGTACCAGTAAATGAAAGAAGATAGAATGAATCCGACGGGAGCGATTTTCTATCTTCTGACGAGATTGATAAGAACTATCCCACAACAGCCAACCGCCAATTCCTAACGCGGGTAAACCCAAAATTAACCCACCGATTGCGATGCTGATTTTGCTATGAACCGAAGCATCCGGGTTAATCAGTCCAGTTGCAATAGTCAGCAAACAAAACAGCCCAATAGGAATCAATAAACTTGCAGTGATCAACTTAATCAACTGCATGACTTTCCCTTAACATGATGTTAGCAATCAGCTTGCAATTAAACATCGCTCAACAGTATAGCTTAGGTGTTTATTGCCGATAGCGGTTGACTGAAAATCCTTGAATTTTAACGCCGAACCGCCTCTAACAAACGAGAGAAATAAAAGCGAGTGCTAGTCATTTCTTGACGAGCTACGCTGAAGCCATTATTTTCAAAAATTTTAACAATATCTGCCTCTCGATGTTGATAAGCACGAGTCGTTTTACTTGGCCCTGGGAAAAATTCACCGATTTTTTTGAGGATAGTCAAAGCGAAGGTTTTCGGTGCAAAACTCAAAATCAAACGAGACTCCGCGAGCGACGCCAAATGAGCAATCATATCCGCCATTTTATCATCAGGATAGTGAATCAACACATCCAGACAAATCACAGTATGATATCGACCCTCTAAAGCTTCTAAATCCTGAGTGCTAAACTTGACATTGCTAGCGCGATCACCTAAAGTTGCCGTAGCTCGTTCTCGAGCTTCCGAAACCATTTTTTCAGAGATATCGCTAGCAGTGACAATCGCACCCGCCTCAGCCAGAGGAATGCTCAAACTCCCCACACCACACCCCGCATCGCAAATCGACAGACCCGAGAGATTGTCATCTGCTTTCAGCCAGTTTAGCACGCGATCGATGGTTTGTTGATGTCCATTACGGATATCGAGTTGAACCTTGTTCACTTCCCCATCGCCGTAGATTCGTCTCCAGCGATCAAAGCCTGTAGAGTTAAAATATTCTCGAACAACCGTCTTATCGTCTGCAACGCTCATAAATTTGGTTTGCTGTTAATTAGAGTCCAACTGTTAAACCTATCATTATCCGGTACGATGAGACTAAATTTTCAGCGATGAATTTTGGGTAGCTTTAACTTTATAGGATAATTTGGAGTAATGATTAAGGTTGAGTTCCTATTCATCAGTATTGCTATATTGCTGTTAGCAAGCATCTTAGCCAGCAAAGCCGCCAATAAACTCGGTGTTCCAGCATTGCTTTTATTTTTGTTGTTGGGAATGATTGCAGGTTCGGAAGGACTCGGAGGGATTCAATTTGAAAATCCTCTGATCGCCAAATTAATCGGAGACTTTGCACTCACTTTGATTTTATTTGCAGGGGGACTCGATACCAACTGGAAAAGCATTCAACCCGTTCTCATCAAAGGCTTAACCCTTTCTACTCTTGGGGTGGCTATCACCATGTTGCTTTTAGGTTCCTTTGCTTGGTTTATTTTGGGTTCCTTTTCTAGCTTTAATATAGGCTCACAGGGAATTACTTGGACAGAAGGGTTGTTACTCGGTGCGATTATTTCTTCTACAGATGCGGCGGCTGTTTTTTCTGTGTTGCGTTCGAGTAATTTAGGTCTCAAAGGTGATTTGCAACCTCTACTCGAACTTGAATCTGGAAGTAATGATCCAATAGCCGTTTTATTAACCACTGAGTTCGTCAGACTTCTCAGTACATCTGAAGGCTCCTTGATCAGTTTAGGACTCTCATTATTTTGGCAAATTTTGGCAGGAATTGCATTCGGATATGGAATGGGAAAACTTGTTCTTTTAGGGATGAATCGGATTAATTTGGTTTCCCCCGGACTCTATCCCCTTGCTATTTTAGCCTGGACTCTACTCACCTTTGGCGTCACTACAGTTTTAGGAGCAAATGGCTTTTTAGCCGTTTATATTGCGGGTATCGTCATAGGAAATCACCCGCGTCTCATCCATAGCAACAGTTTATTCAGTTTTTACGATAGTTTGTCATGGCTGATGCAAATTACCATGTTTTTGACATTGGGATTACTGGTTTTTCCCTCTCAATTGTTATCGATTGCTGGAGTTGCTATCGTCATCAGTTTATTTTTGATGTTTGTTGCTCGTCCGGTTAGTGTCTTCATTTGTTTGGCTTTTAGTCAAGTGAGTTTTTCGGAGAAATTGTTTATTTCTTGGGTCGGACTTCGAGGTTCTGTACCAATTGTTTTAGCAACTTTTCCACTCATGGTAGGTCTTTCAGAAGCCGATAAACTTTTTAATATCGTGTTTTTTATTGTTCTGACTTCTGCCCTCATTCAAGGCTTATCTTTAGCTCCAGTGGCTCGAAGACTGGGTTTAGTTGAATCTCCTTCGATTTAATGATCGATGACACTTTAAAATAGGATTTAAGTCAATGTTAAATGCTCATTTTTTGATCAGTCTTTTGATTACCTCTGCTACCGTGATTTCTCTAACCAGTTGTACTCGTCATACTGTCAGTCAGTCTTCCACAAATTCAACAGCAAACCCGCAAGAAACCTATCTGCAAGTGAATCCAGTTTCAACGACGGAAACCGTTAATCTCGAAACCCTAAAAATTATCGCCGGACAAACGATTTATGTTCCCGTTTACTCTCACATTTATTACATGAATACTCGCCGAGTTTACAACTTAGCAACAACCTTGAGTGTTAGAAATACTGACCTTGATCATTCTATTATCATTAAAACCGTAAATTATTATAATACTGAAGGAAAATTAGTTCAATCTTATTTAGATCAAGCCATTCGACTCTCTCCTCTCGCTAGCACCGATTTTTTTGTCGAGCAAAGCAACTCCACCGGAGGAGCTGGAGCTAACTTTATCGTTGAATGGATAGCCGAAAAAAACGTCTCAGAACCGATGATTGAAGCGGTATCAATTGGAACATCAGGAACCCAAGGGATTGCATTTACCAGTCCTAGTCGAGTCATTAAAACAACACCAAAATAATCGGCATTCCCTCAGATTTTGTTAATCTTAACCCTCCCGGAAAAACAGGATCAAGCTGAGACTCAACTTGTGATATTTACAACTAGCCAGAGAAATAGGGACTCGGGAATCAGGGGGGAGAGAAAGCCAAGCAAACATAAATACTAGCCCAGTGATTCCCTGTTAGGGAAAGCATCATCATCATCATGTTAGCTTTGTATAATAAAAATGTTAAAATTTAACCGTAGCTCAGTAAAAATATCAATTGGTAGCACAGTCAAAGTTGATTGATCTCAGTAAAATTGAGGTAAACTTAAATCTTGATTGATCACAACCCGTGATTTCTCGCATTAGCTGACAATCAAGTTGAGAGCAAAAAGCACTTTGACAGACTCCAAGCGATCATCAAGGGATGATGTTAATGCTCCAGACAAGCCCGTATATTTTCTGGGTAGGAATCAATCTCTGTTCAACCTGTATCAATCTGAGTTGGCGGTTCTCATTTGAGGAGTTGTGTTCTCAGTCTTGATGTGATTGCATCTACCCTAACTTTAATATGAAAAATACGAACTCCACTGAAAAAACAGAAACAATATTTGGGCAGATATTTCGACCTGTTCCCGTTTTGGTTTCAGGTATTTTTTTGGGATCAATTGCAACAGTTTATGGAACGCTTACCCACGTTAATCTATTCAACTATTTAGGTTCAAACAACAAAGATATTGTTGAATTTTATCAGGAATTATTGGGATTTTCGGATGATTATTTTAATAACAAACATCAATTTAAAGGTTATGTAGAAGAACTTAATATTACAGTAAACCCTGACAACTTTAAGCTCTATGCTTTGCAAAATTCGCTCTGTGAGAACGCAATACTAGAAGGCGACCAACTCCTGATTCCCGCACCACCGGAAGAAAAAGCAGGAGATAAAGATGACCGCTTTGAAATCGTTAAAAAACAAATTGATAAAATTATTAATGATGGGGTGGGAAACCTAGAACTTGTGAATATTAACAATGAACCCGCCTCAATTGAAATAAATCTTTTAACACCAGAAAGAACCTGTATTCGTAAGCCAAAAGAGATTAAAGATTTAGAAAAAATGCTGCAAGAAAGAAAATGGAAAGAAGCCGATCTCAAGACCTATGATGTCATGCTAAAAGTCACCAATCGCAAAGCAGAAGGATACTTAGACAGTGAATCCATCCAAAACTTCCCCTGTTCCTATTTAGAAACCCTTGATCAACTCTGGACTCGATACTCTGGGGGACAATTTGGTTTGACTGTTCAGAAAGAAATTTATAAAGAAACCGGAAACAAGTTAACAGAAGATCATCTTAGAAAATACGATCCCGATGCCTATATTCATTTTAATGATTTAGTGCGATGGATCGAAACCGGAAACAATGGAAAAGAAAGCTGGAAACCTTATGATCAACTCACCTTTTCTCTGGATGCTCCCAAAGGTCATCTTCCTCGCTTAGAAAGACTCGAAGCAGGAATGGAAAAACAACCCAGTTATCAACTCATCTCCCCCAATTCCTTACCCCTGACCTCTCAGGAAATCCAAGCCCGAAACTTTCTGTTTTCACGGGTAGAAATCTGTGAACTCTAATTCTATCTAATTCTAACTAGCCCAGAATTTAAAACTTCGTTACAATCAGGGAGAAACAGTCCATTGTCAACTTTGGTGGCCTGAAGATGAACTGCGTTAGAACCTCTCAAAACGATCCCATTACGGTGGATTTCTTACCCGCCGACCAAGTTCCATTTCCAGGAAAAGTCGGCTTGACATTTGCACCCGGAAAACAGCATCAAGGAATGCACTTTATGTGGAATCGGAATTTGTATCAAGATCTCGATCGCTTGCGACATGACTATCAAACTGATGTGTTAGTCTCTCTAATCGAATCCCACGAGTTTGAAGCGGTACAAATTCCCAATCTGATCTCCGAAGCCCAAGCTAGAGGGATACAAACCAGGTGGTTTCCGATTAAAGATATGAGTGTTCCCACTTCTATGGATGAACTGATTCTTTTAGTTCAACAAATATTGCTGAATGCTAAACAGGATAAAACCGTTGTTATTCATTGTATGGGAGGGTTAGGACGTAGCGGACTTGTCGCCGCTTGCTGTTTAGTTGCGGTGGCCTATTCCCCCGAAAAAGCGATCGCGATCGTCAGAGAAACTCGACAGTACACCATTGAAACCCAAGAGCAAGAAGATTATATCTCAGAATTTTCTCAGGCTTGGAAAACTCACCTGCCAATTTTGTCTGGAAATTATCACTCCAATTAAATTTAACCATCTAGGGGTGGATTATTCCACCCTCAAAATCTTCAGCTTCTTGAAAAAATTACTGATCGATCTAATTCAATTAGATTGCCAAACAAACGACAAAACGGTGAAGATTAAAATTCTGATTAATCTCCTATAGGATTGCAATGAAAATCGAAAATTTGCTCCTACAAGATTGAGGGAAACATCCGACTTAAGCAACCCCATCAGCCCCAAACCCTCATCGGAACATCGTTTAATTTTCTCCCGAAAGCAAAAGGTTAGAGTCGTTGCTCGACCTGAATTTGCTAAAACGGGCTACTTTCGATAAAGTGTAACCAGGGCATCGGAAAATATTTCACTCTTGATATCGGTGAGGAAACCCCGACAGCGATCGCTCTATCCCTCAACCCGACAATTGGACTCAACCGAGTCAATTTCTGAAGATCCGGAAAGCTTTAAGGAAAGTTTTAGACTCATTTTGTAAAAATGTTAACATTAAGACATTTCCAATTGAGCAAAAGTCTAGCTACACTAATAGTAGTACAGGAGCATGACATCGATAACGAGTCAGATCCAACTCGGATTATTCCGCTAGAACGAGTATAAAGATTGTCTACATTCCCGATAAAGCAGGAGAAAATTTGAATGGTGGACGAGTCAGGAGTATCCAAAAGCCTGGGAACTCATCGAATTCTTACTCATTCTTGAGTGATCATCTAAGATTGAGCAAGCAACAGTTGCAGATCCCCTCTGTGATACATCCATTGATGGTTCACTGCTAATAACCTGCTGACTCCCACTGTTAAATGGTCAAACAGGCGGAGATCATCTCTAAAATTACGATATAAACGGGGAGAAAATCCCCAATCTCCTATTTTCATCCCAGTGTAGGGAATCAAGCCAGAGGAAGACTAGATGAACGACAACGCAGGAAGCTTTTCTTCATTTTGCAATCGCCTCCTAAGTGGGGCAATCCGTAGTAAAGCTCAACGCCTGATGGTAATTGCAGCCATCTCGACAATAGCGGTTCCGGGATTGAGCAATGCAGTCCACGCGAGCCTGAAAAACAGCCCCAAAGCAGTTCTAGATGAAGCATGGCAAATTGTCTATCGAGAGTATGTCGATCCCAGCTTCAACCGCAAAAACTGGAAAGCCATTCGACAAGAGCTATTAAGCAAAGAATATTCATCCCGTGAAGAAGCTTATCGCGCCTTACGTCAAGCTCTTGAACAGCTTAATGATCCCTACACCCGTTTCATGGACCCGAAACAGTATGAGCGGTTGACCAGTCAAACCGCCGGAGAACTGTCTGGTGTGGGAATGCAGCTTTCACTCGATGAGAAAACGAAAAGCATCGTTGTTGTTTCTCCCATTAAAAATTCTCCCGCCCAAGCCGCCGGAATTCAAGCAGGAGATCAAATTCTAGAGATTGATGGCATCTCAACCCAAGGGATGAGCGTTGATAATGCCGCCGAAAAAATTCGGGGTAATGTCGGAACTCAAGTTGAAGTGCGAATTAAACGCGCAGGCCAAGAAGAGTTCAATGTCACCCTCACTCGCGCGAGGATTGAACTCGAAGCCGTCTACTATCGCCTCAATACCGAAGGAGAGCGAAAAGTTGGATATATTCAGTTGCGCGAGTTCAACTCCCACGCCGCCGAACAGATGAAAGAAGCGATGGAAGAGTTGGTCGAAAAACAAGCAGAAGCCTTCGTCCTCGATTTACGCGGGAATCCCGGAGGTTTGCTCCGCAGTAGTATTGAAATTGCCCGAATGTGGATGGATGATGGCATGATTGTCAGCACTGTTGATCGCGATGGCGAAACCCAAGAAATCCGAGCCAACCGCACCGCAATCACCACTTTACCCACCGTTGTTCTCGTTGATGGAAACTCCGCCAGTGCCAGCGAAATCCTCGCCGGAGCCATGAAAGACAATCAGCGAGCCGTGATTATGGGCGATCAAACCTTTGGCAAAGCTTTAGTACAATCGGTGTTTTCCTTATCTGATGGTTCCGGTTTAGCGGTAACAATTGCCCATTACTACACGCCCAATGGCACCGACATTAGCAAAAAAGGAGTCACACCCGACGTTAAACTAGAGCTGACCGACGATCAGAAAAAGCAACTCGCTAGCGATCCTCAATTAATTGGGACTCAAGGAGATCCTTACTATGCTCGCGCCATCAACATTCTAGCGACTGAAGCCGCTTCACGACCTCTGGCGATTAGTGAACGCGAGAATCCTAAATAAAAGCTTTTGTGGGCAAATTTAGGCATCGCCATTTGCCCTAGCTCTCTGGTCTCTCTGGAGATGAATTGCCACAGAGGAAAATAGCGGCTAATCTTGAGGGTGATGTTGTGTGAATCAATGTGTTTTATGTCAAATTCATTGCCTCCAAATTCATCCTCACCCCAAGCTTCATCTCGCAATAACGATGAGTGGATTGCCGTTTTAATCGCACTTTTAGCGATGGGCGGTATTTTATTTTGGGTGTTGGGTAAAGACGCTAAAGCCTACAGGCAAAAGTTCACTTCACCTGCTATTCTGCCCACTCCTCAATCGAGTGTCTCAGACCAATTTAATTTATCCCAAGTTTTAGAAAACTCTCTCTTGCAGCATCGGCAACAACAAGCAAGTCCACAGCCAGTCTCTGTACCTGCTACCTCTTCGGGAAATGTATTTCAATCCTTCTCGCCTGCTCCGACTCCAGAAAGCCCTTCTCGCTCAACAGATGTCAGTCCGGCTTGGTGGATGATTACTCCCTTTTTCTTCACACCGCCTGATGCGTCTGAGTCTCAGGAAAATCCGGGTTCACAGACGACTATTGTACCTATTCCCACTCAAGAGTCAACGACGACTCAACCGCAAACAGCAGCTAGTCCTCAAAGCCAACAACAAGCCCCTCAACCGCAAACAGAAGCTAGCCCTCAAAGCCAACAACAAGCCCCTCAACCGCAAACAGCAGCTAGCCCTCAAAGCCAACAACAAGCCGCTCAACCGCAAACAGCAGCTAGCCCTCAAAGCCAACAACAAGCCGCTCAACCGCAAACAGCAGCTAGTCCTCAAAGCCAACAACAAGCCGCTCAACCGCAAACAGCAGCTAGTCCTCAAAGCCAACAACAAGCCGCTCAACCTGATACAAAAGCTAGCCCTCAAAGCAAAGCTGAAATTCCTACACCAGTACCATTCTTCGTGCTTTCTGATGTACCGTCCGAGTTCTGGGCTAAAGAGTTTATTGAGTATACGACTGAAAATCAGATTATCGTTCCCTACAAAGATGGTACGTTTCAACCTGATAAACCGATCACTCGGGCAGAACTCGCCGCTCAACTCGAAAATGCCTTTATTCCTCAAAAAGATCAATCCGCTCAACTCAATTATAAAGATGTAAAGCCAGACAACTGGGCGCAACAGGCGATTGTTGATGTCACTCAAACGGGCTTTATGAAAGGTTATCCCGGTGAGATCTTTCTTCCCAATGAAGTCGTACCTCGCGTTCAGGTTTTAGTCGCTTTAGTCAGTGGGTTGGATCTCAAACCCCCGAGAAATCCTGAAGAAACTTTAAAAGTTTACCAGGATGCCGATCAAATTCCCAAATGGGCGGTTGAGAAAATCGCCGCCGCCACAGAAGCGGGATTAGTCGTTAATCATCCCGAACAAAATACTCTCAATCCCAATCAACCTGCAACTCGGGCGGAAGTCTCAGCTATGATTTATCAAGCTTTAGTTGAATCCGGCAAAGCTGAACCGATTTCATCCGATTATATTGTCAAGCCGAATAAGTGAGGGAGTCTACAATTTTAAACCCTTTATTTGACAACTTTAAACTTTCCCTGATTTTACGTTATTGAACGGAATTGTAGGGAAGTTTTTTTTGATTGAATAGCCCTAAAATCTCTATGCACTCTCAACCGCGATATCCATTCCTAAAATTAATATTCACTGTGTTTTGGAGTTTAACCTCTATCGTTCAACCTGTGCGATCGCAAACAGAAAACCTTGTGATCAGTAAAACTCCTAAACCCTGTTTCTGGGAGATGGAAGTCTTACCCTCGCCGCCCTTATCTCAAACTGAACCCAGTATCCCCAGTTTATGGTTAGCACAAGAACTCTATGGATATTCTACTTTACCGACTCCAACTCAGCCGGTGGAATCAGACATAGATCTTCAACTTAACGCTGAACAACTTTCCGATGAAACAGAACAATATCCCATTCTAGAAACTTGGTTTGTTGAACCCAAAATTACACAGCTTCAGCCGGATTTGTATGTTAATAATTTAGTCACTCTTGTTGTCAATCGGATTAACTGGAATCGAGAAAAATACATGGGACAATATGTATTTGTCAGTCGATTTGCCTCCGTAACAAGACGCTATGGTTATAATTTGCGGGTTTGTAATCGTCAGGGGGATTTACTGGCTTTCTATATTTGTAATTTTGATCAAATTCCCTTAAGTTGTCAGGTACAAATCCTATCAGAAGGATTGCAATTTCGAGAATTTAGAAATTTTAATCCCCAGTAACTCGGTCAGCCTATTTTTAGTCTACCCTCTTGACTTTTTCGGAGCCTGTGGTATTATTTTTAGTATAATCGGATATTTGCGAAAAAAATATTTTTTTAAACATCCAATTGTTTAAGGTACTCTTTAAAGTATACCAGGAGTCGCCCCTGTCTGTCAACTCCCTTCCCAAAAAAATCCCCTGCTTTTGTTAACAGGGGAAAGTCAATTCTACAGAGTCAAATGCCCCACCCACAAGGGGATGTGGCTTACAACTAGACCACTTCGGATCTGTCGCATACGGGTAATTGACCGTAAGAAAGTCTCTCCGTCTGACTAGCAGTAGAGAGAAGAAGTTTCTGTTCTTCCCACTCCTGGGGCATCCCTCACACTCATCGGGGCTGGTCTTTGACCACTTCTATCGTCACGGACAAACCACTTTTTCCTATTCTCCAACATACCAAGTTGCAGTCAAGAAATGTCTAGTCTGGTGATAGGTATTCGTATTGTACCAGAGACTCTCGCTCGCTTACATCCCCGCCCACTCTTGGGACGGGGTTTTACGCTCGATCAATAAACAAAAGATGCGGAGAGATTACTTAGCGACCTTTAAAACCGCAGAATCTTGATTGTATTCTTCCAGTTGAATGGGAACAGGTTTAACATTCCAGATCTGTTCACAATACTCTTTGATCGTGCGATCGCTAGAAAACTTACCCATACGAACGGCATTCAAAATTGCCATTCGAGTCCAAGCATCACGATCCTGGAATACTTTGCTGGCTCGTTCTTGACAATCAATGTAAGACTGATAATCAGCAAACAGCATATAAGGATCATGGTGCATGAAAGAATCAGTCATGGGTTTAAACAATTCCTTATCCCCATGAGAGAAAAATCCCGATGTTAGGCGATCCATCACGGCTTTTAACTCAGCATTCTTGCTGTAGTATTCCGAGGGATTATAACCCGCAGCTTTAACTTTGTAGACTTGATCAGCCGTTAAACCAAACAAGAAGAAATTCTCTTCTCCAGCTTCTTCACGGATTTCAATATTTGCACCATCAAGGGTACCAATCGTCATCGCGCCATTCATAGCAAACTTCATGTTACCCGTACCAGAAGCTTCTTTACCCGCCGTTGAAATTTGTTCGGACAAATCCGCAGCCGGATAGATTTTCTGACCCAGAGAAGCATTAAAATTCGCTAAGAAAACCACCTTCAGCCGTCCGCGTACATCCGGATCATTGTTAACAACTTCAGCGACGGCATTGATGAGTTTAATCATCAGTTTCGCCATGAAATATCCCGGTGCCGCCTTCCCTCCAAAAATGAAAGTCCGGGGAGTCACCTCAATGTTAGGATTTTGCTTAATCCGGTTGTACAGCGTGATAATGTGCAGTACACACAAATGCTGGCGTTTGTATTCGTGAATCCGCTTCACCTGCACATCAAACATGGAATTGGGATCAACCGCAATGCCATTGTGTTTCCAGATGTAATCAGCGAGTTTCTGTTTGTTTTCTAACTTAATCTGATGCCATTGTTCACGGAATCCGGCATCTTCAATGTAAGCTTCAATCTTGCGAAGTTGATCGAGATCCTTGAGCCAACCCTTACCAATTTTAGAGGTATAAAGCTCAGACAGTTTAGGATTGCTCAATAACACCCAGCGACGAGGAGTAACACCGTTTGTTTTATTGAAGAACTTCTCAGGCCAAATCTTGTAGAAATCTCGCAGCGTATCTTGTTTTAACAGTTCTGTGTGCAGTGCTGCCACACCATTAATTGCGTGAGATCCCACACAGGCTAAATTTGCCATGCGGACATATTGTTCTGGGCCTTCTTGAATGAGTGATAAACGGGCTAACATCCCTTCATCACCAGGATACCAGAGCTTAACATCTTCGAGAAAACGACGATTAATTTCATAGATGATTTCCAGATGGCGAGGCAGGAGATAGCCAAACAACGTCACAGACCATTTTTCTAGCGCCTCTGGCATTAGAGTATGGTTCGTGTAGGCAAAAGTGGTTTGGGTAATCCGCCAAGCATCATCCCAGTCAAAGCCATGTTCATCCAACAACAGTCGCATCATTTCAGCGATCGCCACCGCCGGATGAGTATCATTAAGCTGAATCGCCGTTGTTTCATAGAGATTGTGCAGACTCTTATGACGCATCAGGTGAATGCGAATAATATCTTGTAAGGTACAAGACACAAAGAAAAATTGCTGCTCGAGTCTCAGTTGCTTGCCTTGAGGCGTGTTGTCGTTGGGGTAGAGAACCTTAGAAATGGTTTCCGATCGCATTTTTTCCGCAACCGCCCCATCATAGTTCCCGGCGTTAAACGCATCAAAGTTGAAATCATCACTCGCTTCTGCCCGCCACAACCGCAAGGGGTTAACGGTATTGGTGTCATATCCGGGAACAGGCGTATCGTAGGGAATACCAATGGCAGTCGTTGAGGGAATCCAACGCACCCGATACTGACCCTTATCATCATGGTACATTTCCGTATGACCGCCAAATTTCACCTCGACGGCCTGATCCGGACGGGCAATTTCCCAAGGGTTGCCAAAACGCAGCCATTTATCAGGAATTTCAGCTTGCCAACCATCCTGAATCATTTGGTGGAAAATCCCAAACTCATAGCGTAAGCCACAACCAACAGCCGGAATTTCTAAGGTAGCCAAAGAGTCGAGGAAACAAGCAGCTAAACGTCCTAAGCCTCCATTCCCTAAACCGGGGTCAGGTTCTCGTTCTAACAGTTCGTCTAAGTTTAAGCCAGACTCTTCAACCGCCTGACGGATTTTTTCATAGACGTGTAGGTTGATCAGACTGTTGCCAAGATGACGCCCCATCAAAAACTCAGCCGAGAGATAGTAGACAACCTTAACGTTGTTTTCTACATAGGTTTTAAAGGTTTTCAGCCAACGGTTGAGTAAGCGATCGCGCAATGTGTAGGCGAGCGCCATGTAAAAGTCATCGGGGGTGGCAAAGGACTCATACTTCCCTTGCAAATAGAAAAGATTATCCGCAAAGGCCCGCTTGAGCGTGTCCACACTCATTCCAGTGCGGTCGTCCTCAATTTGAATCGGACATTCATTTACGGTTGGGAGGGATTGAGTCATAGATTCTCCTTTCAATCGGCCTGTTGGGTTCGGACAATGTTTCGGTTGCAGAAATCATATCAGGCTGAGTTTAGCTATCTCTGTAGCAATCGCTTCCAGCCTGTCTTGACAGCGCCCCTGCTTCCGATGAAGACTATCGATAAATTTTTTGGATTTGAAGACCCAGAATGTTAACTTTCGGGTCTATTGTATCCTGTTTGTCTAGATAGATTGACACTCCCACGCCTTAAAAGGCGGGGATTCTTCATTCTACGACTCGACTTGCTGAGACAGGATTTCTCCTATCACAGTAGAGGTA
>NZ_LATL02000279.1:0-36140 GCF_000972705.2 Limnoraphis robusta CS-951 | reverse complement strand
ATCTAAGATCCAAGTTCCGCTATGCCCTAGCGTACTCAAAGCTGAATTCAGAATATTAATTGCGGCATTATGATCCCTGTCTAAGACAAACCCACACTGACAAATATGAGTTCGAGTTGATAGAGATTTTTTAACGATTGTTCCACAGTTTGAGCAGGTTTGGGAGGTATAAGCGGGGTTGACGGCAACTGTTATTCTGCCAAACTTAACTCCAAAATACTCTAACCATTTTCTGAATTGATACCAACCCGCATCATTAATTGACTTGGCTAGACAATGATTCTTTACTAAGTTTTTAATCCTCAAGTCTTCGTAGGCGACCAAATCGTTTGATTGGATTACGCAACGCGCCAGCTTAAGAGCGTGTTCTTCACGTTGCCTACTTATTTTGAGGTGTGCTTTGCCCAGTCGCTTAATGGCTTTTAATCGGTTGGCACTGCCAATATTTTTTCGAGAAACGCGCCGTTGATAAAGCTTTAATCGCTTTTCGTTTTTTCTGTAGAAACGAGGGTTTAACTCAGTGTTGCCATTACTATCGGTGTAGAACTCTTTTAACCCTACATCTAACCCTATTGTTTTCCCTGTCGGTTGTATTTTTATTTTCACATCGACTTGGATACAAAATTGAACGTAATAGCCGTCAGCCCTTCTAACTAACCTCACTCGTTTAATTTTTTCAACTGGATAAAATGCCAGATCCCAAGTTCCGACAAGCTTGAGTTTTCCAATCCCCTTTTTGTCGATAAATTCGATATGTTTGGGGTCTAAGAGTTTCCATCCGCTCTGTTTGTATTCAACTGAGCGACTATTCTTCTTGAACTTTGGATAGCCTTTCCTACCCGGAATATTCTTTTTGCAGTTATCGAAGAATCTAGCAATAGCTGACCAACACCGTTCTACAGATGCCTGACAAGCGTGTGAATTCAAGTCCCTGACAAAAGGGTACATAGCTCGGAGTTCGGTGTTGTATCGATACAACTCCTTTCTTCCAAGTCCACGATTATCCATCCAATACCGCAGACATGAGTTCCGAACAAACTGAGATGTTTGGATTACTTCATCGATTGCTTTATATTGGTGTGATTTCCCTTTTGCTTTGAATTCGTAGACTATCATTGACGCTAGCTTATTTGGCGTATAATATTACTATACCACATAGACATTTATGTGCAGAAAGTAAGTTAACCGTCGTTGACAATAAGGCTTGCATCCCGCTTTTTTTCGGTCATGCTGACATCCGACTAGAACCCTCCTCCAAACCTGTTTGAGTCTTGGGAACGCTTAAACGAACTCAAAGTCCTGCTATTATCTCATTGAGCAGAGTTTCTTGAGGTAGTAAACAGTACATTTACAGAGGGGCTTCTTCCAGAGTTTAACTTAACGGGATCTCAATCAACATTTGACTTCCTTTGCTTTTTCTTTAGTTTTGCAGCTCACTTTAGGAGGACAAATTGCTTCTCAGTGGTATTAAACCCAACATTCTCAGCAGTTCCATAGGTTTTCTGGGGTTGACGGGATTAGGATTGATTGCAATTGTGATCATCATTGTTTCTCTAAAGCCAGGAACTCCCGTCCTTGATCATTCGAGTCTGTCTAAATTTACTCAAGATTCCCAACCCTCTGAAATCCCTGAACATCAATGGATTGTCAGTGGTGAACAAGCCAAAATCTTGTTAAAACAAGGTGCAACCCTCTTAGATGCTCGTTCATTAAAGATTCTACACTGGGAACGCTTAAAAGATGCAACTTTTATCAGTTGGCAGGACTTTTCACGTCCAAACCCACCTGATCGCGGTAAACTACTGAGCGATGATCAGGTTTTAACTCAAAAATTGCAAGCAATTGGTATTTTTAGTCATAAACCCGTTATTGTCTACATTGACCCAAAAACCGGATGGGGTGAAGAAGGTCGCATTGTTTGGATGTTACGCAGTTTAGGTCATTCTCAAGCGGTTTGGGTAGATGGCGGTTATGCGGCGTTAGTTAAAGCAGGTTTAACGCTTGAAAATAGTCTCAAACCCACTCAACCCCCCAAGGGAGATTTTCAAGTTAAACGTCGCCCTGACTGGGAAATTAATCGCTCGGAAATCAAAAATCATTTGAATCATCAGAATTTAGTCATCATAGATAGTCGTGAACCCCGAGAATATGCAGGAGAAACGCCCTACGGAGAACAACGAGGCGGTCATATTCCCGAAGCGATTCACCTTTATTATAAAGACTGGCTGGATGAAAACGGAATGTTACTTCCCCGTCAAGTCATTTTAGATCAATTAGCAGAAAAAGGCATTACACCCGAAAAAGAAATTGTTAGCTATTGTACCGGAGGTGTACGATCGGCTTGGTTAACTTCTGTGTTAGTTGATTTAGGGTTTTCAGCCAAAAATTATCCAGGTTCCATGTGGGAATGGTCAGCCTCTCCCCCCGAAGATTATCCACTTTTGAAATTAAATTAAATAAGAGTTAGGAATAGAGGAAATTGTCGGATTGAATAGATTTTGCTGAAAACGTTCTAAATAGATTTTGACCACTAAATCATTAGGATTGGTTTGATAACAGTCTTTGAAAGCTTCACTCGCCTCAATAAAATTTTGCTGTTGATACAAAGAAACGGCTTCAGAAAATGTTGATAAATTTGATAATTTAGCCGATAAATCTTCGGGCGAATCTGCATTAAAAACTTCATAAACTGCTACTGATTCTGAGCGTCCTTTAACCTGAACTCGATCAATTAAACGAATAGCATAGTCTGTTTTAGATTGTAGACGACAAAATGTAGACTCAGAAATTAATAAAGGAATTTGATAGATTTTCGTTAATTCTTCAATTCTAGAGGCTAAATTAACGGCATCACTAATCACTGTTCCTTCCATATGATGAGAATCTCCAACCGTTCCCAACATCAATTTTCCTGTATTAATTCCAATGCCAATTTCTAGAGGAATATAGCCTGATTTTATTCGATTTTGATTATATTCATTTAAAGTTTTTAACATAGCAATTGCTGCTTTGACTGCATCATCAGAACTTCGGCTAAATAAAGCCATAATTGCATCGCCAATATATTTATCAATAAAGCCATGATGTTCAGTGATAACAGGTGTCATTCGAGAGAGATAAGCATTAATGAGTTTAAAATTATCTTCAGGAGAAAGACTTTCACTGAGGGCAGTGAATGAACGAATATCCGAAAATAATACAGACATTTCTCGTTCAACTTGATCGCCTAAATCAACCTCAAGAATACTCTGTTTATTTAAAAGTTCAATAAACTTTTCAGGAACAAAACGTAATGCGGCTTTATTAAGTTCGATCAACTCCATTTGAGCTACAATTTTTTGACGAATCTCCCGATAAATCAGTAAATAAAGAACAGAAAGCAATCCTAAATCAAAAAAAATTCCTAAAGCTAAAACAATATAACTGTTTTCAATAACTTGATCGGTGACTTTTAAACGCTGTTCAAACAATCGTTCTTCTTCTTGTTTCATTTCCTGCAAAACTTGACGAATTCCGTCCATCAATTTTTTTCCCTCATTGGTTTTGACCAATTCAATTGCGGCTTGATTACTCACCGTTCTAGAGAGAGTAATAGTTGTTTCCAGTTCTAATAATTTTTTGTCAATCAAATTCGATAAAGATTGAATATTTTGCTGTTGAATCGGATTATCTAAAGTCAAGGATCTGAGGATATCCAAATCTTGATCAATCTGTATAATCGCATTTTTATAAGGTTGTAAATATCGTTTTTGCTGCGTGAGCAAATAGCCTCGCTGACCCGTTTCAGCATCCGACAAATCGGCGGAAATATCTTCTAAAACTCTTAAAACTTGCTTGGTATGAACTTCCCACTGTTTTGTTTCAGCTAATCGTTTAGCGGTTTCATAGCCACTCGAAGTAACCAATATTAATAAAGTAGAAGAAAGCCCAAAACCCAAAAAAACTTTTTTTTGTAGAGAAAACTTCATAGAACCCGCCGATTTTCCAGGTAAAAATTAAGTTGAATTCTACCCAAAACCCTAAATTTTCAACCCTAATCTTGTCACTTCTTCAGAATTGATTGAGATGCAGAGGGTCTTCTTTCATTATGCCCCACAACAGAAGAACAAGCTCAACCGACCAAAAGTTTGAACCCGCTCAAAAAAAAATACACCCAACCCGTTAGGGAGAGTGTGTTTAGGTTATACCTATGAACGTATAACACTTAGAGCCATTCTCCCTAACATACGTCTGAGTGATCACCCCTTATGCACTTTAGAGCAAAGCGATCGCCAAACTTACCTGCAAGTCGGACTTCAAAGCGGCACAATAGAGGCGGTAGAATAATCTCACTCGGTTCGCGAGTCAACCGCAAGCCCCGGCTTTAAAAGGCGGTGTTCGGTTGACCAGAAAAGCACGTTAACAATTATTGCCATGAAGCTAAAACGACTAGGCCACGTAGCCATTTGTGTCAACGATATAGACAAAGCGGCACAATTCTATAAAAATTTGGGCATGAGGTTGGTTTGGAAAGATGCAGACTGGGCCTACCTCAAAGCCGGAGAAGATGGGTTAGCCCTACTAAGTCCCGGTTATGACCAAGCAGGCGCCCATTTCGGCTTTGTATTTAGCGATCGCAGCGAAATGGAAACCGCCTATGAACACCTCAAAACCCAAGGGGTTGAGGTAAGTTCTATTCACGAACACCGAGACGGCACCGCCTCCTTCTATGGTCGAGATCTCGATGGAAACTCCTTTGAGTACCTATACGAACCGACTGCAACCTCAAACTAGAAATTCCCAACCAGGGACTCCCGACTGTGCCTGAAAGCGTTTGAAAACGATAGAAAAACGACCATCTGCAAAACACGACCCGAAACTATGTTTGAAAAAATGCGCCTGGGAAGACGTCGGCGAACTCCCTTTTCAGCTTGGGATCAAGTTGATTACGTTCTATTTCTTCTGTCGATCGGCCTAACTATCTTAGGCGGAGTGATGATCCGTAGTGTCGAACTCAACCAAGGTCTGACAGACTGGTGGCAACATTGGCTGATGGGCAGTATCGGTTTAGCTGCCGCTATCGTGATTGCCGGATGCCGTTACGAACGCTTATTAGAATGGAAATGGGTGATTTATGTCGCCACCATTATCGCCTTAATTGCGGTACAGATTATCGGGACCACCGCTTTAGGGGCGCAACGTTGGATTAATATTGGCGGCTTTCACGTCCAGCCCTCAGAATTTGCCAAAGTTGGGATTATTATCACCCTAGCGGCCTTATTACACGAACGCACGACCCCAACTATCCCCGATGTGATCAAAATGTTAGCGATCGCGGCGGTGCCTTGGGGATTAGTCTTTATCGAACCCAACTTAGGAACCTCGCTGATTTTCGGTGCCATTACCCTGGGAATGTTGTATTGGGGAAATGTTCATCCGGGTTGGCTCATTTTATTGGTTGCTCCCATCGGTTCAGTGATTTTATTCACAGTTAATCAACAAGCCGGGATCGTTTGGGCGGTATTGATGGGGTTTGTCGGTTGGTGGAGTTTACCCATCCGTTGGCTGACTGGCCCCTTGGCATTGCTGGCAAATTTAGGCGCGGGAGAACTCGGAACTTTCTTTTGGGGTTTACTGCAAGATTATCAAAAACAACGGCTGACTGGGTTTCTCAACCCCGAACAAGATCCCCTCGGTTCAGGATATCATTTAATTCAATCGCGGATCGCCATTGGTTCAGGACAACTGCACGGACGAGGACTCTATCAAGGCACTCAAACCCAGTTAAACTTTATCCCAGAACAGCACACCGACTTTGTTTTTTCTGCCATTGGCGAAGAACTTGGCTTTATTGGTTGTGTTTGTGTATTGGTTGTCTTTTGGATATTGTGTTGGCGTTTGGTGATGATCGCCTTAACTGCAAAAGATACCTTTGGTTCCCTGCTCGCCATTGGGGTTTTGTGTATGATCGTGTTTCAGGTTTTTGTTAATATTGGCATGAATATCGGGTTAGCTCCAGTTACAGGTATTCCTTTGCCTTTCCTGAGTTATGGTCGATCAGCTTTGTTAAGTAATTTTATCGCGATCGGACTGGTGCAGTCTGTGGCAAATCATCGACAACGGATTAAGTTTTAATGGAGTCACCGAGTCACCGAGTCACCGAGTCACCGAGTCAGGAAGTTCAGGAGTTCAGGAGTTCAAGAATTCAAGAATTATCTGAAAAACTGATAACTGATAACTGTTCAGTGTAAATACTGGTACTGGTCACTCTCTTACGAAGTTGCTCTACGCAGGCGTAACCCCAAGATCGCACTTCGCGCTGATAACGGATAACTGTAA
This sequence comes from Limnoraphis robusta CS-951, assembly GCF_000972705.2. The sequence continues at coordinate 29,822 of NZ_LATL02000279.1, read as the reverse complement.
AATGCGGATTCTTCAAATTGTTCCTTCTATTGCGTTGGTTTATGGAGGCCCTAGTCAGATGGTGCGGGGACTGTCGGCAGCGTTGGCGACGCAAGGGGTTGATGTAACCATTTTAACGACAGATTCTAATGGGGATATTGGTCAACCGCCTTTAGATGTTCCCCTCAATCAACCTGTTCGTGAAAATGGTTACACCGTGCGTTATTTTCGCTGTTCGCCGTTTCGACGCTATAAATTTTCCCTGAATCTATTAAACTGGTTATGGCAACACGCTAGCGAGTTTGATGTAGCCCATATTCACGCTTTATTTTCTCCGGTCAGTAGTGGGGCGGCGACGGTGGCGAGAATGCGAAATTTGCCTTATATTTTGCGACCTTTAGGAACCCTTGATCCGGCTGATTTGCAGAAAAAAAAGCAATTCAAACAAATTTATGTAACCCTACTAGAACGAGCTAATATTGCCGGATCTGCGGCTCTGCATTTTACCAGTCAACTCGAAGCACAAGTTTCTGAACGTTTTGGGGTATCTACACGAGATTTAGTGATTCCCTTGGGGGTGAATCCTCCCCTATATGAGAAAAACACAGAATCCAACAATCCTCCAGTGATTTTGTTCATGTCGCGGATTGAACCCAAAAAAGGGTTGAATTTACTGATTCCGGCGTTAGAACGAGTGTTAGCCGCCGGACATCGGTTTCAATTTGTTTTAGCGGGATCGAATCCTCAAGATCCCGCCTACGAAGCCCAAATTCAAACCCAGATTCAACAATCTTCTTTAGCAGAATACACGACCATTACAGGGTTTGTCACTGGGGAAGAGAAAGCGAGATTATTACAAACGGCTGATTTATTTGTTTTACCCTCCTATTATGAAAACTTTGGTATTGCTGTAGCGGAAGCAATGGTAGCGGGAATACCTGTCGTGATTTCAGATGGAGTGCAGATTTGGGAGCAAGTCAAACAAGCAGAGGCGGGTTGGGTGAGTTCGTGTGAGGAGTTGGAGATCGCGACGTTGATTGGATCAGCTTTGCAAAATCAACAGGAACGCCAGCGTCGCGGGAGAAATGCTAAACAATTCGCTCTACAGCAATACAGTTGGGATGCGATCGCTCAACAAACCATCCTTGCCTATCAGCAAATTTTAGACGGTAGACAGGTGAGTTAACTCTGATGGGCAATTTCAATGGCGTTATACTCCTCAACTTTGAGATCCAAAATTTGAGAAGCGGTTTCGACGGGGATATCCATGATATTCCACAGACGCACTAAAAAGCTTTTTTCCTGGGGGGATAACTCGCCATCAACTAAAACTAAGTCAACAGCGACAGTAAATGCTGTTTCTTGCAATTCTGCGGGTAAAGACTCTCGGGCGATCGCCACTAAAGGATCAATTCCTCGCGTTGAAAGCAAGTTAAACAACTTTTCTAGCAGTTCCGTCAAACGTTGCTCGGAGTATCCTTGAAACAGATAGACTTGGAGTAATACCTCGACAATGCGATGACGTTCCTGATTGGAGAGATAACCATCAGCAGCGATGGCAGCGACAGCTATTGCGGCAAACGCTTCAGCCGGAGATAATGATATTCGGTGATCGGTCTCCTGAACACCAAACATTTTCTCAAGTAAATTCATATTCTCAGAATTCCTCTCTAAAGGTGATCGATATTTTGACACTCCCCACGGCTGAAGCCGGGGGATTCTTGGTTCACAGTCCAATCGTAACCCCACAGGATTGCTCCAATGGACCTAGAGGATCCAACTCCCCAAGCTTATAAGATCCCGTATGCCCTGCGGTACTTAGTCCCTTCTGCAAGATGTTGATAGCTGCATTAACATCTCTATCTTCCGTGTAGCCACAATAAGGACAAATATGGGTTCTGGTTGATAGTGATTTCTGCACTTTCTCGCCACAGTTAGAGCAATTTTGACTGGTATTGTGGGGAGCAACAGCAATCGTTATCTTCCCGTACTTGTAACCAAAATAGTCTAACCACTGACGAAACTTTGACCATCCTGCATCACTTATAGACTTAGCTAGATGTCGATTTTTAACCATGCCTTTCACGTTTAAGTCTTCATAGGCTACTAAGTCGTTAGACTTGATTAAACGGAGTGCCATTCTCTTGACATACTCTTCTCGCTGCCTACTTACTCTTAAATGTTTCCGGGCAGATCTAACTCTTGCCTTGTGATAGTTTCGGGACTGTGGTTTACCTTTCTGGTACTTCTTAGACTTCTTGCGATTGAGACGGTTTAACCGCTTTTCCCCTTGGCGGTCAAACTGTGGGTTAGGTTCAATATTTCCTTGACTATCTGCCAAAAAATACTTGATACCAACATCAATCCCCACTGATTTTTGGCTAGGGATTAATGGTTTAACCGTATCTCTAGGGTCTAATTGCACCGAGAACTGCACATAATACCCGTCGGCACGACGTACAATTCTTACTCGTTTAATTTGTTCGATCTGGTAAAAGTTTAAGTCTCTAGTCCCTATCAGTTTGAGAGTACCTATTCCTTTCTTGTCCGTGAAAGTCATATGTTTTCTGTTTTCTGATAGCTTCCATCCAGATACTTTGTATTCTACTGAACGAGTGTTTTTCTTGAACTTGGGATACCCTTTAGGGCCTGGAATCTGCTTCTTGCAATTGTCATAAAAACGGTTGACCGCTTTCAGAACTCGCTCAACAGCAGTTTGACAGGCATGAGAATTTAAATCTTCTACAAATTTAAATTCTTTTCTGAGCAGCGTGTTATATCTAAACATTTCTGTTTTCCCAACACCACGATTATCCATCCAGTAGCGAAGCACCTTGTTTCGGACAAACTGAGAGGTCCTAATTGCTTCGTTAATGGCGGCTACCTGTTGTGGTTTTGGGTTGACTTTGTACTCGTAGATAAACACGTTTGATACTAGCCCAAGTGGTATCAAGTATTATGATAGCATGGAAAGGATGGGGATTAAAATCCCCTAGCCGCTCCCACCCCACAAATGAATTTGGGGGCTTGCGCGTCATTGATTTTCGGTCAACCCGTTCTATGCTAGCGAGGATCTAAACAAACTCGCAACTTGCTAAGGAAAGAGGGGACAGGGACATTGACCAAAAAATAATCAGAAAACAAACAAACAACTGAACTCCAGAAGTTCTCGCGCCTCACTCAAACCTCTACCAAAACTGCTGTCCCAGATTTTTTAAGATTCACATTTCTGATTGCAGACTCGATATTATTGTCCCCATACCCCAGTTTTCTATCGACGGTTAGGCATTCCCGGAAGTGTTAAGCCTTCTGCGGCGGCTCGATATTGTTCAACTTCCTCGCTAAAATCAATCGGTAAAATAGCAACCACGTTTTCATGGGGACGAGGAATAATCACCCAGGTTTCCAATGCACCCCCGTACACATTTTCTACTGCCGCAATTCCGGCATCCATAGCCGCCTTAACTTCGGAGACATCCCCCCGAATCATTACAGTGAAACGCGCACTCCCGGCTCGAATATAACCGACTAATGTAACACGGCCTGCTTTAACCATCGCATCGGAGGCGGCCAGAATTCCCGGAAATCCCTTCGTTTCGAGGGCGCCAACGGCTTGTTGTGACATGGAAGTTCTCCTGAATGAATGAATGCAAATGTGATGGAGTTAGACTAGATTGATTTTAGGAAGATTGGCGACCGTCTCGTTTAAATCAAAGTTATGTTAAGCTTCAGTATCGCTAATCTGTTCAAGATTAAACCCGGAAAGGTTCACTTTCTTCGCTATATGCAATGGGAAGAACAGCTTCCAAGTTTTCGGGAGGATTGGGAATGGTGTAGTGAGTGATAATTGTACAACCAAAGGTGTTCTCAGCCGCTCTAATTCCAGCTTCCATTGCAGGTTTCACTTCAGAAACTCCTCCCCGAATCGCAACCATAAACTCACCCCGTTCGGCTAACCCATAGTACACCAAAGTCACTCGTCCTGCTTTAACCATTGCATCAGCCGCAGCTAGCACACCAGGAAAGCCAAGGGTTTGAATAACGCCAACTGCCTGTGGCATTGAATCGGTCTCCTACACTTCTAAACAGAGATTGAAATCGATAATCTTTGATTGTACCAATAAAGAGGCAAGAGGGAATAGGGGACAGTTTACAGTTTACAGTGACCAGTTATCAGTGAAGACAGTTACCAGTTACCCTTCGGGAACATCCGTCGCTCCTTGATGGTCTCCACCAAGACCCTCCGGGTTCGCCAGTTACCAGTTATCAGTGACCAGGGGATAGGGGATACAGTTTACAGTTTACAGTGACCAGTTATCAGTGAAGACAGTTACCAGTTATCAGTGACCAGGGGATAGGGGATAGGGAATAGGCAATCTTGTAAGAGGTTATGGGGAAGAATCTACCGTGAAAAATGCCGAGGGAGTGTCAAAATTGTAGGAAGTAGAAGTAATGGGTAAGTTTAAGGATAGAACTTGTATGACGACGCGACGTATTGCAGAAATACTCAGAAGTGGTGAACCTGATGAAGTTGTAACGGTTCAAGGGTGGGTTCGAACCAAACGGGAGTTTAAAGAATTTGCTTTTGCTGAAGTCAATGATGGTTCTGCGATGGCAAATTTGCAAGTGGTACTCAATGCCGATTTAGAAAACTATCAAGATATTCTCAAACAGCTTAACACAGGTGCGTCTATTGAGATTGTGGGAACGTTGGTTGAATCTCCCGCCAAAGGACAACGCCTTGAATTGAAAGCCAATTCTGTTATGATTTATGGCGATGCTGACCCTCAAACCTACGTTTTACAGAAAAAGCGTCACTCTTTTGAATTTTTACGAACGATTGCTCATTTACGCCCACGAACGAATACTTATGGTGCTATTTTTCGGGTGAGAAATGCTTGTTCGGCGGCGGTTCATCAATTTTTTCAAGAACGGGGTTTTTTATGGATTCATACTCCGATTATTACCGCAAGTGACTGTGAAGGTGCAGGGGAAATGTTTGGCGTAACCAATTTAGATTTAAAGAATTTACCCTTAACTGAATCCAAAGAAGTTGATTTTAGCAAAGACTTCTTTGGAAAGCCTTCTTTTTTAACCGTTAGTGGTCAGTTACAAGCCGAAATTATGGCGATGGCGTTTGGAAATGTTTACACGTTTGGGCCGACTTTTCGGGCTGAAAATTCTAACACTTCTCGCCATTTAGCTGAATTTTGGATGATTGAACCGGAAATGGCATTTTGTGATTTAGAAGGGGATATGGATTTAGCTGAATCTTTCTTAAAATACATCTTTAAGTTTGTTCTAGAAAAATGCCCCGAAGATATGGAATTTTTTAACGAACGCATTGATAAAAGCGTATTAGAAACTGCTGACAATATCATCAATAATCAGTTTGAGCGCTTGACCTATACTGAAGCGATTAAACTTTTAGAAAAGGCAGATAAGACCTTTGAATTTCCCGTGAGTTGGGGTTTAGATTTACAATCCGAACATGAACGCTATCTCGCCGAAGACTTGTTTAAAAAGCCTGTAATTGTTACGGATTATCCGAAAGACATCAAAGCTTTTTATATGCGGTTAAATGAAGACGGAAAAACCGTTAGGGCGATGGATGTATTAGCCCCGAAAATCGGCGAAATTATTGGCGGTTCTCAACGGGAAGAACGCTTAGATGTTCTGGAAAATCGCATGGCGGAAATGGACGTAAACTCTGAAGAACTTTGGTGGTATTTAGATTTACGAAAATATGGTACTGTTCCTCATGCGGGATTTGGTTTAGGCTTTGAACGAGTGGTACAATTTATGACGGGAATGGCTAATATTCGCGATGTGATTCCGTTCCCTCGAACCCCGATGAGTATCGATTTTTAAGTCGTTTTGGGGGCAGGAAACTTACCACAAAGACACAAAGACACAAAGATTTACTCTTGACTTTTCTCTGGGTCTATTGTGGTTGTTATTCTTTCTGTTTCAGGAGTCAGTCAGAAAAGTTTTCTCACGTCCCCTGAGCGTGGTATAATGCGGTCGTTAGAGCTTAACATTAATGATTAAATTCTGGGGAAACTAATTATGGCTAATTTAACGGTTTGGAAATTTAACAGCCCTGATGGCGCCGAGAATGCTTTAGCGAAGTTAAAAGAGTTGCAAAAGCAACATCTGATCACCATTGTAGATGCGGCAGTTGTCACTTGGCCCGAAGGAAAAAAGAAACCCAAAACCAAACAAGCTGTTGATATAACCAGTTTGAGTGCATTAGATGGCGCGTTTTGGGGAATGCTATTTGGATTAATCTTTTTTGTGCCAATTTTGGGTCTGGCAATGGGTGCTTTAGCGGGTGCTTTGAGTGGTCATTTTAGTGATTATGGCATCAACGATGATTTTATTAAAGATGTGCGCTCAAAAGTTACAGAAGGAACTTCTGCGCTGTTTTTAATGAGCGAAAAAGCAACGGTTGATAAGGTTCTGGATGCGATGACAGGAGAGCAAACTGAATTGATTCAATCTAATCTATCTCAAGAACAAGAAGACAAGCTCAAAGAACATTTTAGCATTGCCTAATTTCTGATTAATTAACTGATTGATTGGTGTTCAGGGCTTGTTGTAGGGGCGGGTTCTGCATTGATATATATCGCTGACTGGCAACTGATATCAACCCGCCCTGACAGTTATGACTCCCCCACAATACTGCTCACGATCAAAAAAGATGTCTTCTAAATTTAATTTTTTTCAAAACTGGTATCCTCTCTCACCTGTTGAAGATCTTGATCCGGAAAGACCGACTCCTGTTACACTGTTGGGACTAAATTTAGTCATTTGGAAGCCAAAATCGAGTCAAACTTATCAAGTATTTTTAGATCAATGTCCCCATCGTTTAGCCCCTTTGAGTGAGGGTAGAATTGATGAAAAAACAGGCAATTTAATGTGTAGTTATCACGGTTGGCAGTTTGATGAACAAGGAATTTGTACAACTATTCCTCAAGCGGAAAAGCCAGAAATTATTAGTAAAAACAAACAAAATTTTTGTGTTAGAAAATTTCCCACCCAAGAAGCCAATGATCTGCTTTGGGTTTGGGCTGATCCAAATTCAAGTGAACAAGCTGCAAATACTCCATTACCTTTATCCCCTCAAATTGATGCGAGTCAAGGCTTTGTTTGGTCATCTTACGTGCGGGATTTAGAATATGATTGGCAAACCTTAGTTGAAAATGTAGCTGATCCCAGTCATGTTCCTTTTGCCCATCATGGAGTACAAGGAAATCGTAATCAAGCGATACCCATTCCGATTAAAATTATTCAATCTACAGCAAGTTTAATAGAAGCCAAAACCCAAGGACGTTTTAATACAACCATTACGTTTGAAGCGCCTTGTCGTTTGGAATATGCTATCGAATTTGGAACCGATGGAAAACAAGTCGGTTTAGTGACTTATTGTCTTCCCGTTTCTCCCGGAAAATCAAGAATTGTTGCCCAATTTCCCCGCAACTTTGATAAAACCCTACATCGAATTATTCCTCGTTGGTGGACTCATCTAAAAATTCGGAATTTAGTTTTAGATGGAGATATGATATTTTTACATCAACAGGAACGTTTTCTGCAACAAAAACAGCAAACCGAAAGTTGGAAAACCGCTTATAAACTCCCTACAGAAGCTGACCATTTAGTGATAGAATTTCGCAAATGGTTCGATCAATATAGTCAAGGAAAATTACCCTGGGAAGAAGTCGGGATTTCTCAGGCGGAAACTTTATCACTTCCTAAAACCCGACGAGAAATTTTAGATCGCTATCACCAACATACTCAACATTGTAGCAGTTGCCGAGGCGCATTAAAAGCGGTTAAACGCTGGCAAATTGGATTAATTGTTTATTTTGCGATCGCCCTTTCGAGTGCAGCTATTTTACCCGATCATTGGCGTTTAACAGTAGGTTTACCATTAGTTATCACTGCCTTAGCCAGTTTAGGAATTTACACGGGGCTGAAATATGGGTTAGAACCCCAATTTTACTTTATTGACTATATTCATGCCGAGAAAAAATAATTCAAACCCTAAAAAACATTTTCCGATCAGATCGGGTATCAAAGTCTAAAAAAATATTCAACCCCGGAGTTACACCTAAAATCGGTATTTTGAGTCAGATTTTGCCTTGTAAGTCTAAAAAAATCTCTTTATCATTAAATTAAGAGTTTAAAACCTCTGCTATCCCTATTCCCAGGCTTTACATGGATATTCAGCTTATTAATATCGGTTTTGGTAATATTGTCTCTGCCAACCGAGTGATTGCCATTGTTAGTCCTGAATCTGCTCCGATCAAGCGTATCATCACAGATGCACGGGATCGAGGACAATTAATTGATGCCACCTATGGCCGTCGAACTCGGGCTGTAATTATTACAGATTCTAGTCATGTTATCCTTTCTGCTATCCAACCGGAAACAGTTGCTCATCGATTTGTCGTCAATAAAGAAGATTCGACGGTGTGAAATCGACTAAGTGACTGCACTCAGATATAAATTGATGGTTATTTTTCAGTTGGACAGTGTAATAATAACAAAATATTTTCAAGGTTCATCCCTCGAACCCCTGAGATTTGCTGAATAATAGCGAGAATGACATGGTATCTAAAGGTAGGTTAATTGTAATTACTGGGCCGAGTGGCGTGGGCAAAGGGACTCTAGTCCGCGAACTTTTGCAACGCCATCGTGAACTTCATCTGTCGGTTTCTGTAACTACTCGTTCCCCCCGTCCTGGTGAAGTCGAGGGAAAACATTACTATTTTGTTGATCGAAATCGGTTTGAACAGATGGTGCAGAATGGAGAGTTGCTAGAATGGGCAGAATTTGCGGGAAATTATTATGGCACTCCTCTGTATCCGGTTCAAAAACGAATTGAAGCCGGAGAGTCCGTGTTACTGGAAATTGAGTTAATTGGGGCTAGACAAATTCGAGAACGATTTCCCCAAGCCCAACAAATCTTTATTCAGCCGCCTTCGATGTTAGAATTAGAACGTCGGCTACGAAGTCGGGGTCAAGATTCCGATGAAGCGATCGCCCGTCGTTTAAAACGAGCCGCAGAAGAAATTAACGCAGCCCAGGAATTTGATTTTGAACTCGTCAATGATGACTTAGATGAGGCGCTCAAACAACTGGAAAATGTTTTGTTTGCAGTAGTTTAAGTAAAGGATAAAACCTCAAAACATAGAAAACAATAAGTTTGTTGTTGCGCTTCAGGGCAGTAAATTAGGGCAGCGCAACAACCAAACTTTCTAAGAAAACAATTAAGACGATACAGGGTTAATATTCCCGTCTATTTGAAGCTGTCCGGCATTCACACCCGGTAGAAAAGCAATCAAATCTTCATTGGCAATAATCCCAACTCCTGCCCCTAAATCTCCAAAGGTAAAATCAAGAAATCGAATCTGACTATTACTGTTAACATTAATTCGATCTTCTGCGGGTGAAAAGTCAGTAATCAAGGCATAATCTGCATTTCCCCCACCAATATAATAAGATAAAATATCATCCCCGACAACAAAAACATCAGCCCCAATTCCGCCACTGAAAGTATCAACTTCTCCTTGTCCGGGAATGGGTGATGTAATCTCTACTCCAATTAATAAATCATCCCCTTTATCGCCGGAGATTAAATCATTTCCCGCCCCCCCAAACAGGTTATCATTGTCTTGACCCCCAAAAAGACTATCATTTCCTGCTCCTGCGGCTAAAAGATCATTCCCTAAATTCCCAAAAATTTGATTATTGCCTTGTTGATCATTAATAAAATCGTTATTTTGACCGCCAAACAAGGTATCATTTCCTTCATTCCCCGAAATATTATCTCTGCCTTGATTTCCAACAACAGTATCATCTCCGAGAGCCGCATTAATCTGATCATCTCCTTCTAAGCCAAAAATAAAATCATTCTCAGCAGTTCCGACGAGAACATCATTTCCCGAAGTTCCTAAAATTTCTGCCATATTATCAATGTGAGTGAGTTCAAACTATGGGGCTACGCGCAGGCAAAAGGCAATCATGCAATCATGCAAAAGGCAATCATGCAAAAGGCAAAAGTTCGATGATCACTTTCAAGGCTTGAAATTAATCAAAATATCTCCTGATTTACCCCCAGGCATTATACCACCTGATGAATTAGTTACAAAACCTTTGAGGAATCGTTTTTTGCAGAAGTTCCTGCAAGTCCGAAGAAGGATTTTGAACCGAGAAAGCTTCAGTCAAAGCATCAGACCATAACTTATTTTTCGCTAAATAATTAAACCGAGCTAGAGCCATGACTTCTTCAGAAACATTTTGTTGTTTAAGTTCACGGTTGAGTTGTTCTAAATCCTGACTAACTTGTTGACGTTTTTCCCCATCTATGACAGTAAATGTCACCTGGACTGACGGTAAAGGGAATGTATCCGAAACCGTTTCAAACATCATCAAATAGTAGGTTTGACCGGGTTTTAGAGCTTCTCCACTATACTGAACTTTTTGATCGCCTTGAGAGAGATCTTGACTCCAGATCGGTTGCTCTCCATTGTCAGCATACAGTTCAACTCGTGCTAATTGTCCCTGCCAAATTAACGTAGGGCGATCGCTCAAAACCTCAGTACCCGTCCCTTCGTCTACAGGAGTCAGGGGACAAAGCGCAGGCCCTCGCGATCCGCCATCTTGGGACTCAGGCGGTTCATTATTAAAAAAAGCTTCTCTCCAACGCGCTCCCCCATTATCTTCAAAAGGAGGAGGATTATTTCGAGGTTTTTCAGGTGAAGCCGTTTCATTTTGAGACAAGAATGAGTTTTCCGCTTTCGCTTGAAATTTTATCCGGTTTGGGAGAGTTTGATTGAAAAATCCTTCACCTGTGATCATCACAGACAACGTAACTGCTGAGAGTACCCCATAGAACTTAACCATAAGATTTCCGCTCCACAAAAGCAACAATTAGATAAGTCCAAAACGTTACAGTAGGGAGAAGCCAGGGTAATAGTATCCCCCCAGTAATATAAAGCTGTAAACTCACTCCGCCGTAAATTCCGGTAGCGCCTATCAGCAAAATGATTCGTTTCCACTGCTTGGGGGAAATTTGCCCAAAAGCCAGAATAGTCCCTTTCCCCAACAAAACAGCGATGCCAATCATCCACAAATCCGGTATAGGTGTAACCAAGCGCCGATTGAGCCAATGATGTACCATATAGGCGTGTGCTTCACCGCCTGGAAAAATAGACCGTAAATCGGGAGGATTTTGTTGCGATCGCCAATAAGCTAAAGCCGTCGGTACAGGATAGTTATCCTCACCTTCAGTATCCACACCCGCCTCACCGTAGCCTCCTGGCGCAATGAGAACAACATAAGGTTCTACAGGAATTAGATCATCAATTTCTGTGGGTTCCTCTAGGAGTTTCCAAGCCGGAAGGGTTTGATAAACCTGTTTTGGGGGAATCGAAAAATCAATAATCGGGTGTAACCACCATTGACGCAATAAATAAGCCCAATTTGTTAAGGGGTGTAATACCGCTTTGCGAGAAAAGAGGTTCACATAGTCTTTCCCCGTCGTTTCGAGTAAGTAAGCCCTCAATTGAGAGATCAATTGTGTAGAAGCGTCGAGTTGGGGTTTGAGGGTTTGTTCAGTTTGTTCGCTGTGAGTCCAATATCCTAAAGCAAGTAAATAAGATAAGGGCAATAAACGCTGTTCGGAACGATCCGGTAAAGGAACAAGACTCATATATTGGGGAGGATTGCCTAACACCCGTAGATCCCCGTTTAAAACCCAGTTGGGGCTGGCAATTTCGGGTAAAACGTCAAACCAACCGCCTGTAGATCGTCTTTTTGTCGCAAAGATAAACCAAGTGCCTTGTTGCTCAACCGCTTGACGAACAGAATTCGCTAATATCGGGTCATTATCCGGTTGATAACGATCCAACAGATAGTCAATCCCCACAACGGGCGTTTCTAATGCTGCTAGTTTGTCGATGATTTGAGCTAAATAGCGGCGATCCATTGGCCGAGGAACCGAGATTTTAGCGCGTTTGATAGATTCTTCGTCAATGGAAACAATCAACACTTTCGGCGCATTCTGAGGAGTCTGAAGGGTAATGTCACGATAAACCGACTGTACCCACAACCGCCCATCGAGTAAAAATCCTTGGACAGGCAGTTGCCAGCTTAACCCACACAATACCCCAACAGCCAATGCTTCGGCTTTGGTGGGCAACCAGCGTTTGAGTTTTTGTTTCCAGCCATAGGGTTCTAGGCGAAAAACAGGCGCGTCGGGATGGCGAAACAGAGAGGGAATTAAATAAGCGCTGGGATAGGTTAACTGTTTTTCTAACTTGAGAAACTGACAAGCCGCCAGCATCGCATCGTGAGCATCATTATATTCGGCTAAACTGCGGAGAAATTGCAGCAAAAATTCCTGAGCAACATCATTATGAACAGGTTCGCGCATAATAGCCACTTGACTTAACCCCAGATCAATTAACCGATTGGCTAAACTTAAACCCATGCAGGAGTTGAATAGGGCAAATTTGAGTCCTCGTTGCATGGCGAGAGTTAATGGTTTTTCGATCTCACTCAGAGATAGAGAAATATTGGGTGCGATCGCCAGTTCTCCGCCTGTTAAAGTGGTTTCGTTGCTATGACCTGCAAAAAATAATACATCCCAACCTCGATGATCGGTGATCGCTTCAGCAATTTTAGTCTTCAGTTCCGTTGAACTTTGTCCGGGTTGCCAACCGACAAATTCAATATCAGCGATGTAAGATAAGGATTCTACGGCTTGTTTATCGGCTCGAAAATCTAATCCGGTATCATCTCCCAAAATTGCCAAAACTCTGGCTTTACGTTTGCCAGGCGAGGGCTGAATGCTTTTAGATCGAATATTGGCAGTGGTACGAGCAATGCGAATTTTTCCCGGTGCTGCGAATTCTGTGCCAATTTCCCAGGCTTCCCAAGGGAGGCGGGATAAATTTAAAGGAGAGACACACAGGAAGACTTCTAAGCGTGAGTAATCTAAAGCCGCTTTAGCAATAGTCGCTCTGATCTCATACAGTTCTTCGTGTCGTAACCAGCGATGAAATTCTGACAAGAGTTTGGCTTCGGCTTCTACCAGTTTAGCGTGCCAATCCACTAACACACTGAGTTGACCTTTTCCTTCGACTCGTCCTCGTAATGCTTGTTTTTTGTAGAAGTTTAAGTAGGTTTGTTGCCAGTCTTGGTACAATCGGGTGAGAATTTGTGGATAGGGGATATTGACGCTGAGATGTTGTCTTTGACCCCAAGATAACTCAAACAGACAAACTTGTTCGACTTGTTGAACTTTTAAATGAAATGTAGAAACCGTTGAATTCATCTTAACAAATTGGGGTCTTTCACCGACAAACTTAACAGGGAAAAGGCAATCTTGCAATCTTGTAAGAGGCAAAAGGCAAGAGGCAAAAGGCAAGAGGCAAAAGGCAATCTTGTAAGAGGCAATCTTGCAATAGGCAACAGGCAATAGGGGAAGTCTTTAACTGCTAACTGGTCACTGGTCACTGTTTACTGTTCACTGTCCCCTGTTCCCTGTTACCTATGATTTTAGCTAACTTCTGTTCCCATCAGGTGGAAAAGTTGCTGCACACGTTGATACAATTTTACGCCGTCATCCGCTAGGTTGAATCGCTGATAGACTGACAGGATATGGGGTAGATAGTTGTCTTTTTGTTGGGGATCTTGAATTTTATCAAAGAGTTCCCAAGCTTTAAGATGATACCACAGAGATTGAGAAATATGGTTTTGTTTGTAGCAAGCCAATCCAATATAGTTCATCAGTTTGGCAAGTTCTTCCTGTTGGTTATTTTGTTGATAGATTTTGATGGCTTTCTGGTAAAACTCAATCGCAGTTTTGTAGTTTTTCATACTGAAATAAACAATCCCAATTTGACCTAAAGTTTTAGCCGTTTCTGAATAAATTTTTATCTGGTTTTCTGGCAATTTATTTTGATTTTTTGCGGAACAAGATGAACATAGTTTTTGACGAATTTCGAGAGCTTGATTGAGAAAGGCTAAGGCTTGCCTCGGTCTACCGAGATGATATTCTGCCAATCCGATATTATAGAGTGCTGCTGCTTCATAAATACTATTTTTTAAGTTTTCTTCTTGAACGGTATCATTAATATCTTGAAAAATAACGAGTGCTTTATGGCAAGATTGCAGGGCTTCTTCAAATAAACCGAGATGATTATAGATTTCTCCTAAATAATTTAAGGTCATCCCCACGCCATTAATATTAGGGATTTTGATAAATATTTCGAGAGCTTGAGCCGAATATCGCAAAGCTTCTGAATATTGCTTAGTTGCACAGTAAACCCGAGCAATATCATTATAAGCCTTTGCCACTCTCACCGACTTAGACTCAGCAGGGGCTAGTTTGATAATTTGTTTGAGACAGTGGATAGACCCAGTATAATGTTTGAGAGAATAGTGAATAATTCCAATTTTATGTAAGGCTTCAACGTGATACTCTAAACTCTCGGTTTCTTGAGCAATTGCTAACATCTGTTGAAACGTATTAAGAGCTGACACCAGTTGTTCTTGACTCAACTGTTGAACACCTGTTTGATGCAGAACTTTTAACCGAGATTGTAGGGAGGAGGTAGATTTCATGGTCATTATAGAGAAGTCAGCAACTTAGAAGATACAAGGGTAAAATTTGAGAGTCTCAAACGGTTCACTGAGCCGCTAAGATCAGGGGAGTCAGGTTCGGAAGCGCATTCTCAACCTTCGGTTGTATTTCCACAGTGGCGGAAGCGACTGTCACAAAAGCAGTCAACGCACTGAGGATCAATTTTTCAATTACGGTGGCTTGCGGTTGCATGGCTTAGAGACAATTCATCAATTGGGTTATCTACTTTGACATATGTCTCAGATCAGGAAGCTTATGCAGTTTGTAGGAAATTGAGGGGTGGGGTATTGGGGTTAAAGGCGTTGAGGCTTAACCCAAGCGACGGGAGTCAGACTATAGCAGAAATCAGGAGACAGGAGACAGGAGACAGAATTGAAACCTTTATCATAAAAGGATTTGACAGAAAAACAGTGTCCTAATCAACTCTTTCTCTGCTATAGATTATTTAATACCCAAAACCTGATAAACATCTACCGATTTTTGTCGCCCTTTTAACTGAACATGACCCACCAAATCTGTAGGAAATAGATCCTGAATATATTGGTAAGTGTTGTCACTAATTAAAATCCGACACAACCCCTGGCCAAAAGATTTATCATAACTCTCCAAACGGGCTGCAATATTCACCGTATCGCCCAAAGTCGTATAGTCCATCCGTTGAGAACTTCCCAAACTACCCGTTACCACAACCCCCGTCGCAATGCCAATTCGCATCGAAACCGTCGGTTGTCCATCAAGTCTCCACTTTTGATTGAGTAATCGCAATTTTTCCGCCATCTCCAGCGCACAGGAAACCGCTAAAATAGCATCTTGGGCGATTTCTGACTCGTGAGTTCGGGGTAAAGGTACGCCAAAACCTGCCATAATGGCATCGCCAATAAACTTATCAATAATTCCGTCATGGCTGAGAACCGTATCCGCCATTGTATTCATATATTCATTGAGCCAAAACATCAGGCGATCCGGTTCCATTGATTCGGCGATCGCGCTAAAATCTCGAATATCAGCAAATAGAATCGTCGCCGTCATCTTTTGTCCGATCAACTGACCTTGAGTGATCAGTTCATCGCGACTTCGCCAAATCTCATCCGCTATTTTCGGGGTGACATGACGGCCAAACAAATTCATCAAAGTTTGTCGTTCTTGACGTTCCTGATTGGCAATATAACCTGTAATTGCTATTCCTGAACCGACCAAAGCTAACAATGGCGGAATCATCGGTATCCACCAGCCCCGCAGAAACGCCAAATAACAAATAACCGTTAAACTCACTCCGGTAAGCATAATCACAACGGTTCCCTGTAGCGGACGATAACTTAATCCGATGGTCATTCCCACCGCAGACCAAACTAAAATCCACAGCCACTCGGTTTTTTCTGACCAGACGTTAAATAAGACTCGTCCATCGAGGGCGCTACTGAGAATTTGACTGGCGATATTCGCATGAATAATCACCCCTGGTGTGCGATCGCTAATTCCCAATAAACTGCTACTGTAAGGGGTAAAAAATAGATCGTTGAGACTTTGAGCCGTCGCCCCAATTAGTACAATTTGATCACGCATCAAATCTGGTGAGACGCGATCGGTTAAAATATCAGAAATCGAAACGGAGTGAAAGTTATCGAGTAAGCCGCGATAGTTCAATAGAATTTGATAGCCGCCGTTATCGGCTCGCACATAACCGCCGTCGTTACGAGTAAAACGGGTAAACACGGCTTGTCCGAGTTTGACTTCTCCATTATCGGTGATTTCGGGTATAACGCCTTGGGCTTCTAAGTAGATGAGTGCCAGTTGTAAGCCCAGGTTAACAACCGTTTGATTCTCTGAGGGTTGTATCGTTAACAACGCTCGTCGAACTTTCCCATCTCCATCCAAAAGCAAGTCCGCCGCACCCACTTGATTTTGTTCTTTTAATAACTCGGGGGGAGCAACTGTAGAACCGTTTGCATCACTGACGACTTTTTCAACTCCGATGAGATTGGGTGTTGTTCGATAGGTTTCTAGGAGTTGTTCATGTCCGGGGGGGACAGGTAAATTCCGGTAGAGATCTAAACCAATAGCGAGGGGTTGTTGTTGCTTGATTTTTTCGATGAGTTCAGCCAGAAGACTATCAGGAATCGGCCATTTTCCAATTTGTTGAAGATCGGGTTCATCAATGGTAACAACGACAATCCGTTGATCGATTGGCTCAAGAGGGCGCAGACTGATCATTTGATCAAATGTCGCCCATTCTAACAGTTGTAATACTCCGGTTGAACGCAGTCCAATCACCAGGATCGCGACAGCAGGCACAATTAACGCACGGCGAATTGACTTAAAGAACGGTTTCCCAGGGCGAGAGTTGGAAGTTCTTAAGCCTAAAAAAGCTTTTTTTTTTCGGTTGTGAACTTCAAACTCCATAACACCGATTGGTTTGTGAGTAGGAGCAGGTTTTGAAGAAACATTTCTAGAGTGATCACACTTCATTCTACTAGACCAACCCCTACAAAATTTGTTTAATCGATGAAGGGCTGATTGGCAATTTCTTCTAATCCCACAGATTGTAAAAGTTCTTGCCATTTACTGGTAAGCATTGAGTTTTCCGGCTGGGTTTGTCGCAAATTTGCTAAAATTTCTACGCTTTCAAACCAAATGCCATTTTGAGCATAAAGAGCAGCCTTTTCTAGGGGAGTCAATTGCTGAAGTTGACGCGCTAAAGCACTATCAGCTTCGACTCGGCGAATTTCCCCGGTGACGAAAACAACTTCGGGCTGATTTTGAGGGGACTGAGTTTGGCAAATAATCCCAAAAGACCAACGGTAGGATTGACCGATTTTGAGTGATGGCGCATCTGAGGGCAGTTTAACACTCACAATGCCTGTTTTGCCAGAAAGCGGTATACTCGTTTGATAGACGTCCTGACCTTTTTGATCTTTGAGACTAAATACCGCTTCTTGGGCTGCCATTGCAGGTACAAAGAAGTAAAATGTTGGGCTGGCTTCGGTGGTTAATCCGGTGAAATCGGAACTGATATTATTGGGTTGACTAAACGCCGGGACGAGGGCGGTGAGTTCGGTTTGATCTTCGCTGAACACAGGACAATTGAAGCCTGTGCGAGAAGCCCCTCCCGCAGTTCGTTGTGGCATTCCTTGTCCGGCAGGCGGTTGAAACGCTACACTGGTTCTCGTTCTTTGCTGTGAGGGTCGTTTTTCGGCTTGGGCGGGTAGACTCGGATTGAGTGCCAGTCCAACGGAAACGGTCACTAAAACGCTTATGAACTGTTGAGAAAAAAGTTTTCTTTGCATATGGGGTGAATCCTCATGGTGAAAGTTATAATTGCGATCGCCAGATGCCCCAGTTTATGATGTCCTCTAAGAATTGAGGGGTTTGATTAAACGGGTGAACTGTATGGCGCTACGCGCAAGTCAGAAGTCAGAAGTCAGAAGTCAGAAGTAGGCGAAAAGAGGCTTTCAGCTTCTTAAAAAGTTTGGCGGGACGGAAACCGACACCGCCAACTTTTCGCTTTTACTAATGTCCTAACCATAGTGCGTAGTGCCATAGCTCTAAAAAGGGGAGCTATTTTTTTAGATCTCTTGATCTAAGATAACAATTCTAGCTCTGGCTTAGGGTGAAAATGTTTAAGCTTTTCTTAAGTATAAGTGAGTACCTCTACTAATAACAATTAGACGTATTAGGGAATGGTCAACCGGATTAGAGCCAGTTCCCAACAAGCACAAAAGCCGCCCAATAATAGGGATCTTGATATTGGCTTGTTTGTAATAATTTTAACTGAGCTAAACGCAGTGCCTCCGCTTTACTAACTCCCGATAGAGTCAATTCGCGGTAAAATTCTGTCATTAGGAGGGCTGTAGAAACATCATTAACCTGCCATAAGGTTGCTAAGGTACTCCGCGCCCCTGATCGAACGGCTACACCTGCTAACCCTAACGCCGCCCTTTGATCTCCTGTCGCTGTTTGACAAGCACTTAAAACCAATAATTCAATCGGTTCAAGATCATTTTGGGAACTTCGTAATAATTGATCAAATTCTTTAACATTGATTCGACCATCCCAAGTTAACAAAAATGTTTGATCAGCTTGGGAACTAAACTGACCATGAGTGGCTAAATGAACAATCGAAAAAGACGTTTGACGCAGTTTTTCGACTAACTCCTGACGGGTAAACTGTTCATTCAGCAACACTTCTGTCGGAACTTGGGCTTGAATTTGTTCAAGTTCATACTCAACCGCAGGTAAGGCGACAAACCCTTGACGGGCTTCACTTAATCCTAAAATTAACGTCTTCAGGGATTTTTCCGCAAGCGGTTGGGGCGTCAACAATTGTAAACTTGGAGTGAGCGCAAGATTATACTTTTCAATCAAATATTGTTGTCCGTTGTGAAGTGCAGCCATCGGCAGATTTCGCAGGGAACCATCCAACACAAACACCAACGTTTCAATTTGACTGCTGTTGAGATCGGCTTCCGCCGGACGAACTAACCAATCATACACTTGCTGAGATAAAGCTAAACGTTTTTGAGAGGAAAATATCGGAACATACAACTGTCGCAGTTGTCCGACTGTCACATCCACTTTTTGGGCGTCTATTGGTGTAGAATAGGAACGCAGAGGTTGACCGGGTAAAGACAAAATCACCTCTAAACGATCTGCCAAAATAATCGGATAAATCACGGCAGCATGAGGATCAACTTGATCGATCAACTGGGGTTGAAGATTCGCATCCAGACAAGCTTCTCGAAAGAAGTTATCTAATTCTGCTAGTTGTAAGGACTCAATTAACTCTCGGGCTTTTCTGAGATTTTTCTGACTGGGAACTTCACCCACCGCAGGCGGTTGTAAAATTAAACTAACTAACTGCCGATAAACGGGTTCAACAGTCTCTCGAAATGAAAACTGTACATCAGGATCAACGGCGACTAAATCGGTTCGCAATGATTCTAACGTTTCGACGGCTTGGGTATATGCTGCGATCGCGGCTTCTGTTTTTCCTTGTGCTTTTAACAGTCTACCCAGTTGCCATTGCCAACGATAACTAATATCGGGTGCATTGATCGCTTGG
Source organism: Limnoraphis robusta CS-951 (assembly GCF_000972705.2). Next base: position 10,128 of record NZ_LATL02000279.1, on the reverse strand, counting down.
GCTAACAGTAAGGCTTGTTCACTCAGACGTTGGGCGATTGACCATTGTTGTGTTTGTTCGTAAACTGCTGCTAAACTACCTAAACTGTAGGCTTCGGCGCGGGTATCTTGCAGTTGTCTGGCGATCGCAATGGCTTCAGTCAAGAGTTCAACGGCGACTAATATGTGTTCGGCTTCGGAAGGGAATTGTAGCAAGCTTTCGGCTAAATTCACCCGCAGATAAACTGTCATCCGACTCTTCGGTTGATCAGAGAGTTGGACTCGTATTTGTGGCCATAACGCCTGAAATTGTAACTGACTTTGTGCTTCGGCTAACAGACGCAGGTGATTGAGTTGGGCTTGAATTTGAGTTAGGGATGAAGTCGCGGCGATCGCAGCATCTTGGTAGGCGTTGATCGCAATTTCGGGCTGTTGTTGGGCGCGGTGGGTATTTCCCAAACTGAGTAAAATTTCGGCTTGGGTTTGACTGGCGTTTAACTGTTGAGCAATTTCTAAACTTTCCCGTAAAATGGCTTGAGATTGGTTAAGATTGCCCACAACTCGTAAAGTGTCCCCTAAACTTCGTAGTCCGGTGGCTTTGAGTAAGGAATTGGGTTGCGATCGCAATTTTTCCTCAATTGCCTGTAAAGTTCTCAAGGCTTGGCGATACAGCCCCAAAGCTTGTAAGGCGGTGGCTTGATTAATCTCAGTGGTGAGAAGTCCGTTGAGATCTTTGAGTTGATCGAACAGTTTAGCGGCTTGTTTCCACGTCTCTAAGGCTTGTTCAGGCTGTCCTTGACTCAGGTATAGCTGACCTTGAATATTGAGGACAGAGGCGAAAATACGGGGTTCTGAAAGGGGTTTTAGGAGGGTGATACTGCTATTAATGGCAGTTGTTGCTTGTTCCCACTGTCCCAACTCCTGCCAAACTAAGGCTAGGTTACTCAATGCGATCGCTTGGTTGAGGAGATCTCCAGTGGCGGCGAAGTCGGAAACCGCTTGTTGGAGGAGTTCAGATGCTGCGGTGAATTTTCCCGCTTCATAGAGTTGTCGGCTTTGTTGCAGGGTTTGATCCGGTGAGTCGGATGGGGGTAGACTAAATGCAGGTTGACTCCCCAAAGCCAAGACCAACAGAATTTTCCCGGCTACCGATGATGGTTTACTGCTCATCTGTTGTTTGTTTAATGCAACCGTATAATCTCATTGAGTGTATTATTTCGGTGAGTACGATCTTATTCAGTTCAGATCAAGTTGCTCAACAGGTTAGCTTGACAGAAGTTGACAACAATGATATCTTTACTTACTCGTGATCTTGTTTACTGTTGGCTGGCAACGTCCTCAATCGTCGCTTCATCGGAGTTGCCAAGGATCAATCAGTAACAATCAACCCAAGCCGAAAGCTGTTCTCTGGATAAAAAATCGCTTAACAGATTGAAATCTGCAAAAGTTTTTAATCGGAATTGAGATGGTACATTAAAAAAATTGAAACTTTCACCCCAAACACCATTAACCGTGTTGGTGTACCTTAATCTATACTAAATGCTGACTTATCAAGAACGATTTATCCCCGGTCAAAGAGACTCCCTGATTTTGTTGCAAAATCTGCTAGAATCTGGGCTATTTTTTGATTATATGATGTACCACCAGCAACAGGAGGTTCGCATCGCGGCTAACGCTTTAGCAACTGTATCAGTCAGTCTGGAGGCGATTTCGATCAATGGTTTAGATCAACAGCAATTTCAACCGATCCGAGATCCGTTTAAACAAGTCGAGTCAGCGTTTTCCAAGTTAGCGATTGAGAATTGGACAGCATATGGTTATGTTAGCTTTGATATGGCTCGTTTTTATTATCCCTATACCAAAGCGATTGATCAACCCCTACTTTATTTTTTTGTCCCTGAAACTGAACTCCGCATTACCGCAGAAGGGGTTTATATTAAGAGTCTCAAGCATTTGTCTAAATTACAAAGCCTTTGTGAAATCGAAACGAGCGCTTTTCACAACTATTCTTCGACTTCCTTACCGGAATTATATTTGACTGAAAAACAACAGTACATCGAAAAAGTTCAGCAGTTAATTGAAGCTATTCAAGCGGGAGAACTGCAAAAAGCGATTATTTGTCGTTCGATCAAGTTTCCTGGAGAATTGGATATTTTAGGAACTTATGCGCTGGGTTATCAAGGAAATCATTCAGCACGTTCCTATTGTTTTCAGTTTGGAGAAGTGCAAGGTGTTGGCTTCAGTCCCGAAATTTTAATGGAGATTCATGCTAATAATTGGACGGTGACGAATCCTTTAGCGGGAACTCGACCTAGAGGGGAGAATATAGAAGAAGATTTGCGACTTCAGCGAGAATTATTTAGCGATGCAAAAGAAGTGAAAGAACACGCGCTTTCGATTTTATTGGTTCAACAAGAAATGGCGGAAATTTGTGTTCAGAATACGGTGAAAATCTTAGATTTTATGCAGGTGAAACAGTATCCCTATGTTCAACATTTATCCTCTCATGTTGTCGGACAACTTCAAGCGGATAAAACACCTTGGGATGCGTTAAAAGCGTTGTTTCCGGCGATTACGGTTTCGGGAATTGAAAAAAGTCAGGCGATTGCTTGGATTGATCGTTTAGAAGATACACCCAGAGGGATTTATGCAGGCGCTATTGGTTGGTTTAACTGTGAAGGGAAAGCTGATTTTGCGATTCCGATTCGTTCAGCTTATCAATATGGAAATAGCATTCATTTGAACGCAGGAGCGGGAATTATGGGCGAATCTATTCCGCAAAAAGAGTACATTGAATGTGGGAACAAAATGAATACTATTTTAACGAATCTCGTTTTAAAAACCGATTAGTTAAGATTAAGCCCAAAGCCAAAAAACCTCCGATTGTTTGCGGTTCGGGAACTTTTTTTTCCGGCTGTGTAGAGATGGCAGTCAGGTTTTCAACCGCAGTTATTTTCCCAAATAATAAGGCTTCTGAGATTTGATGTTCTTGGGAAATAAAATCGCTGAGAATATCTTGACCGGCACCGTAACTAAAGCCAACTAACGATAAAGTGTAGCTAACTCCATCGATTTCAAAGCTTTCAGGTGAAAAAGTAATGGGAAAGGAAATTTTGTCAGAACAGTCGCTGCTGACACTGTAATACATACAGTTTCCATTATTGGGAGTTTCGTCAATTTCTAAGTTAAAATCAAAGGTTTTTAGCCCAAATTCCGCAAAGTCTAAACTGAGGGCGAGATTAACCGCAGAGGCGGCTGTATTTCCGTAAATAACGTTATTGAAATGACGCAACATTCCAATTTGAAAAACGTTTTCGAGTTCCAAATCTGTCCCATCAACTCCGGTAAACCCGAGTCCACTTTTTGCACCGGGAATAACTGGATCACCCCAACGAATTTGGTTTTCTTCGCCTATCGTTTGATATTCAATAAAACTTCCACCGATGGGATGACTCCAACTCCCCTCTGAACCGTTGAGTGTTAACGCATTCGCCGCCGTTCCCGCCAAAGCAAACGCTGAGGTTAATAGCAGGTTAACAGAAAGTTTTGAGAACATAAATTTCTCCCTAGAGAAAGGTGATTAATTTACCATTAGGATAGGGTAAATTTCTCTAGGAAAGGCAAAAAATTTACAGAATTTTACAATTTAATTCCCAACAATTTTTCTTGAAATATTAGTAGGATGAGAATGACCCATCCTAATCTAATACTCTATTTAGTTTGTTTTTTCTGACGAGTTAATACAGCCCCTAACGCACCAAATATCAGTAAACCTGCTGCTGTTGTCGGTTCAGGTACAGACTTGCTTTCTTCAAGGTATGCAAAAAGGTTACTTGCATTAAAAGACAAATTATCGAAACTTGGATCGAGAGAAACAAAAATGGGAAATCCGTTCGGATCAACAAATGTTTGTCCTTGATTTGCGCCTGGATCGGATTCTGTATCAACATTTAACGGGATCAGAGTTTTGGGTGAAAAGTTAGCTTCACTCAGATCAATTGCAGCAATTAAATCCCAAACGGGGTTCGGATCATCATCACTTTGAATAACAGTAAGCGCAAAGTCTAAAAACTCAGCCGCGATTAAACTTTCTGGTGTTCCTGTAGCGATCCAGGCTGAGTAATCTTCGCGACTAAATTCTACTTTATTGGTTGCATCTAGGGGCGTTAACTGAATTTTTAATCCCTTTTCAGCCGCACTAAATACTTCTTGAGCAGCTAGCGGATCAATCCAGATATTAAACTCAGCAGTCAAGTTTGTAGAGAAAGGTGGGTCAGGAAATGTGGTCAAATTTCCGGGAACATATACTGCTCCGCCCATGATTTGTACGACTGAAATATTATCGATAATAGTGGGATCAAGTCGTAGGGCTTCGGCAATATTTGTTAAAGGACCAGTGGCTAAAATGGCAACAGGTTCAGGAGAGTTTTTAACAGTTTCTACAATCAGTTCAGCCGCCGATCTTTTTTCAACAGGAGGAGCGGTATCTGGTAGCGTTACAAATGGCGGCCAAAAACTATCAGAACCATCCCGAACAAAGTCGGGAAAAGCGTTATTTCCAGCTACCGGATCAGGTCTACCAATTCCTAAAGGAATTCCTGTTATATCTAAGCGTCCCAACATTCGCTCAACATTATTCACAAAAACTTCAGGACGAGCAATCCCTTGAGCGATCGTAATGGCTTCAATGTCAAATTTAGGATTCGCTAACATATAAGCTAAGGCGGTCATCCCATCTTGGCTACCATCGTCATCAAAAATCAGGGGAGTCGGTTTTATTGTAGCTGCAAAAGCGTCAACAGCAATAATACTGGAAAAGGCAACCGTTGTTACTGCGGTAGCAGCAATTTTAGTGAAGATGTTTTTCATGCTTTCAACCTAGAGTAAATTCGCCCTAAATTTCAGAAAAATTTCAGAAATTTATGAATCTCAAGAGTTCTACAGATGTATGATAGAATACTTGAGTTGTGAGTTACAACACTGTTAAAAGTTATCTTTAGTCTTAAGATAACTCTATAAAGTATATCATAAAAAAGCAAGTTTATTTTAAAAATTTGTGTAAATTATTTCGGGAGTTTCTTGACATAGAGGAGGGTTATTTAAAGTCAATAGGCACAATCTCAAATAAAAGTAGGATGGCCATTACCCATCCCACCAATACTATTTAGCCCATCCTAATCTAATACTCTATTTAGTTTGTTTTTTCTGACGAGTTAATACAGCCCCTAACGCACCAAATATCAGTAAACCTGCTGCTGTTGTCGGTTCAGGTACAGACTTACTTTCTTCGAGGTATGCAAATAAATTACCTGCATTAAAAGACAAATTATCGAAACTCGGATCGAGAGAAACAAGAGTATTCGGAGGTAAACCCGGAATGACTTGTGTCTGTCCTTGAGTTTCTCCAGGAGCAGATTCAGTGTCAATTTCAATGTGTAATCCGGTTTCAGGCGAGAACTCCAACTCGCTCAAGTTAATCGCAGCAACCATATCCCAGAGAGGGTTAGGATTAACATCACCCCCAACAACGACCAGAGAAAAATCTAAGAACTCTGCTGCTAAAATGCTTTCTGGTGTACCTGTTGCTAACCAGGCTTCATAGTCCTCACGAGTAAACTCAATTTTATTCGTTGCATCTAGAGGAGTGAGTTGAATATTTAAGCCATTTTCTCCCGCTTGAAACACTTCCTGAGAAGCTACAGGATCAAGCCAAATATTAAACTCCGCTACTTCATTTGTAGAGAAGGGAGGCTCAGGAATAACTCCTAAATTTCCTGGGACAAATAAGGCTCCGCCCATAATCTGAAGGACAGAAATATTATCAATAATACCTGGATCGATTCGGAGAGCTTCCGCCATATTGGTCATTGAACCTGTAGAAAGAATTGCTACAGGTTCAGGAGAGTTGTTAATGGTTTCGACCAGTAATTCTGCCGCAGTACCAAATTCAATATCGGGTACTTCTTCAGGTAAAGTAACAAAAGGAGCGTAAAATTTTTCGGCATCATTGCGAATAAAGTCAGGAAAAGCGTTATCACCTGTAAGTGGTACAGCCGAACCAATACCAACTGGAATATCGGTTGCATCAAGGAAACCGAGCATTCGCTTTAGACCCATTTGAAAATCTTCACTTTCAGGCCGAGCAACCCCATGAGACATTGTAATTGCTTTGAGATCAAATTTAGGATTAGCTAGTATATATGAAAGAGCTGCTAATCCATCTTGGCTACCATCGTCATCAAAAATCAGGGGAGTCGGTTTTATTGTAGCTGCAAAAGCGTCAACAGCAATAATACTGGAAAAGGCAACCGTTGTTACTGCGGTAGCAGCAATTTTAGTGAAGATGTTTTTCATGCTTTCAACCTAGAGTAAATTCGCCCTAAATTTCAGAAAAATTTCAGAAATTTATGAATCTCAAGAGTTCTACAGATGTAGAATAGAATACTTGAGCTGTGAGTTACAACAGTGTTAAAAGTTATCTTTAGTCTTAAGAGAACTCTATAAAGTCTATCATAAAAAAGCAAGTTTATTTTGAAAAGTTGTGTAAATTATTTCGGGAGTTTCTTGACATAGAGGAGGGTTATTTAAAGTCAATAGGCACAATCTAAAATAAAAGTAGGATGGCTATTACCCATCCCACCCATACTATTTAGCCCATCCTAATCTAATACTCTATTTAAGAGGACAAGTAGCTCTTAATGAAACCGACGAATTGTTTTGCGAAGCTGATAGACTCCAACTAATCCGAATGTCACTAATAATCCCGTAGCAGGTGACGCTTCAGGTACTGCTGTGAAAGTGGGAGCAAACTGAGTGTCTCCTGTATTGTCTCCAAAAATTTCGGCGGTTTGTAAACAATCTTCAGTACAAACATCAAAGGGGTTTCCAGCGATTGTCAGTAAAGCTATATTTTGACTATTTACATCTCCGAATTCCCCGGAATTAAATTCTAGACTCAGATTGGTTGTATTACTGAAAAAATCAGTTCCAAAAAGTGATGCGGTGATCTTTTTCCCTTCAACTTTAAATTGATTAGAGAAGTTAGGAAGTGTAGTAAAGTCAAATCCAATTAAAGATTCAAATAATGGATTTGTTGTAGAAGTCAGGATAACAGACGTTGCTGAAACATTGTCTCCTTCAGGTACTTCTAGTATTCCTGAAACGGTTCCATCTATGCCACCAACAACGTTAGAGAAATCCCATTGAAAAATAGCAGCTTCTGCTTTGGGTGCTTCAAAGGCGATCGCAGCAGACAACACAACAGCAGTAGCTACGGTAGATGTAACTTGGTTGAAGATATTTTTGAGAGTCATCGTTAGATAATTAGGTAGAAGTGGATAACTAGATTGCTGGTAGAAAAGCAAGTTCAAACAGAGATAGTTAATCCCCTGGAAACTCGTTTAAATCTCTCCCCGTTAACCTGAAAGCATAAGGTTAACTGATAATTTCCCGATTTCAATAAAAAATATCGAGCTAGACTTTTTCAAAAATCTATTGAGGTGGGTAAAAATCCTATGATTTCACCCAAACACCAACCCTATTCGTAACTTAAATCTTGATGAACTGCTAGGCTTTCCCGTGTAACGGGTTATTGAAATTGGGAGGTCTAATTGACGAAATTTATGAACACATACTAATTGGATTAACTCCGTTATGGCAATACCTCAACCGTATTTTTACGGAATCTTTAAACTTCATGGGTGATTAGAATCGTCAACTTTACAAAAAGGGGGGTTATGTGAAGCCCTTTACAGTGGCCCTAGCCCGATGGCACGGCGTAGCCCCTACGGGTTGAGTAGTGTTGTAGAGACAATTCATGAATTGCCCCTACCCGTTTCAACCTTCTTATTCTTGTTCTCCGAGGGCTTTATTCAGGTTCCAAGCCGCACTAATTAGCGCTAAATGAGTAAAGGCTTGGGGGAAATTTCCTAATGCTTCTCCTGTGGCGCCGGTTTCTTCAGCATAGAGTCCTAAATGGTTAGCATAACCCAGCATTCCTTCAAACATTAAACGGGCTGATTCTAGACGTTTTTTGTCGAGGTGTCCCGCACGAGTTAAGGCTTCAACTAACCAAAAGGTACAAATATTAAACGTGCCTTCTTCCCCTTCTAAACCATCGTGGGTTTCATCAACATTGTAGCGATAAACGAGATTATCTGAAACTAATCCACCTTGATCGGGGGGTTTATTCATAGCATCTAAAGTTTTCAACATTCGCGGATCAGTGGGAGAGAGGAAAAACACTAAAGGCATCATTAAATTAGCCGCATCAAGGGTATCACTGCCATAATATTGCATGAACGCTTGTCGTTCTTTATTCCAGCCTTTTTCCATGATTTCTTCATAGATTTTATCGCGTATTTCTAACCAATGTTGACGTTCAGCCGGAAAAGAACGTTTGTCAGCCAGTCGTATCGCCCGATCTAATGCAACCCAACACATTAAGCGAGAATAAACAAAAGCCTGTTCATCTCCTCGCATTTCCCAAATTCCTTGGTCTTTCATCTGCCAATGATTACAAACCCAATTAATCAGTTTTCGCAGTTGAGTCCAGAGTTCATAGGAAATCGGAGTGCCATATTTATTGTACAAATAAACCGAATCCATCAACTCGCCGTAAATATCTAATTGAAGTTGTTGGTAGGCTTCATTGCCAATGCGAACCGGACGGGATTGACGATATCCTTCTAAATGATCGAGAGTTTCTTCTGTTAAAACATGACGACCATCAATCCCATAAACAATTTGTAGAGTACCATCAGGATTGAGTTCTTCACAACGATTTTCGATCCATTCCATGAATTTTTCGGCTTCTTCAGTGAAGCCAATTCGCATCAAACCATACAAGGTAAAAGCAGCATCGCGTATCCAAGTATAACGATAATCCCAATTTCGTTCACCGCCAATTCCTTCGGGTAAACTACAAGTCGGCGCCGCAATAATCGCCCCAGTGGGTTCAAACGTCAGTAATTTTAACACTAACGCCGAACGTTCCACCATTTCCCGCCAACGTCCCCGATAGGTACATTTAGACAGCCAATTGCGCCAATAATTGACAGTATGTTTAAATAATTCTGTGGCTTGGGAAGGTTTGATGGGTAAACCGCAACCCGCCCCCGCTTCGGTACCTTGCAAGACAAACACCGCTATTTGCCCCGCTTCTAGGGTAAATTTAGCGCAGACGCCTTTATTTTGGGGTTCGAGGGGAATATCGGTGGCGAGTCCTAAATTCAGCGTTGAGGAGTAAAAACAGGCGCCTTTGGGGGTGATATCAATTTCGTGTTCATCCCGACAATAGTTGAAAGCAGGTTCACATTCTGCTAAAAAGGTCATACTCCCCCGAACTACTCGCACTTCTCGGATGAGGGAATGATAGCCGATTTCATTTTCTCCTAAACCGACAGGCATAAAATCAACAATTTCGCCCACACCATCAGAGGTTAAGAAACGGGTAATCAAAATATTACTTTCCGGCCAGTAAAGTTGTTTGTAGGTAACATCAGGAATGGCAGGGGCAATTTTGAAATATCCGCCTTTATTTTCATCAAGAATTGATGCGAATACACTCGGCGAGTCGTGATGGGGAAAACAAAACCAGTCTATTGATCCGTTTCGTCCCACCAAGGCGGTAGTGTACATATTGCCAATAATGCCGTAATTTTGAATCGGTTGATAGGTCATTGTGTCGCTTAAATTCAATTAAATACTGTACTGCCCTGTTTGGGAGGGGCTGAGTTGACATCCTCCCCGTCGTAAACAACGGGGATTCCCAGCAGAAGACTATTTCAAAATATCAAATATTGATAATTGAACAGCATTCTCTAGGTGGGTTGACGTTTCACGGGCTGCTGCTTCAATAACCGAAGTCTCACGCCTGCCTCCGCGTCCGTTTAGGCTCTCCGAAAGTCCTCCGGCGAGTAAAATATTTGAGGCGGCATTTCCATCACGATCATGTACTGTTCCACAATTTAAACAAGTCCACTCACGAACAGAAAGGTCTAATTTACCACCTTTAAAGCCGCAGCACGAACATTTTTGAGTTGTCGGTTCCCACCGACTTATTACTCGAAATTCTCGGCCATATTTTTCGGCTTTACCTTCAAGAAGGGTTCTAAACTGTCTCCACCCTAAATCACTAATTGCTTTGGAA
>NZ_LATL02000278.1 GCF_000972705.2 Limnoraphis robusta CS-951 | reverse complement strand
ATGTCTTATAATCGAATCAGCCAACTGAGTCAACGATCCTAGTAATGTTAAGCACAACAGTTAGCGATACCGGACAAATTACCATTCCTCAAGAAATTCGGGACTACCTCAAACTGAGTAGCGGGAGTAAAATTGATTTCGTTATTGATGAAACAGGTCTAGTGAAAATTATTCCCCTCAATGTTTCCGTAGATGAATTATCAGGAATTTTACACCGACCGGAGATAAAAAAAGCCTCTTTAGAAGAAATGGAAGTCGCCATCTCCGAGCGAGCAAATGATCGGAGTTGATACAAACATTCTCGTTCGCTATCTAACCCGAGATGACGAACAACAGTGGCAGCAAGCCGTAGCAGTTATTAAACAAAACCAACCCTGTTTTGTTGCTAATATTGTTCTTTGCGAATTGGTTTGGGTGCTTCGAGGAGGAAGCTACGGGTTTGGCAAAGATGAAATTATCAATACCCTAGAAGCGATGTTACATAGTTCTGCATTTGAATTTGAAAGCCGTTCTATTGTTTATCAAGCCTTACACCGTTATAAACAAGGTCGGGCTGACTTTTCAGATTATTTAATCGGAGCGATCGCCAGCCAAGCAGGTTGTACAGAAACCGTTAGTTTTGATGGCAAGCTGAAGGAAGAAAAAGGGTTTCGTTGTCTGGAATAACACTCAAAAGGACAATAAAAGTAATCCGATGAAAAACCCTATTTCTAATACCTCCCCAAAATGCGATCGCCACTAAACCTTAAAATCAATCGCGTAATAGAGGAATAAAACCTGCCTGCTCAAAATGCTTATCGTAGGCAAGAGCTTCTGTAATACCGTATTCTTCCATAATCTTAAAAGAAACGCAATCGGTTATACTCCACTCTTTGTCGGGTCTTTGCTTATATAACAGTAACCCCTCTTTAAATTGACTACTACTTTGCTGAACAACTATCACATTAGGATGGTTATAGAGACTTTCAATTAACTCGATAGCACCCCGGCGAAAAAAGTCGCCCCTTTTAGAAAAATCATTCAGCACCTCTGCCAAAACCATTTCACTGGTAATAATATACAGTAAACCCATTTTTTGGGATAACTCTCGCGCTTTTTGATGTAATTGATCTCTGGGATTGAGTAAAGCCACCCAATAACCTGTATCTGCAAAAACTCGTTTCATTCTCCCAAACCTTGATACAGGTCAAAGTTTTTTGACAAGTCACTTGGTACTTTTTCCCATTCAGACTCGGGAATTTTTGCCCCGATTTCTACAACGATTTCCCAAATCGGTTTTGCTGTATCATCATATTCAATATTTTGCCGATCATTGCTCACATTTTTATTATCAGTAATTCCTCGCACTTGTTCAAATATTTTATCAAGCAACCAAAGCTTATCTTCTAACGATAATTCATCGATGAACTGTTCCAATTGTAATAATTTGTTTGAAACCATAGGAACTCCTTTAAAAAACTTAAACTCATAAAATCACTTCTCCACCTGATGAAGAATCTCGCAGGTTCTCAAAAACTTCGGGTTCGATCCATACTCCATCAGAATCAAGTTTTTGCCGAAAGCGAGCAAGACTTTTGCAAAAACCCTCCTCCGTCTCAATTGCAATTATAATTTCTTGACCGTCAGGAATATTGATATCCTCAAATATTTCAATATTTCTCCCTCGTTTTATGCCTTTAACGCGCATTAGATATCCTTCTAATTCTGAACCGGATAGTTAACATTTTATCACAGCATCATCCAGTTCGGGGCTGAAAAGCATTCCTCTCTTTGACTGTTATAAATGGGATTGGACTACGTCCATACTACGGAAACGATATAAATTTGGTATAATTAAAGATATTCTTTAGCTAAATCTTAAGAAGCGATGGAAACAATTACCATTCAAGTTGACCCTGAAATTGCCAAAGCTTACCGAGAAGCTGAACCGGAAAAACAGCAAAAAATTGCAACTCTTGTTAATAACTGGCTGAAATCAATCATCCAAGATAAATCGTTAGAACAAATTATTGAAGAAATGCAAGAACAGGCAAAAGCCAATGGATTAACCCAAGATATTTTAGATAAAATACTAGAAGAATGAATAAACTACGAGTTGTTATTGATACTAACATTCTAGTGAGTAGTATTTTGATTCAATCATCCTTACCCGATATAGCTTTTAAAGCAGCTAGAAAAAACGGTATAATTTTGCTGTCTGATGTCACCTCACAAGAATTGCAAGAAGTCTTAACTCGTTCAAAATTTGATCAATATATTTCTCTAGATATTCGTTATCAATTTTTAACTAAGATAAAGCTTGAATCAGAGCAGATTTTCATCTCTGAACTCATCAAAGAATGTAGAGATCCCAAAGACAATAAATTTTTAGAAGTTGCAGTTAATGGAAATGCCACTTATATTATCACAGGAGATAAAGACTTATTAGAATTGCATCCTTTTCGAGGGATTTCTATTTTAACGCCCAGACAATTTTTAGAATTGATTGGAGAAGCACAGCCATGAACTTCGTCTTGTTGAAACATTCCGAGCCTCAAAAAAGCCTCTTTAGAAGAAATGGAAGTCGCCATCTCTGAGGGATTCAATTTAAGGCTGACAACGAGGACAAAAATGAGCCGATCGCCCTGCAATTTTTAAGCGTTCGATAGGTGTTTCACAAACTCGACACGGTTGACCTGCTCGATTATAAACCCAAGCCTGTCCTGCATAATTACCGTTGACTCCAGAAACATTTAGAAAGTTACGAATTGTACTTCCGCCTGCATCAATTGCGGTTTTTAACACTTGAATCAGTTGAGAATGTAGCGTTTTAATTTGTGAGGGGGTTAAATCTGCACAAAGGGTTGTGGGTTGTATTCCACTCAGAAATAAAGTCTCATCGGCGTAAATATTCCCCACCCCTGCAACCAGTTTTTGATCCAGTAACGCCGTTTTAATCGGGCGCTGACGGCGGTTAAATTGATCGGTGAGGTATTTTATCGAAAATTCTTCTGAAAAGGGTTCAGGCCCCAAATTCTGTAAGCCTGTGACAATCTTTGAAACGGGGATGCTATTTGGAATTCCCCAGATTTTGCCGAAGGTGCGTTGATCGACAAAACGGAGTTCCTGTTGATTGGGGAAAAACAGCCGGACTCGGGTATGTTTACTCACGGGTTCATCTTGACTCACCCATAACAGTTGACCTGTCATCCGTAAGTGAACCGCTAACCCGCCATTGGGGAAGATTTGTAAATCTGAGAAGGGTTGTTGTTGCTGATTTTCAGGATTAGCCTGAAATTCTGCTAATAAATATTTACCGCGTCGATACCATCCGGCGATCGCTTTTCCTGATAATTCGCGAATAAACTCATCAATAGAAACAGGGTGAGCAATGGTGCGTTTAAGCAACACTTCCCCACCCTGAATAATCTGATTCCGGGAAACCTGATTCAGGCCCCCTTTAACCGTTTCTACCTCGGGCAATTCAGGCACAGACTAATTTTCAACGCCTTGGTTGGGATCGCCAGGGACATCAGGTTTGCCAGCTCCTTGGCCCGTGCGTCGGGTAGCAGCAGCGACGGGTGTTTGTTGACCGCGAGGTGCAGCCGAACCCGTACCAACTTCTACAACTTCACTTTCTGCGAAGTTATTGGTGTTGATGCCTGTGTAGTTGACTTTATCAAAACGGACAATAACGGGGTATTTAATACCGCTTTTGTCAACGGAAGCGACAGTACCTACTTCTTGATACCAGTAGGACTCTTTCCGCAAAATCCGAACTTTAGAACCACGTTGAACCATTAGCTTATCTTCCTCGTTTCTAAATTGATGAATAAAGCCTTGTATTGTTCAGGGTACTACTGGATCTGCTGTCTCGGTGCAAATGAGTCTTTAAGTTTTATTGCTAGTCTCTCCAATGGGCGGCGACAAAATGGGCTGAACGTCCCCAGAAGTCCTGCACAATGGAGATTTCCGAGACTTGTAGGTTAAAGGGAATGGCAGTGGTCAGGTATCGCTGCGCCCAACTGCCTAACTCTGGAGAAAGTTGGGTGGCCACTCCGGCGGCGACTCCTAAAGCCAAAAGCTGTTCAACTGGCCCTTTGGGTAAAGCTAAATGAATACCCATCGCCACTCCACCAGTCAGTAGCATTCCGACTGAGAGATTGGTACCACATCGCGGATGAACAGCGAGATCCCATTCTCCGGCTGTCAGACGGTGCTGGGCTGTTTCTACCGCTTGTCTGAGGCGATCGCTCTGAACGCGCCCATAGAGATAAAATCCTTCGGCTGTTGACATTCCGCCCAGACGATCTTCGTCTGCGGTGGCTGCACCTTCATTTGCCCATTCACTCAACACCCAAACGGTGGCGTGTTCTAAGGCGTGAACTTGTCGAGTCATCAAGATTTCTTTAACACCCGGAACAAAGTTCAATTGGCGCAACAGATCGCGATCTTGGGTTGAACTGGGCGCAAACTCAAAGGGGAATGAATAAGCTGAGGCTGAATGTGAAGTCGCCGTTGTCATTATCTAAAGTTCTCCATCAATTTAAGTAGACAAGCAGAAGTCCTTTTTGATTGCTTTAAGAAGGATTTCCTACTTTTTTACCATCTCGAAAGGTTCCCGGTAGTCGCTTGCCTGCGGTATCAATTAGGGTTCCAGGGCCGTGAGGAATACCGCCGCGAAATTCGCCTTCATAGCGAAGTCCGTTCGGAAAAGTACAAGTTCCTTTACCGTCGAGCGCTTCGTTAAAAAATTGTCCTTGACAGCGAGAGCCATCTTTGCGGGTAAAGCTGCCTTCACCAAAGGGTTGTCCGGCGAAGAATTCTCCAGCAAAGCGATCGCCGTTGCTATAGATAAATTCTCCACTACCGTGAGGCTGACTACTGCCTTGTCCGCTAGCGACGTCTCGCACAATTTTGAACTGTCCGACGTAGCGATCGCCGTTGGTAAAGATTACGGTTCCTTGGGTAATATTGCCGTCTTGAAAGACACCAACTATACGGGCATCATCTGAAAAGATAAATACCCCTTGGCCATTGGGTAAACCGTTGCGAAATTCGCCTTCGTAGCGATCGCCATTGCTATAGACATAAATGCCTCGTCCTTCGGGGCGACCATTGACAAAGCTACCTTGGTAGTTGTCGCCGCCCTCATAATTACACTTGACCGAACCTGTGGGCAGTTGCCCTTCACAAACCGGAGGACGTTTTCCTTCTGGTTGTGCTTGTGCGTTTGCGGGAGTAGAAGTGAGGATATCAACTCCAATTCCAACGCTAACAAGGGTTAAACTCAAAAATCCCAGCTTTTTAACTAAGCGAAACATAGCTCCTATTGCTGTTTAATTTTACTATATATTTTTTTGAAAAATGGGGGCAAGTTCTACTGAAGCTGATCAATAACAACCCCGATTAACTTTCCCCCTGACTCCCATATCCCCCAGGGCTGTTT
>NZ_LATL02000277.1 GCF_000972705.2 Limnoraphis robusta CS-951 | reverse complement strand
TATTGTAAGGGGATGATCACATGGCGGGTTTTGGGAATGCGTCCGTCTGGGCCATAGGTGATATAGTGAATTTGTACCCAAGCCGACTGTAGCGGTTCGAGGTTTTCTCCCTGAATTTCGATAGAAACTTTGATTTGAGTGGGTTTGCGCTTGACAATATAGGCAAACCAATAGTTATCGGCTCTTGCAGGCGCATCGGGATGGATGGGAATAATACGAGTGTTTAATTCAATTTTGTCTAAACTGGCTTCACTCAGGAGTTGCACCTGGGCTTCTACTTCCGGTACCATGATTTCAAAGCCCCGAGTGCGGTTGCGGAACTCCATTTGACCAACGAGCAGGTAATGATTGGGTTGAGTGAGGGCGAGATCCCACTGACCCGAGGTTAGTTCTAGGTCATTTCCAGGTAAACGACGATATCGCATCTCCATCGCTAATAACCCCCCGATAGCGATGATTGCGAGTAGTGTGACGATTGCGATCAGTAAACTTGCCATGACTCTCCTCTTGCCCAATTAAACTCCACTTATTTTAGTGGATTCGGAGACTTGGCTCTCAAATCCAGATACATATCATAAGTTGGTAACTTTGTCTATTCTTTGTCGCCGATCCAATAAATTTTTTAAAAGTGACTCTTGAAATCTATCACTAAATTTTATTTAATTTGCCGCCAACCCCTAAAAAACCGATCGGGAAAAGGGATTCAAATCAAGGCAAATCAAGATCATGGGTTAAACTTGCGTCTAGTGATTGCTTATGGGGATCACTCAGAAGTAATCACAACTTTCATTTAATTTTGTTAAAGATTTGTAAACTAATAAAGAGCGTCATTTGAATTTTACATTTTCTTGAGGAGTTCCATGAAGCAACTTATAATTGCTGAACGATTTTTTCTAACTATCCATGTAATCTCAACCCTGTTTGGCTTGGCCGGACTGTTAATTGTTCTACCTAATCCCCAAATCATTGCTAACTTACCCGCCTTTGGCCAGACGGTTTTCGGGTGGAGTATGGCAGGTGGCGGAGTTGCTTATATCGTTTTTGGTGCGATCGCCGTTGCGTTATACGCTTACCGAACTCTAGGATTGTGGGCAACTGCTACATTCATGTTACCTGCGGTGTTCTTATCCTTGGGCAGTGAATTGTTAGGGACCAGTACCGGATTTCCCTTTGGTCACTATCAATACCTCAGTGGTTTAGGCTATAAGATTGGCGGCTTAGTTCCGTTTACCATTCCCCTGTCTTGGTTTTACATGGGGCTAACTTGTTATCTATTAGCCCGAACAGGTTTCAAAGTAGTTGTCGGTTCAAGCTGGTTCCGTCACTGGGCGGCTTTAGCAATGAGCGCTATTTTGTTAACGGCTTGGGGTTTAGTTCTCGATCCGGCAATGAGTCAAGCTCCTGTAAAATTCTGGGAGTTCCAAGAAGTTGGTGAATTTTTTGGAATGCCCTACCGCAACCTCATCGGATGGATGGGAACGGCGGCTGTGTTTATGAGTGTTGGCGCTATTTTGTGGCGACGAGTCCCGATTGTCTTATCTCGCCCTCAATTGACTTTACCTTTAATCGTCTATTTGACAAACTTCGTTTTCGGAGCGGCAATCACGGTTTTTTCTCTAGATGCACGGTTCTTGTTCCCGGTAAGTCTGAGTATTGCCTTGGGTGTCATTCCGGCTTGTGTTTTCTGGTGGACTGCCGGCGGGCCGACATTACCCACTGTCAAAGATTTGCCCAGCGAACCTGCTTCTGTTGACTCGCCTCCCTCTGACATTCCCCGCACTCCGGCTGAGATTTTGGCAAAATAAGCCTGCATCTGTTTGGGGGGAATTCTATCTACGTCAGGGGACAAGCAATGAATCAATCGTCTTTCTGTTAATAGCGAAGAGTCCGGCGACAGCATCCTTACTGATTGGAGTCCCTCTTTAGTAAGCCTGTCCCCTTCTGTGCTAAATTTGCAAGCATCTTCAGAAGAAACAGATTTTTAGCGGAAAAACGGATTGACTCTATCCGAGAAAGACTAGAATTCTACTGTGTTCGCACTGACGCCCATCCGTTCTTTCTGATAGAGATCTGTTTTCTGAAGTGTTAATGGGCGAAATCAATTTTCAATGACCAATGACTTCTTATCTGTCTGGATCGGCGCTCTGGCTTTATTGATCCTGATTGTACAAATTCCGGCTACGGCTATTGTTCTGTCTCGTTTATTTAAGGCTCTTAACCGTCGTTTTCTATTGCAAGCTCATCCCCCAACCCCTGATTTATTGGGAACGGTGAGTATTGTTGTCCCCACTTTGAACGAAGCTGAACGCATTTCGCCCTGTTTATCGGGGTTGAGTCGTCAAAGCTATGAAGTACGGGAAATTTTGATTGTCGATAGTTGTTCAACGGATGGCACTCGCGAAATGGTGCAGGCGAAAGCCCAGCGTGATCCTCGATTTCGTCTGATCACCGATGATCCCTTGCCCTCCGGTTGGGTAGGACGACCTTGGGCTTTACACACGGGTTTTCTCCACAGTTCCCCAAAAAGTGAATGGGTATTGGGAATTGATGCAGATACTCAACCGAGTCCGGCTTTAGCTGCAACTCTCCTACAAACGGCGATCGCTCAAGGTTATGATTTAATTTCTCTATCTTGTCGGTTTATTCTGAAATATCCGGGGGAATTGTGGCTACAACCTGCACTGTTGATGACGTTGATTTATCGTTTTGGGCCGCCGGATACCAACCCCAATAGTCCGGAACGGGTGATGGCGAATGGTCAATGTTTTCTCTGTCGGCGTGAGGTTCTAGAAGCGATGAACGGCTACACCAGTGCAAGTCGTTCTTTTTGTGATGATGTGACTCTCGCTCGTAATGTAGCCGCGAAGGGATTTAAAGTTGGGTTTCTCGATGGGGCGAATTTACTGAAAGTCAGAATGTATGATGGTTTTTGGGATACCTGGTCTGGATGGGGGCGATCGCTGGATCTCAAGGATGCTTCCTCTGTGGGGCAACTGTGGGGAGATTTAGGATTACTTTTAGCAGTTCAAGGTTTACCTTTACCGATTTTGTTGTTGAGTCTGGGATGTTGGGGATTTTTACCTTTATCCAATCCCTTGATCGGGGTCTTACTGGGTTTAAATTTATTCTGGATCACGGTTCGGTTTGCTTTGTGTGGTGCGATCGCTTCAGCTTACGATTTGTCTGTTGCTCAAGGAAAATGGATATTTTGGCTGTCTCCATTTGCTGACCCGTTGGCGGTGGTGCGATTGTTTGTTTCGGCGAACCGCAAGCCAACTCAATGGCGAGGGCGAATTTACAGTGACCAGTGACCCGTTTCACTGTCCACTATTTACCGTAAAATGATTAAAAGTCTAACAAAAAAAGCGACTCTTGTCTGAGTGAGCAGTTACACTTACTGGATAATAGTCGTGGTATTTCGTGGAAGAACACCACCTTAAGAATGGCTTAAAGTGATTTATATGTCACATTCTGTAGGTGAATCGCTCGGTATTGTAAGGGAGAAATTTATCAATGTATAGTCCTAGTGGATCTGGTGTTGCGACAAAGACAGGGGCAAATAGTCGGGTCTTTGTCTTTGAAGTTGAGGGAATACGTCAAGGGGGAAATAGCGATCAACAGACTTACCCCATTCGTCGTAGTGGCAGAGTGTTGATCACCGTGCCTTATGAACGGATGAATCAGGAAATGCGACGGATTTCGCGTTTGGGGGGTCGGATCGTTAATATTCGTGCCTGTGACGGAACTTCCCAAGATCAAAGCAGCACCACGCCAGAAAATGGATTACAGAGTCAACAGTCTGGAGAACAGAAAAAACCCATGACACAAGCTAAAGTTCATACTGAAGTTCCTGTCAACATCTACAAGCCTAAAAATCCCTTTGTTGGCAAGTGTCTGTCTAGTGTAGAATTAGTTCAAGAGGGTGGAGAAGGTACTGTTCGTCACCTCACCTTTGACCTTTCCGGCGGCGATTTGCATTATGTTGAAGGTCAAAGTATTGGGATTATCCCTCCAGGCACAGATGCAAATGGCAAGCCTCACAAGCTGAGACTTTATTCTATTGCTTCAACTCGTCACGGAGATCATCTTGATGACAAGACTGTTTCTCTGTGTGTACGCCAACTGGAGTATAAGCATCCTGAAACGGGTGAAACCGTTTATGGGGTTTGCTCTTCCTACTTGTGCAACCTCGAACCGGGTGCTGATATTGCCATTACTGGCCCGGTTGGTAAGGAAATGCTCTTACCGGATGATGAGGAGGCCACAATTATTATGATGGCAACAGGTACAGGAATTGCTCCTTTCCGGGCTTTCTTATGGCGGATGTTTAAGGAAAGAGAACAAAATCCTGATTATCAGTTCAAAGGTTTGGCTTGGCTATTCTTCGGTTGTGCCTACACTCCCAATATTCTCTACAAAGAAGAGCTTGAAGAGTTACAACGTCAATTCCCTGACAATCTCCGCGTCACTTATGCCATCAGTCGCGAACAACAGAATAAAGATGGTGGCAAAATGTATATTCAGCACCGGATTCAAGAAAATGCTGATGAACTGTGGCAGTTGAATCAAAAACCGAATACCCACACCTATATTTGCGGTTTGAAGGGTATGGAAGGCGGTATTGATGAGGGAATGTCTGCCGCCGCTAGTAAGTTTGGCGCTGATTGGGGTGAATACCAAAAGCAACTGAAGAAAGAACACCGTTGGCACGTTGAAACCTACTAATTTTTCACGTTAGCAGCTTTTGATGGGATTCAAATTTCTGTGAGTTAATTCTGTTTGGGGTGAGGGACTAATTGATAGCCTTCACCCACTTTATTAGATGACTGTATCAAAACTGTTGTTCGTCTTACGACCATGAACATATAGCGCTACTTGAATCGGGAACACCGGATCAGGGAACACCGGATCAGTAGACGGTGAAGGGGTTTTAGGATTTAGAAATGTCCTAATGTATTCGCGTACTGCTATAGTATTGGTTTAATTAACATTAATTCTGCAAAAACTGAAACCGAAATAATTAAGGTATTCCCCAAGCTTTGAATTTCAGTAAAATCGCGATCGCCTGTAATTAAAAAATCTGCATTGGCAGCGATCGCACAAGCAATAAACTTAGCATCTTTTTGATCTCGGGGAAAATCAACTTCGATAGAGACATCAATTAGTGTTGTTGAACGACGAATTAAATTCAACCATTTTTCTTTCTGAACCTCTGTTAATTTTAGCTTGGGTCTATTTAATACCTCCCGATACTCTGCTACAATTTCTTCGGAAACCATCCATTCAAAATCCGGTTGATTGAGAATCCAGTTAATCACAGCTTCGGGTTTTCTTCCAGAGATAGCCGCAGATACCAAAATATTAGTATCGATAACAACTTTCATTTTTCTCCCCGGTAAGCCGCTATTTCTTCGGCTATTTCTTCATCGGTTAAAGGATGATCGGCGTGTAAAGCTTGGGTTTCTTGACATAAATTTATAAAGTCTTCGGCTAAAGTTTGATTGTGCGGTTCTGGTTGAGAATTTTGCAGACTTTCCCGGATAATTTTAACTTTTTCTTCGAGTAGCTGTTGTGCCGTTTCTCCCGAAATAAGGGTTACAATTTGACGGGATTGATTAAGATTTTGTTTTTCTGCCAAAGCTTTTAAAGCATCGGTAATCACCTGATTTGCAGTTGTATATTTACCCGTTTTTAACTGTTCTTGCAATAACTTTTCTTGTTCGGAATCTAGAATAATTTCAGTCATATTGTTATCTTGGCTTTTGGGTTAACTTTTCAAGTGTATCAGAGCAACGAATACCAGAGAAAAATTCAAGTTTCACAGTTGGAATTCTTATATTAACGGGCGTGTTGGTACAAAAACCCGCTCTCTTTAACCCCCATCAAAAATAGCTCCTCGTTTGATCAAATCTTGTTTGAGTTCTTCAGTCATTCCCAGACTATTACTGCTAAAACGTGCATTTCTTACGCGAGAATTGGTGAGGTTGGCTCCACTGAGGTTGGCTTCACTGAGGTTGGCTTCACTGAGGTTGGCTCTAATGAGGTTGGCTTCACTAAAGTTGGCTCCACTGAGGTTGGTTCTAAAAAGGTTGGTTCTAAAAAGGTTGGTTCTAAAAAGGTTGGTTCTAAAAAGGTCTGCTCCACTAAGGTCCGCTCCACTGAGGTCGGCTCCACTGAGGTTTAACTCCTCAATTTCTCTATTAACAATTGTCCAAACCAATCTCCATTTAGCTTCTAGCTGTGTATTTTCATCAATGAGAACTCCTCTGAGGTTGGCATCATTGAGGTCCGCTCCACTGAGGTTAGCTCCACTGAGGTTGGCTCCACTGAGGTTGGCTTCACTGAGGTTGGCTTCTACGAGGTTGGCTCCACTGAGGTCGGCTCCACTGAGGTCGGCTCCACTGAGGTCGGCATTACTGAGGTCGGCTCCACTGAGGTCGGCTCCACTGAGGATGGCTCTACTCAGGTCGGCTCCAGCGAGGTTTAACTCCTCAATTTCTCTATTAACAATTGTCCAAACCAATCTCCATTTAGCTTCTAGCTGTGTATTTTCATCAATGAGAACTCCACTGAGGATGGCATCATTGAGGTTGGCTCCACTGAGGTTGGCTCCACTGAGGTTGGCTCCACTGAGGTTGGCTACACCGAGATAGGCTTCACTGAGGTTGGCTTCTATGAGGTTGGCTCCAAAGAGGTTGGCTTCATCAAGGTAGGCTTCACTGAGGTTGGCTTCACTAAGGTTGGCTTCACTAAGGTTAGCTCTACTGAGGTCGGTTCCAAAGAGGTTGGCATCACTGAGGTTGGCTCCACTAAGGTTGGCTTCACTAAGGTTAGCTCTACTGAGGTCGGTTCCAAAGAGGTTGGCTTCTATGAGGTTGGCTCCAAAGAGGTTGGCATCACTGAGGTTGGCATCACTGAGGTTGGCTCTAATGAGGTTGGCTTCTATGAGGTTGGCTCCAAAGAGGTTGGCATCACTGAGGTTGGCATCACTGAGGTCGGCTTCATCGAGGTCGGCTCCACCGAGGTCGGCTCCTCTGAGGTCGGCTTCCATGAGGTTGGCTCCACTGAGGTCGGCTCCTCTGAGGTCGGCTCCTCTGAGGTCGGCTCGACTGAGGTCGGCTTCATCGAGGTTCAAACCGCTTAAATCAGTACCGTGTAAGTCTGCATTAACGAAATCAGTTTGGAGATTCAAATCAGCTAATTCAGCTAATTCCTGAAAATTCTCGGTATCGGCATCAATTATTTTCTGTATACTGGCTTCGAGTTCTTGAAGTGATTGATCTTCATTCATAACTTAACTCCACTTTACTTACATAGGGTTTTAATTTTGATTCCAGCAACCGATTAATAATTAGTTTTTCGATGATTGCCAATTTATTCTGACTAATATTATCCGGCCATATTCCTTCCGCATCACCGACGTAAACATTTTTCGATACCACTTCAAAGGTTGCTGTCAATTGATGGGAAATCTCTGTGATATCTACCGTTGCCAGCTTTTGATCTGCTAAAGTTCCCTTGAGAACAGACTCGTCTTTATCCGCTTCAAATACCCAAGCAGGAGAACGCTCATCCCCTTTCGTCGATACATGATAGACTGTCTTCTGAAACTTTTCTTTTCTCGTTTCTGTATTTTTATAATCTTGTTTTGCACTTAACTCCGCTTTCTCCCGAGACAGTGAACCGCCGATGTTACTACTTTTTTCTACACCCTGTTGAGTTTCCACTTCTCGTTCAGTAACCAGCTTCATCTCATCATTTAAACATCGGTCAGAGTAAGGAGTTTTACAATTTTTCAAGCTTAATCTTAGTTCGCCCCCTCGAAGACCATATTTAACTTTTCCGCCGAGTAGTTTCAACCATTCTTCGTTAAAGTTTAGGGTGAGATATAAATCCTTTTTTTGGGGGAGTTCTGCCTGTTGCAGTCTGTCAGTTGGTGTATCCTTAAGTTCTAAATCAAAATACAGAAAATCGGGACATTTATTGTCTTGTTGTTTACGATATTTTGGTTCAGTTGAATCGTTAACTTGTTGCATGAGTTCTACTTCTGAATTTAGATTCCCTATTTCTAGAGATTTATTAAACCCAGTATAACCCGGAATCAAAACTGAACTTCATACTCAAAACGAATCTCACTTTCACTACCCAAACCCGTTGCACCCCGAATTAATAAGTTATCATTCACTCGATAATTGACCCCTAACTGGGTGGGTTGATCGTCGGCTAAAACTTGAGAGAGGGAAACCGAAATATTATCCGTAACATCTAAACCAACTTCTATTCCTAAACCCAAAGCCGAAGACTCTGTTGAACCGCCACTTTTAGAAATACGAGCGGGATAAATCCGAAATTCCGTCAACCCAGTTGCATCCAAAATATTTTGCTGAATTTGATTGAAAATACCCGCACTGGCAATATTCGCTAAAACTAAGGTTGTATCTCCGGTAATTCCTTCAAATGTACTTCCCCCCAACAAGGCGATTAATTGAGTTTGAGAGCGGGAGGGAGAACTTTGCAACTGTACAATATCGTTAATCTGAGAAGCTGGGCCTTTGACCAATGCAGTCACCCGAATTGTTCTGACTCTTCCTAAATTAGTAGCAGTCGGACCTTCTGAAATCTCTGAAGAAAACGCCGAAGTTGGGGCTTGAAAACGAGTGGTTTCAGCAACGCGAGTCACCAGTCGTAAATCTAAAATCGGATCAAGCCCTTTCGAGGGGACAAAAATTGCTTGTTGGGGATAACCCCGATCTAGAATAAAGCGGCTGGTGTAGAGGTTCAGGGCGCCGCCTGTCAGTTCGATTGTACCACTCGGACGAATATCTTCTAAAGTTTCTAGAGTGCCATTAACGGTGATTGTACCCTCTGCTGAAAAGTCAACAATGGGAACGCTCAAAAATTGACTAACGGGGGGAGTTTCTATCTGAATATCTTCTCCCAATGTCAATCTAAAATTATCCAAACTAATTCTAACAGGCCCGGTATCGGGTAATCCTCCCCCAGCGCCTCCTGATGCTGCGGCGGCGACAGGTAAAATCACAATTCCATCTGAAAGGTTAATTCCCCCACCGATTTCCGGTCTTAATGCAGTACCCCCAATTCTAACGATTCCTGCCGCATCTCCAACATACAATTCTGCTACATCAACCTTCAAATTTTCTAACTGAATGCGAAGGGGATTTCCGGCATCGGGATCTTCATCAGCCAAGGGTAAAATAAGCGGTAAAATCCCTTGAACGAGAATATTACCTGTTCCCGCCTCACCGACTAATTCACCTTGAATTCCATTCACCCGAATGCGATCGCCGACAAAAGTTGCCGTTCCTGAGAGTCCAACAATCGACTGTTTGAGGCTTTCTACACTCAATATACCATCTTGAATTTTTAATAATCCTTCCGGTTGAATTGAAATTTGTTCGATATCTCCATTAGCGTCTTGTTGTAAAATCCCGTTAATATTCAACTCGACTAATCCGGTTCCTTGCACCCAACTAATTTCGGGGTTCAGTAGATTAATGATATTCAAACCCTCATTTTGGATATCGACCTGTACTCGCAGTTGGTTACTTTCAGCCGATACTTCTGCAAAGGGTAAACGATAGGGAACTTGAGCTTTTATCCGAATGGGATCTTTTTCAGTTAGAAGAATATTACTTCCTAAAAATAGACGAGCGTTATTGTAACTGAAACTGCCTCGGGCTTCTTTGATAGGTTCTGCGTTAAAACTTCCTTCAACAACGGTAAATTCTCCCGTCGCTTGGGGATTGGCTAAACTTCCGGCAATATTCGCTCGAAAGTTCAACTGACCATTAACATCAATATTGGGGAGATCAACAAAATTCTCTAATTCATCTTGCAGTCGTTCTAAACGAATATTTTTAACACGAAACTGTCCCGAAGGAAGCTGTGTATCTAAAGCAAATTGTCCGCGAAAATCATAAACCGTTTCTTCGGAAGTCAGTTGCAAAGGCAACACCCGCAACACATTATCTGGATCTAAACTGGCATTAAGAATAAACTCATTGGCTTCAAATCGCCCCCAAGTCCAATCTCCTGTATTATTAAGGGCGACAGTTGCAGTCACACCAGAGGCGATGGAACCTTGAACCGCAATTTCTCCGGTAAAACCACCTCGCAGCGCTTCTAACGGCGGTAGGGGTTCTTCTTGTTCTTGCAGGAGTTGTCGTCTCAATATCGCTTGAATTTCTTCAAAGCGTCGCAATTGTTGAGTCAGGGTTGCATCTGGAGGTAAACCCACAGGAACCGGAATAACATCGGCTGCGGTTCCATATTCGGGAGTGTTGATGCCTCGAACCAGATCGCTAAGATTATAAAATTCTAAAGCAGCTAATACATCCTGTAAGGTGCCGTTGGGGATGTCAATTTTGGCTTCAAAGTCGGGAGGACTTTCTGTATTAGCGCCCGAGGATAACGTGACACCTGCTTGCAAATCTTCGATAATCGCTTCTAAATTAGCACGAGCAGCAATTAAGATCTGAGTTTCTCCGAGTCCGAGTTGACCCTCTGTTAACTGAAAGAGTCCGTTAGCCAGGCTAATATTGGCGCTGAAGCGGTCTAAATCAATATAACCGAGGGCGGGGTCTTCTACGGCTATCGTGCCTTGGGCGCCAATTTGAGAGGGGTTGAGGGTGGCTAACTGAGAAATGGTGAGGTTCGCTGAAGCAATACCGCGAATTTCTCCAATGCCTTGATTGGCTAAGGGCGCTAAACTGAGGACGCTGAGGGGAAATTGTTCTAGGGTTACTAATAAATTCTCGCCGACGGTGGTTCCTTGAGCGATCGCTTCATCTTGTTGAATCAGGAAACTTTCGGGTAAATATTGATTATTTAGAACCAATTCAATGCGATCTTGTTGTCCTGCTAAGGCTAAATTTACCCCTTGATTTAATCCAGCGCTTAGGCTTCCGGCTAATATCGGATCAAATGCTAATTCTCGCACAATTAAATTCTCTAAACTTAAATCTCCGGCGAGTTGTAAGGTAGACAATGATCCCGTTAATTTCCCCTGAAAGTTTACTAAACCTGCAATTAAAGGTGAATCTCCGGCAACTTCTGGGGGAACATTTGCTAATAAGCGTTGTACCGCAGGAGACTGTAAATTAAAGTCAGACAGACGGACATTGAGGTTGAGGTTTGAGAGTTGGGGAACTCCGGTTCCTGAAAATTCTACCCCGACAAACCCATTCGCCCCAAATTGTGGAGATTCAGCTTTTTCTATTTCTAAACGTTGACCATTCCAATTAAACGCTGCTTCTAAAGGTTGTCGAATAATGGGAAGTTCGGTTAATTCTAACTGTCCCATCGCTTGAACTAATTCCGGTTTAAGTTCGATTAAAGAACCACTCGCACTTAAACGAGTATTGAGTAATCCTCGCAATAAAGGCATTGCTTCAGCTTGGGTAATTAAACCCTGTTGTTGTAGCGGTTGTAAAAGGTCTTGAGTTTGAGATTCTACTAAATTAGAAAACCGATTTAAGGCGATTTGATCGGCATTAATAATGGTTTGCCAACGTCCGGCTATTGCTTGACCTGAGACGGCGACATTTCCACCTTCTTGTCCTAAGTTTACCAAACTATCAATTTTAGCGGTAATGGCAGATATCGGGTTTTCTAACTCACCAATATTGTTTAAGTTTCCCGAAACCGAAGCTTGTAGTTGTAATTCTCCATTTCTGAGGTTAATCTCTTGAATTTCTGCCTTTAAATCGGGTTGTAAATTAGCGAAGGGTAAACCAACATCAATTAAAGGTTCAAGGGGAATTGCATCAGTATTGACGCTAAGTTGTAATTGACCATCGGTTAATTGTCCTCTTGCTGCAACGGTTCCGCCTAAATTGCCTAAATTAATTTGACTGTTGGCGGTGCCTGTAACCTGAGTTAAATTGTTAATATTACCGGAAAATAGGGCTTGTGCTTCTAGAGTTCCGTTGCTAAAATTGATATTTTGAATTAAATTGTTTGTATCGGGTGATAAATTAGCAAGAGGTAAGCCTAAATCAATTAAAGGACTAAGCGGAATGGTTGAAGTATCGACTTCGGCTTGGAATAAATCTCCACTCAAACGCCCACTCGCTTTGATGACTCCACCTGTATTTCCCAGGTTAACTAATCCTTCGCCTCTAGCGATGATTTCATCGATGTTATTAATATTTCCTCTAACGGTTCCTTCGGCTTGTACAGTTCCGTTTCTTAGGTCTAAATCCTGAATTTGAGTTTGAGTATTCGCGGGAAGATTAGCCAGGGTAATTCCTGCATTTAAAATTCGAGTTAATGCCAAGGGATCGGTATCAAAAGCGGCTGAAAATTCCCCTTGTCTGAGTTGGGTGGTTGCATTAATTAAACTCCCGCCTAAATTGATTTGAATATCACTTTCACCGCGAATAGTAGAAAGATCAAAGCTTTCTAAACTTCCCAATAAATTGGCTTGTAAATCTAATCGTCCGTCTGATAGATTAATGCTTGCAATATCTGACTTGAGATTCGGTTCTAAATCAGCAAAGAGTAAACCCGCATTCACTAAAGGTTCGAGTGCAACTTGACTGGCGTTAATATTGGCATTCCATCGCTGTTGTTGATTTTTTTGAGCGGTTATATTAACGTTACCTTCGGCAATTTGAATCGTAGAATTGAGTTGGTTTTTATCTAAATTTGCTTGACCAAAAATAGGTGTTGTTGCTGCGGGTAAGGAAAAATTAGCTTCCCCTGTAAACTTTTCTAATGTTCCTGAAACTTCTGCTTCTGCTGAAAGTTCACCCCAACGAAAAGGCGAAACAATACCATAGGATTCTGCTAAAGAATCTAAGCCAACATTATCGATATCTAGATTGAGTTTTATTTGGGGATTGAGCGGAGATTTTTCTGCTTTTTCTTCTGGGGTTTGTGTTGGGGGAACGGGAAGTAAAATAGGCGGTGTCGGTGGGGATTGAGTGGGAGGGCGAGGCGGAATTTTTGGGGGAAGTTGTGTTTTTTCTTTTGGTTGATTTAGGGGTTCGACAATGATTTTTTGACTTTCAGTAATCAGTTGTTTTAATCCCGTGAGTTTCACTTCTCCCTGTCCGGTAATTGTTCCTCCAGTTGACGGTTGAATTTGTAGGGATTGAACGATAATATTGGGATCGGACTGTAATGAAAAATTTTCATCAATTAAAGCCGTTATTTGTAAATTTGTGGCTAAATAATCGAGTGTAATTTTATCAACTTGCGTCGGTGCAGTTGTATTAATGTCTAACGAAACGATAGGTTTCTGAACGGTTCCGGTTAAATTAATACCCGTTTGAATTTCTCCCGAAATCGGCACGGGTAAATTAATCGGCTCTTCAGCGACATTTTTAGCAATATCGAGAAGAGTTGAAATAGTAGTCGGTTCAATATTAGCGGTAATATCTAACTTTGTTTTTAACAAATCAAGTTGAGGATTAGCCGTCGCAGTTCCGACAATATTAACCCCGATATCTCCTAAACCCGTTGTCAAGCTTTCAATTCTAGCTTGAGTTCCAGCAAAGCGAAATTGAGCATTAATCGGTTGTACAGGTTGTTCTAGATCGGTGAAAATTTGAACATCATCAAGACTAGCTCTACCTTGAATTTTGGATAACTTAGAATCTTCTAAATTGACGAAAATATTGGCATCAACACGGCCTGCTTGTAAAGCAAAATCGGGATTTTTAATTAAACCGGAAAATTGCGATACAGGGATATTATTCGCTTGCAATCTCCCTTCAATATTGTTATCAGGAGTATAAACATTTGCTTTAACATTAAACGTTCCCCCTTGAGCAAAACTGCCATTCAAGTGACCTTTAATCCGTTGATTTTCCTCACTGATATTAACAACCGCTTGCTCAATATTCAGCGCAATAATTTCAGCCGAACGATTTTCAGAATAAGGTTTCAGATTAATATCAGCATTCCTCACGCCCACCGTACCAAATTCAATATCAACAGGCGGATTACCTTTTAAATTTAATTCAGTTCTAATCCAATCTCCCGAAGCATCTTCTTCCAGATAAACATCCGCATTGACTAAAGTAATATCAAATTTAACCGTCGGGTTAGTCAAGAGCGAAAATAACGAAAACCCGACTTCAACCGCTTCTGTTGTAGCGTTATTTGGGTTATTATCAGTCGTAGGAATCAAAGAACGACCGAAGCGAATACTGATAGGCGTCACCCGTTCAACTGGCCCAACAATCACAGGACGTTGGACAATACCCCCGACGATATCACCCACCATAGGGGCTAACCGATTTTTGACAAACCAAGTCGCTGCGGTTCCAACAGCGATAGTTGTCACTCCCAGTCCCACGCTTCCCCAAATCAAGATGCGACGCAGACGGCGACGAGGACGAGAAGTATTTTCGGTGTTGGGGTTGGGCGGGTTCGTCATTACACTATTTCACGTTGAAGGGGAAGGATGACTGAACCAGAAACTTTAGTCCAGCCAATCCCTGTTTATTTTTACGAGATCAGCTCAGAGAATGCAAGCCCCGTGAGGATGAATCCGCTCAAGTTGATTTCCGAGGCAAGTCGGGACATTTCGTCAACAAAAATATAAAAAATTTCTTAAGGGTTCATGCCAAGATAGTAATCATAGACTGTTGGTGTTAAATTTCCATGAAAGTCAGTTATTTGCTTAGACGTTATGAACAAGGCGAAATAGACTTTACAGGGATAGACTTACCAAAAATTGCCGCACACGCCCCTACCTTCAGGTATGGGGATATAAGGCTCTTTCTAATGCTATAATAACTCTACTGGCAGGGTATTCAACCAGTTGAAAAACCCAGCATCTAATCGATGCAATTAACC
>NZ_LATL02000276.1 GCF_000972705.2 Limnoraphis robusta CS-951 | reverse complement strand
AAAAATAGCTTTCTGTTAATAAAAATTCCCCACCCGCTAAATGCTTCCCATTATAACGGGCGACCCCTTATCGGCAGAAAGTTGGATTTAGAATTGGGTTTTCGCCAACGTTGAGCAAATTCAGAGAGTGTCTCTGAAGGAATTTGAGTTTGTAGCCATTCGAGGGCTTCTTTCTGGGTGGGAGATCCTTGATAATATTGACACACGTCAACTAAGCGAATATCGGGCTGACTGACTGGAACTTGAGGTTGATTCCATTTTTGTTCAAATTCCTCCCAAGTTGCTATCGGAATTTGTCTTTGTAACCACCGCAGAGATACGTCTTGAGTGGATAATTCCCGATAATATTTACAAACATCAATCAGATCAACTGAACGACTCGGAAGTTGAGATTGATTCCGCCAACGTCGAGTAAATTCCAGTAGCATTGTCTTTAGAATCTGCTGTTGCAACCATTTTAACGCTTCGTTTTGACGGGGTTCTCCTTTATAGGCTTTGCAGATCGCGATTAAATCTTGCTTCGGTTGCGGTGTCGGTTCAGGTGTCGGTTCAGGTGTCGGAAGCACTGAAGATTCAAATTTACCGAGTAACGCAGTCCAGGTTTTTAAATCAGCAATTCCATCTTCGCTTAATCCCATAGATTTCTGAAACTTTGATACTGCTGTTTTGGTACCATTTCCAAAAATCCCGTCAATTGACCCTGGATCAAATCCACGATTTTTTAATCGGCTTTGCAAATCTTCTACTTTTGATCCAGTCGCCCCTGTTGTGGAAACTTCAAATAGGTTAACATCGACTCCACCATTGACACCTGTGACTTCGCCTTTATCTGTAAATTGCCAAAATAGCCAGGTTTTCCAACCGCCTGGAATTAACGGTTGTTCGGCTGTGGTATAATGAGCAATCCACAACGGATACTCGGAAAAACGTTTAGTATTTAAACTTTGCCAAAATCCCGGATAGGTGTAAATAATTGGACGAAATCCGCTTTCTCGTTCGATGATCTCTATCCACTCTTGAGCGCGATCGCACAGCGTTTCTGTGTCTAAACCATCGGTGGTTTCGATATCTAAAACGGGGGGTAAATCTCCGGCTTCTGGTTTGACAGTCGCCAGGAAGTTATAAGCTTGTCCTTGGGGACTCGCAGTCGGTCGAAAGAAGTGGTATGCTCCTCGTAACAGGCCGTTGGCTTTGCTTTGTTTCCAGTAGGTGTTAAACAGTTCAGCGACAAAGCTTTCACCCTCTGTTGCTTTGATGAATGCAAAGGTAATCCCAGCATCGACAACGGCTTTCCAGTCTACGTTGGGTTGATAGTCAGAAACGTCAATACCGCGAATGCTCATCGATTTAGCTGTTAGAAATTGGCTGTGAAAATTAATCGGATGTTATCCTAATCCTACTCTGAGTTAGACTGCGCTCCAGGATGATGTAAGATTTTACCTAGAGTATTTTGTGATTTTTAATTCATTAAGCCATGTTTCAAATTCAAGTGATTCAAGGCGATATTACTCAACAACAAGTCGATGCAATTGTCAACGCCGCCAATGAAAGCTTGTTGGGTGGCGGTGGCGTTGATGGGGCGATTCATCGGGCGGCTGGCCCTCGTTTACTACAAGAATGTCGTCAGTTACAGGGTTGTCCGACTGGAGAAGCCAAAATTACCGCAGGTTATGATCTTCGCTGTCGTTGGGTGATTCATACGGTAGGCCCGGTTTGGCGAGGCGGCGATCGCCATGAAGATGAATTATTAGCCAGTTGTTATCGCAATAGTTTAAAATTAGCTCAACAAAATGGCGTAAAAACGATTGCTTTTCCCAGCATTAGTACGGGTGTTTATCGGTTTCCCTTACAACGAGCGACTCAAATTGCGGTAACTGAAATTCAACAGTTTTTTAATAACAATCCTCAAACTTCTATCGAACAGGTGATTTTAGTTGCTTATAGTCAAGAGGATTATCATTGTTTACGAGAATTTGTTGAGCAAATCCCTTAATCCCTTTTCAGCTTTGAGCCGCTCGTTCGACTGTCCAATGGCGATCGCTAGACTGATAAATTTTTACGTTTTCTAATCCCACTTCGGCGATCATTTGATTAACTTCTTCAAGGGTAAATGCCGCTTGCAATGAATCTCTAAACAGTTGTTTTTGATGAGCGTTACAATCTCCGGCATATTGTTCGACTAATTCATCTCTTGTCGCTTCATCCACAGGTCGCAATAAATCCCGCAAAAAGATTCCCCCTTGGGGTTTGAGAACCCGTTTTAATTCTCTCAAAAAAGGAATTGGATCGCTCAAATGATGTATAATACTATTAGAAATAACCAGATCAAACTCCCCCTCTGAATAGGGAAGTTG
Source organism: Limnoraphis robusta CS-951 (assembly GCF_000972705.2). The sequence goes on along the minus strand of NZ_LATL02000276.1, from coordinate 25,538 downwards.
TTTGGCATCTACTCGTTCTAATTGGATTTGAGTTTGTACCTTCGCAAGATCTACATTTTGCTGACCAATTTTTAACATATTTTCCGACAAATCGATCGCGATAATCTCCCAGTCAGGGCGGTGTTGAGCGATTAAAATGGGAATGCGAGCAGTTCCGGTTCCAGCATCGAGAACTTTGGCTTTTTGTGGCCCTAATGTCAAACTCTGTTCTGCAAAGGCGGTATTAACTGCGGTGAAGTCCATTGAATCATACTCAACAGCTTCCTCCCAAGTATCCATGACTTCCGGTTCTAAAACTCGTTGCATTGTGTCGGTTGGTGGTTTCCGGTAAAAGTTTACAACAAAAACTGATATTCTTTTGACGGGATTAGCAATTTTTTCGAGTGTAGTGGCTTTTGAGATTGAGACTGTCGCTCATTCTATTAATACTATCAGATTGTTTCATGGCGGTCAATATTTTTTCGAGGAATAAAGTTTTGCTCTCGTTACTTTTTGATTCGATTCGTTTACTTCTGAGTGCCAAAACAATTTTAAAGCGACTGAAGCGATGGGATATATTAATTGTAGACTAATCGTTAGAACTATCTTTCGCTTAGGCAGAGGCTCAACGTCTTAGCGTTTGAAATCTTACCAAAAACTCGCTATAATAGTCTTAAACGAAGTCGTTATGAGTTTAAATAAGGGGCAATGACGAATCCAGCAGTCGAAAACGTTGTGATTATTGGTTCGGGGCCTGCGGGTTATACAGCCGCCATCTATGCCGGACGAGCCAACCTCAAGCCTGTGCTGTTTGAAGGCTATCAAATGGGTGGAATTCCAGGCGGACAACTCATGACCACCACCGAAGTTGAGAACTTTCCGGGCTTTCCAGAAGGGATCACCGGGCCACAACTGATGGATAGAATGAAGGCTCAAGCGGAACGTTGGGGAGCCGAGTTGTACACCGAAGACGTGATCGAAGTTGATCTGAGTCAACGTCCGTTTACCGTGCGTTCAGACGAACGAGAAGTCAAAACCCATACGATTATATTGGCAACAGGAGCCACCGCCAAACGGTTAAATTTACCCAGTGAACAGAAATTCTGGAGTCACGGAATATCGGCTTGTGCGATTTGTGATGGAGCGAGTCCGATTTTCAAAGGGGTTGAACTCGCAGTGATTGGGGGCGGCGACACGGCAGCAGAAGAAGCGGTTTATTTGACGAAATACGGCTCTCACGTTCATTTGTTGGTGCGTCGAGATGAACTCCGAGCCAGTAAAGCTATGCAGCAACGGGTATTAGAACATCCGAAAATCACCGTTCACTGGAATACAGAAGCCGTCGATGTGTTCGGGAATGGCAAAATGGAAGGAGTTCGGGTAGTTAATAGACAAACAGGTGAACAAACCGAACTCCCGGCGGGTGGGTTATTCTATGCGATCGGCCACACTCCTAATACTCAAATTGTCAAAGGACAAATTGAACTCGACGAGACGGGTTATATTGTCACCCAACATGGCAGTGTAGAAACCTCTGTAGAAGGGGTTTATGCGGTGGGAGATGTTCAAGATCATGAGTTCCGTCAAGCAATTACAGCCGCCGGAAGTGGTTGTATGGGGGCGATGTTAGCAGAACGGTGGTTATCTGCAAATGGCTTAGTGCAGGAGTTTAAACAAGCCGAAACCCCAGAACCCGCCAAAGAAAAAACCCCTTCAGAAAGTGTAGCCGATACTGAGGAAAGCTTTGATCCCCAAGCAACTCGTCATCTGGGGGGTTATGCGCTGCGGAAGTTGTACCACCAGAGCGATCGCCTGATTATGGTGAAATATGTTTCTCCCAACTGCGGGCCTTGTCACCGTCTGAAGCCGATATTAGATAAGGTGGTTGATGAGTTTGAGGGTAAGATGCACTTTGTTGAGATTGATATTGAGCAAGATCCTGAAATTGCTCAAAATGCAGGAGTGAATGGAACGCCAACGATTCAGTTATTTAAGCACAAAGAACTGGTCAAAAACCTACAAGGTGTTCAACCCAAGAGTTTGTATCGGGAACTCATTCAAAGTAACTTATAACGGTTCAAAATCAAAGTGAAAAGAGGGCTAGAGGATAACCCAACTTCATCAGGTTTCTCTGGCTCTCTCTAGATTTTGAGCTACTTTTAGCCACCGTGAATAGGGGATTTTTGGGGAGTCTCGGGTTCGGCTGTGAGGTGGTAATGATAATCCTCTTGTGGGAGGTATCGAGGCCCCATATATTCAAGTAAGAGATTAATGGTGGCTGGTTTTATCCATCCGGCTTGAACGGCTATTTCTCCAAATCGTAAACGATTATTCTGCTGTTCTCTAAGGATGATGTCAATTTGATCATCATTGAGGAGAGCGGCAGATTTTAAGTAATAACCGATGGGTTTTTTTTGCTTTTCTATTGCTAAACGAGGAATTTCTTCAGCAAAAAAGTCTACGGTTTCCGGTTTCAACCAACCTTGTTGAGCTTGAATTTCTCCAAAGCGCCGTTTCGGGTCTTCTGCCTGAGCCTGTAAGATAGTAGAAACTTGTTCGTTAGAAAGTAGGCCTGCTTCTAATAACATTTCGCCGACGGGTCGATACAGGGGAAGTCGGGAATAGAGTTGATCCTGTTGAGATTCTGTCAGCAATTGTTTGACGGCTAACCAAACGAAAGGAGGGATAGTCTGAGTATAACGCTCCCAAAGCCGAGTCGGTTCTTGTACCAAACGGTAGAACCATTCTAAGCCGGCTTCTCGAACCCAGATGGGTGCGCGAGTCAGCAGTCCGGCATAGATCAGAAAAACGGCTCCCACTCCAATCATTACGGCTTTAATTTTTCCCCGATGTTGAGCCATGAACCGCTCTTGTTTGGGACATCCGAGAGACACAAAGACAATTCCAGCACCACTATCATTAATCTCTTGAATAACAGCTTCATCTTCAGCCGGGTTGAGGGGTCTAAAGGGTAAAGAACGTAACCCTGCGACTTGCAACTTAGGAAAGTCTTCAATCAGTCTATGTTCAATATTCTGTAAAATTTGAGTTTCCGATCCCAAGAAAAAAACGCTGACATCGTATGAAGGGGCTGACTGACATAATCTTAATAAAATATCCATTCCCGCCACCCGATCTTGAGGCACACCCATTTTCTTTAACATCCACACTAAAGGCATTCCATCGGGTGTGACGAGATCGGCGTTGTGTAGAATTTGAGCAAATTTAGGCTGCCAATAGGCTTCCATGACCATGTGAACGTTAGCCACGCAAACCATACGACTCTCATGGCGACTTGCCCAGTGGAGAATCGTTTCCATCTGGTCTTCAAACCGCAGTGCTGTAATCGCCGAACTCAATACTCTTTTACTAGGTAAATACATATGCTATAGGATGACCATTAATTCAAATTTGAACTTATTAAGAATTTAGAAGTAGACGAAAAACCCTTACTTGTACTTATCAAAGAATCTTGTTATGGTTCAGTATACTTAGATTTTATATGCTCTTTAAGTAGATCAGCAGCAATCAGTCAAATCATTTTGGGGTTTCGCAATATTTATTTCCAATTCTTTACAGAGGCTAACATTGATCGACTCATCGATTTGCTTTTTTCCTCCAGATTTCTTGGATAATAGATGGGGCTTGACTTAGAGTATTAATATCAACAAAACTCTACCGTTCTACAGTCTCAACTCAAGTTCTACGCTTAGAGTAGGATATTTGATCGGATCTGTCAACTCCTCAAGCTTGCTCTCTCTTCCCCTGGCTTTTAACTCTAGGCTCAATTGCTTTAATAGAAACACTTTGAACGACTCAATTTTTCAACTTCATCTCCTATTCAAAAGACATTGATTGTGAACATTAACCCGAGCATTTATCGATTGCGAATCGCTTGAGCATTCAAGTAAAGCTTTGTCCATTCACTGATAACTTGAGTCGTTTTTAAGTTGAGACGTTTGCCGATCGCTTCAATGGTTTGACCTGCTATCAAATCTTCTATCAGTTGACGTTGTATCGGAGTAAGACTATGCCAATACTCTTCCCATTGACTGGGGGTTAAGCCTAGACGGTTTTCTGACAAAGACGTTCCTAACCAACCGTTAACTAACTCAGGTGCGTGTTTTAAGGCAAAATTCCGAACAGCATGATAGCTGACTTTCTCTCGTAAACGATAGACTTGCTTAATTGGCAGATTCAACGCCTGGGCGATCGCTTCTTGAGACTCTCCTTTCAAATACAATTGTAACCATTGAGCGGCAATCGGATCTACTTTTTCTCTGAGGTAGGTTTCAAACTCCGCTTGTACCGTTAAACGTTGAATTTGTTGTTCTTCGAGTTGTTGGCTATCTTCGTATTGAGCAACAGCTTGTTCATCAAGCAAACTAATTCTTTCTTCGGTTTCATCGGAGATCATCTCCTCTGAGACTTGTCGCACCCACTCACCTGTCGGAACTTGGGTTAATCCCCCCCGTTGAGAACGACGCAAATAGTTAACAAAGCGATAAACTAATAGAGGTTGATTGCGAATCGGTCGCAGACAGTATTCTTCCAAACTCGCGAGTAACAGAGCATTTCGCAAGCGAGAATCCGTTGTACATTCCGCGATCCATTGAAGTTGCTGCTGTAAGTAGCGATCGCTATTCAGCATTTCTTGGATCACTTCTTGTAAGACATCGACCACATTTCGCTGACGATCTCGACTGGTCGCCACCCAAGCCTGAATTTTCTGACGTAAAATGACTAAACTCCCCAATCGCTTCATCAAGTTGCGATAGGCTTGTTCAGGGGAAACGTCTAGATAGCGTTGTTGCAAGACACGATAGCGAAAGTTTACCCCTTGTTCAAAGGCTGATTGTTCAGTGGGTGTAAAGCTTTCCAACGCCGCCAAATTTGACCCTAGCAACCACTGTATAATACTTTCGCTTGTGCTGCTACTGTGGTTTGGGTAGTCGTTCTGGAGTTGGGAACGCCACCGATTTGCAAGCGTTGTTGCCAAAGTCATTGGATCAGTCGATAGTGTCACCGTTGATTCAAGGATACAAGTGATAAATCGATATTAACACTGGTCTGCAAGAAGCTTACTTTTCCTGGTTGTGAATCTGAGTCTGTGAAGCAATTTATTAATTTTATAGATTGACAAATACTTATTTTTGTGCATTTTAGATGAAAAATAGCAATATTCTCAAGAATTGAATGAATCTTCTGCTCAATTGTGTATCAAAAATATTCCAGATCGGGTCGCTTTGACGATAATTGAACATAAGTGGATTGTATCGATTTCAGTTTTCAACGGCATCTGATTGATTAGCACTTTCCTATGTTCAAGCATCCCCTCCATCGCGATCATACCAAAGCAACCCTCGCTGCTTTCCTCACCGGAATTGCTATTTTGGCGACAGTCGGATGGGTAGAACATACTGAACGAGAACGGTTTGAGCAACAAAATCGAGCCAAAGTCCTAGCGCAACTCAGTACCGTCAGAGCCAACCTTGAAAAAGCCCTGAATCAGCGATTATTTCTGACTCGGGGATTAGTCGCCTATGTTTCGACTGTTAACCCCAACCTTGACCAAAAAACCTTTGAACGCCTAACTCAAGTGATTATTGCCGAACAACGAGGGATTCGCAGTGTTGTACTATACAAAGAGAATACCGTTAGCCACATTTATCCCCTCCAAGGAAATGAAGCTGCTGTTGGCTTTAGTCCGATGTCTATCCCGGAAGAACGAGAAGCTATTGAACGTGCTATCGAAAATCGTCAAACGATTGTTGCAGGACCCGTCAACCTCGTCGGAATGACCCAAATTTCTGATATTTGTCCCCCAGATGCTCGCCGCATTCCTACTAACAATTCTGAGAATAATCAACCGTCTTGTTTGGTAGAAGGGGGTGTTGCGTTTATTGCGCGAACTCCGATTTTTCTCACTCCACCCAATCAAGCGCCAGAAAGTGGCTCTTATTGGGGATTAACAGGGATTATTCTTGATCAAGATACGCTCTTTAAAGAAGCGGGACTCTTAGAAAAAAAATCATCTATAAAATATGCGATTCGCGGGAAAGATGGACTCGGTGAACAAGGAGAAGTTTTTTTCGGAGATCGGGCAATTTTCCAACAAAATCCCGTTCTATCTTCTATTACTTTACCGAATGGTTCTTGGGAGTTAGCAGCCGTTCCTAAGAAGGGATGGATAACTGATTCTCCGCTATCCGGTTGGCTAGGGTTCGGTGGAAGTGTTACCGCAATATTAGCGGGGGGGTTAGTGTTTGTTTTAGTGAGTGCGCCAACTCGTTTGAAAAAAGCGGTTGAATTGGCAACAATTACGTTAAGAGAACGGGAAGAAGCTCTCGAACAAGCCAATAATAATCTCCAACGTCTTGATCAACTCAAAGATGAATTTTTAGCAAATACTTCTCACGAATTGCGAACACCGCTTAATGGGATTATTGGGATTGCCGAGTCTTTAATTGATGGCGCAACGGGTGAACTTTCACAACAGACAAACTTTAATTTAACGATGATTGTTTCCAGTGGTCGTCGTTTGTCGAGTTTAGTCAATGACCTGTTAGACTTTTCTAAACTTCGCCACCAAAATCTAGATTTACAACTGAAAGCGGTTGATTTACGCGCAATTACAGACTTGGTTATTACTCTGAGTCAACCGCTTGTCGGGAAGAAGAATTTACAATTGATGAATTCAGTTTCTGCGGATCTTCCTCTTGTACAAGCGGATGAAAATCGTCTCGAACAGATTTTACATAATTTAGTTGGAAATGCGATAAAATTTACACCTTCGGGTCAAGTAGAAGTCTTAGCTGAAGCTGTTGAAGATTCAGAAGGAGATCAGAAGTTTGTAAAAGTGATTGTTTCGGATACGGGAATTGGGATTTCAGAAGATAAGTTTGAACGGATTTTTGAGTCGTTTGAACAAGCGGAAGGGACAACTTCTAGAGAATATGGGGGGACAGGATTAGGTTTAGCGATTACCAAGCAATTGGTAGAATTACATGGAGGGAGAATTAGTGTTTCTTCCCGTGTCAATGAAGGTTCAATATTTTCTTTTACGTTACCGATTTCGACAGGAGTAAAGTCGGAAATCATACCTAAATCTAGCATGAGGCTAGAACCTGAAAACAAAGTCTATCAACCCTTAAAGCCTGAGATTGAATTAACAAAATCAATCAATATTGACAATAAAAATTCCAATATATCGGTTTTAATTGTCGATGATGAACCGATTAATTTACAAGTTTTGGTGAATATACTTTCCCTACATCATTATGCTATTACTCAAGCGAGTCATGGTGAAGAAGCTTTAGCTTTGATTCAGGAAGGATATAAACCTGATATTATTTTATTGGATGTGATGATGCCTAAAATGACAGGTTATCAAGTCACTCAAAAAATTAGAGAACGTTTTCCGACCACTGAAGTACCGATTATTTTACTCACGGCTAAAACCCAAGTTGAAGATATTGTTATCGGTTTGAATGTCGGGGCGAATGATTATCTGACAAAACCTTTTTCTAAAGATGAACTTCTGGCGCGGATTGCCAATCAGATTAATATGTGTCATTTAAGAGCAGAAAATTTGCGTTTATCGGCGGAAATAGAAGTGATTCAAAAATTACAAAAAATGGTTTTACCAAAGTCTTTAGAATTAGAATTAATAAAAGATTTAGAAATTGCCAGTTTTATTCAACCTGCTGATGTAATAGGTGGAGATTATTATGATGTCTTACAATACAATGATCAGGTAAAAATTGGCATCGGAGATGTAACCGGACATGGATTAGAAAGCGGTTTATTGATGATCATGGCACAAACAGCCGTGCGAACCTTACAGGAAAGTTCGGAAACTGATCCGGTGAAATTTTTAGATATTCTTAATCGCACTTTGTATGGCAATATTCAGCGTATGAGTTCCAGTAAAAATATGACGTTAGCACTGCTTGATTATACCAATCGTTCGATTCAATTAAGTGGTCAACATGAAGAAGTTATTGTAGTGAGAGTTAATGGAGAAGTTGAACGAATTGATACCGTTGACTTGGGTTTTCCCATTGGGTTAGATGCAGATGTTTCTGAATTTATTGCTCAACAAACAATTTCTTTAAATCCGGGGGATGTGATTGTTTTATACACGGATGGAATTACCGAAGCCGAAAATATTGAGAGTGATCAATATGGTTTAGAACGGTTATGTGAAGTGATTTCCAAAAACCATCAAAACTCTGCTGAACACATTCGACAAGCCATTGTAACCGATGTTCAGCAATATATTGGTCAGCAACAAGTTTTTGATGATATGACTGTTGTTGTGATCAAACAAAAGTAGATTAGATTGGAAAATAACTTCTACTTTACTATCGGATGTTGCTGTTAAAAACCTGTAACATCTCTGTCTAAAATTCCCTTCGTTCCTCTAACTCTACCCAGTCTCCTCGGCTAACAATCAAATTTGATTTCTCGGAGGTGAAATATTCAAACCCTCTAAGATTGTGCAAAAATTAACGAAGGAGACGCGAATTTCTGAGTCTCAGTTAGCTAAACTTAAGTTTGAGGCGTTAACTTCAAACAAGTGCTATGATCACTGAAAATAAATTCATCGCGCTCTCCGCAACTTTGGGTTTAACTCTGGCGAATGTCGGGTTGACTCAAAGCGCTACCGCTCTACAGCTTGAACCTGTAACCTCTGTTCCATCGGACTGGACTTCGCTGGGATGGAAAGTAGAAGGACGAGCTGGAGTATTTGGAGGAGCAGACTATGAATGGGCGATTGGGCCAAATGGAGCGCAAGCTGATAATACAGGTCAAATCTATTGGGACTGGGAAAATGGGGTTGAGGTCAATTGGTTTCTGAATTGGGATGGGATAACTGCATCGTTTGGGGTGGAAAATCTTAACCCAGTTTCCTATTCGATATCACCCCATTCTCAGACTGTCTTTGAAGGCTTTTCTCTGTTAACGGTTGCTCAGACCGAAACAGGTTTTGTTGAAGCGGGAACTGAGATTAAACTTGCCGTTAATCAGGTGAATGGAATCGATGTTCAGGGCATTTTTAGCCAAAGTTTGGCACCAGAGAATGGAACAGATTTGAATGGATTTGCTTGGACAAGTGATACCTTGATTTCAAGTTTAGCAGGAACGGCTCGGATCAGTTGGAATCAACTCAATCCTAATCAAGCTCAAGCCCGTTCTCGATTAGATTTTCAAATCGTTGGATTTGATATCAATTCAACTCCCGCTAGTTCTATTCCTGAACCCTCTTCAATATTGGGCTTGTTGACCTTGGGAGTTTTAGGACTGAAACACCGATTTGACGAAAATAAAGCTAGAAAATAGCTGAATTGAAATCTCTGTTGAGTTCCTAGTTTGAACAGGGTTGCCAAATTGTTTGAACTAGGAATATACCGGAAAAAGAATAATGAGCTTTTTTACATTTACTTCTCAAAATCAATCAACTTTTGCGAATCTAAATTGAAGCAAATAGATGCAAACACCGACCATTCTTTGTGTAGATGATGAACTTTTTTTACTGAGAAGTTTAGCAGAAACACTCAAGCGAAAATTTGGAAAAAGTTACGCAGTCGAAGCTGCTGAAACGGCTGAAATCGCCTTAGAAATTATTGCAGAATTACAAGAAGAAAAAGTAGATATTCCCTTAATTATATCGGATCAAATCATGCCGGATATGAAGGGAGTTGATTTATTAATTCAAGTTTATCAAAGATCTCCTCAAACCCTACAAATTCTTCTCACCGGGAAAGCCAGCGTAGAAGATGTGGGAAAAGCGGTTAACTATGCAAATCTTTACCGATATATTAGTAAGCCTTGGGAAGAAAATGATTTGATTTTAACTGTTAGAGAAGCCCTGAGAAGCTATTATCAACAGCAAAAACTAGCTGAACAAAATAAAGCTTTGCATCAGTTAAATAGCTGTTTAGAACAAAAAGTAATAGAGCGAACGGCTGAACTTGAAAAAGCCAAAAAAATTGCTGAAATGGCGAATCAAGCTAAAAGTAATTTTTTCTCTTTTATGAGCCATGAACTCAGAACTCCACTCAATTCCATTTTAGGTTTTACTCAACTTTTAGCCGCCGATTCCAGTCTACAAGAAGAACACCGAAAAAATATTAAGATTGTTCATCGGAGTGGAGAACAACTGCTGACTCTGATTAATGATATTCTCGCCATATCTAGACTAGAAGCTAGTTTAATGACGTTGAATGAGCGTCAATTTGATTTACATCGGTTACTCGGCTTTATTAAAGAGATCTTGGAAGTTAAAGCTCAAGCGAAGAATTTACAATTAATTTTGGAGTGGAGTTCTAACTTACCGCAATATATTTATGCAGATGACGTTAAATTGCGTCATATTTTGCTTCATCTTGTTAGTAATGCCATCAAACTAACCGAAACAGGAATCATTACATTACGAGCAATTCCAACTCTAGTCTTGGATGAAAATTCAGAAAATATTACCCTGCATTTTGAAGTTGAAAATACGGGTTCAGAGATTAAGAATGAGTTTATTTCTCGTTTATTGTTCAACCCATTCCAATCAACTTTAAATGCTAACTTCAATGATGTTATCGACTTAAATTGGTCTATTTGTCACGAATTCATTAGAGTAATGGGGGGAGAATTAATAGCTCACTCGGGAGTCGGTAATGGCTCTATTTTGAGTTTTGATATTAATGTAAAAGTTGATCGCAAAAGAGAAAATACAGCTCCAGAATTGACCTCGAAAAAATATCAGGGTCAAGAAAACCTATGTACTCAAAGTTTAGCCGTGATGCCAGGAGCTTGGATCAAGGAACTTTATTACGCGGCGGCTCAATGTAGCGATCGCCAACTTCAATCGTTGATTGAGAAAATCCCCAGTGAGCATTCTAGCCTAGCCAAAGCTTTAAAAGATCTAGTGGAAAATTTCCAATTTGACGTCATCCTAGAACTGACGAATCCTTATGTCTATAAATAAGTCAAAACAGCATCAAAATTTTGCGGATTTCTCTAAGATGGTATAAGAATAAGAAGAAAACATTCAAAATCTGTTTCAAAGCCGTGCCAAATCGGACTTCCCTAATTTCCGTACTGATGAGTCTCAGTTTGTGGAGTGTCGCCAGTCCAGCCAACAGTCAAGCTCTGATCCCGTACACCCTACAACTCAACCCTGAACAACTCGAACAAACAGGCTTAGGCTTAATTGAAGAAGCAGCCCAACTGACTCGATTTCAGCAGTATCAATTGGCTCTCCCCAGAGCCGAATTAGCCACCCAGCTTGCTCCCAAGAGCTATCAGACTTGGGCATTGCTCGGTAGCCTCTATATTCAAGTCGAGCGCATTGACGAAGGAATAGCAGCCCTCCAGCAAGCGCAAACTCTCGATCCTGAAAATGCTCCCGTTAGATTTGTTTTGGGAGAAGCCTATTTTCGTCAAGGGGACTATCAAAAAGCAGTTGATCAAATTGAAGCGGGTTTAAAAGTTCGTTCTGATGTTCCGGGAGCTTTATTTGATTTAGGCAATGCTTATTATCGCTTAGGTCGCTACCCAGAAGCGATCGCCCAGTATGAAAAAGCATTTGCTCAGGAAAAAAATCTTTGGCCAGCAATTAATAATGTTGGCCTAGTCCGCTACGAGATGGGAGACATCAAAGGGGCAATTGAGAAATGGCAGCAAGCAATTTCCATCGATGAAAAAGCAGCAGAACCCCTGCTGGCGATGGCAGTGGCAATGTATACTCAAGGAAAACAGCAGGAAGGTTTAGCAATGGGACAAACCGCTCTGCAACTAGATGCTCGCTATGCGGATCTAGAATTTCTCAAGGAAAATCTTTGGGGTGATCGCTTACTCAATGATACTCAGAAGTTTCTTGGTACTCCTCAGATGCAAAAAACGATAGCCCAACTCAAAGATTCACCTACATCTGTGCCTCCCCAATAGCAAGGCGATCGGCATCGGAAAATTCCAGCAAACGGCGAGTCTGCCAATTAAACCTCTTGTGAAACAGCCTGATGGCTGTTCACAGAGATATCAGCATTGCTCGAGAGCAAAACCCTGGGGACACCAGGCCGCAGGTGAATTGTTTATGACTCAATCTTCATCGGCAATTAAGAGTGACTTAATTTTATCGACGAATTTCTGGTGATCAATCACAGGCTTAGAGATATAATCATCAGCACCGCTTTGAGCCAGGAAATCTTCGCGATCGCCGGCCATCGCATGAGCCGTGACCAGAATGATCGGCAGCTTGGCGGTTTGCGGATCATCTTTGAGCAATTGAGTAATTTTAATCCCATCCACCGCCTTGCCTTCATAAACACTGCGGGCCAGAGACACATCCATCAAGATCAAGTCAGCCTCTCCAGATTTAGCTATTTTTATTACCTCGTCAACGTTTTCTGTATGCTTAACAGCCAGCCCGCCCCGTTTAGTCAGGATTTTAGAAAAAACACGGGCATTAACCGGATCGTCTTCTACAATCAGAACGGTCTTCATCTGAGTCTCCCGGTGGACAAACTCTCCGATAAATGAATGATGTGCCATCATATTATGTCCTTTTGGAACAAAGAAGAACAGTTTAACCTCAAAATCAATTGAGAATTTCGCTCTTATCTGGGTTGACTGTGACCTTTAAGCCGCCTTAGTTGAGTGATCAGGCGATTATTTTAGATCTACAGGACAGGGCGAACCCCTTCCAAATTTTTGACATGATAGTTGACAGCACTTTAGGTCTTGCTTGATCTTAGAGTAAACGACTTGATCTGACAAAACGAATTGTCCCCAGTCGTTTTCCACTGCGCAAGCCAACTTGATCCAGTCTCAACGGTCAGTTCTTAACCCCGAATGGGGGCTAGTCAGATCGCACAACCGGACTGTGATCACTGACAGGATTAACCCTGAACAGTCTAACGAAAAATGCTTCAAGTGGCTGAAAAGATTTTCAGCAACCGTATCGGATCTCAAAATGTGATCGGCGTTTTCAACTTCTCTAACCTCCAATTGATCATCAGTCTGAACCCCTAAGCTAACTTGATTGGTGAGCTGAAATTTTCAGATCTCGATGTCCAGACTCCATAATAGGGAAACAGAGTGCTGTAAGCATTCAGTCTTCAATCCCTTCTTTGAATTCAATTTGTGTCTAGACGCGCTCTATAGCAAGTCTCTACCAACGCTAAACTCTCAACTTGATCTTCCTCATGGCTAGACAATTAAACCTACTCTCCGGGCAAGTAATCCCCACTCCCCTCCATACTGAGATGCAACAGTCGTATCTCGAATACGCCATGAGTGTGATCGTGGGGCGAGCGTTGCCGGATGTCCGCGATGGATTGAAACCTGTTCACCGCCGAATTTTGTACGCCATGCACGAGTTGGGTTTGACACCGGATCGCCCCTATCGTAAATGTGCCAGAGTCGTGGGAGATGTTTTGGGTAAATACCATCCTCACGGCGATCAATCGGTGTACGATGCCTTAGTCCGATTGGTGCAAGAGTTTTCCAGTCGTTATCCTCTACTGGCTGGACATGGCAATTTTGGATCTGTGGATAATGATCCCCCTGCGGCGATGCGTTACACGGAAACTCGCCTCGCACCCATTGGAAATGAAGGCTTACTAACCCAAGTCGGGGAAGCGACAGTTGATTTTATCAGTAATTTTGACAACTCCCAACAAGAACCGACGGTTTTACCCGCTCAGTTGCCTTTCTTACTCCTCAACGGCAGTTCGGGAATTGCGGTGGGAATGGCAACGAATATTCCCCCCCACAATTTGGGTGAAGTGGTTGATGGTTTGGTGGCTTTAATTGATCATCCTGATCTTCCGGATCAAGAATTGAGGTCGATTATTCCGGCTCCTGACTTTCCGACGGGCGGCGAAATTGTTAGCACAGAGGGCATTGTAGAAGCCTACAGCCAGGGACGGGGCAGTATTGTGATCCGGGGGGTGGCAAAAATTGAACAGGTGCCTACCGCTCAACGACGTCGCACTAAAACAGCGATTGTGGTGACTGAATTACCCTTTCAGGTGAATAAAGCCAGTTGGATTGAGAAAATGGCAAGCTTGGTGAATGCCGGACGCTTGGAAGGGATTTCTGATATCCGCGATGAGAGCGATCGCGATGGCATTCGAGTCGTGATTGAACTGAAGCGGGAAGCCTCTCCCCAAGTGGTCTTACACCACCTCTACCAACAAACAGAATTGATGTCAAAATTTGGGGCGATTTTTCTGGCGTTGGTAGACGGACAACCCCGCCAGTTGAGCCTCAAACAAATTTTACAAGAATTCCTCAATTTTCGCGAACACACCCTCATTCGTCAGTATACTCACGAGTTAGATGCCTCTGTTCGCCGTTGTCACATCGTTGAGGGTTTGCTGAATGCCTTGGGAAATTTAGACGCAGTGGTTGATATTTTGCGAAATGCTCCCGATGGTGGAACCGCAAAAATCAACCTCGAACGTGATTTACAGATGAGTGAAGCCCAAGCGGATGCGATTTTAGCGATGCCGATGCGACGCTTAACGGGTTTGGAACGACAAAAGTTACAGGATGAGTTTGATGAACTCAGCGAACAAATTCGACAATTGCGACGGTTACTCGATGAACGTCCTGAACTCCTGAAATCGTTGAAAAAAGAATTGCGATCGCTCAAGCGGAAATACAACGATCCCCGACGAACTCGCATTATTGTTCAAGATGCTGAAGATCAACAAGAACAACCCCAGAGCAGCACTCGTACTCAACCGTCTAAATCTAAAACTCGTCCTTCTACGGAAATTTTACAACCCCTCGCCCCGGCCGAGGAAGAAACTGTTCTGGAATTTACCCATCGCGGTTATGTACGACGTCTACCTGCGAAAACCGTAGACTCTAAAAGCCGCAGTAAAACGGATACGTCTGATGTCACCGTTGAGGAAAATGATGATTTTATTGTCAGCAGCTATTTGACCACAACAGGTCAAAATTTAGCCATTCTGACTCGCACCGGGAAGGCTTATCCGCTCAATGTTGGTGAAATTCCCACGACTTCTAATCGTTCACGGGGAACGCCATTAATTACGTTACTCCCAACCTCGGCGACTAAAGATGGATTTCGCAGTCTTCAAGAATTAATTTTGGCACCTTTTATCTGGGCTGAACATCCTGACAAAACGGATTTAATTTTGCTAACACAACAGGGGAAAATTAAGCGATTGTCTCTGTCGGAGTTCCTGGATTTCACCAATCGGGGTATTACAATTATCAAGTTGAAGGATCAAGATGAACTGGGTTATGTCAATTTGACTCGACCAGGGGAACGGGTGGTGTTGGCGACATCGGGAGGACGATTATTGAGTTTACCGATTAATGATGAACAGTTACCGACGATGGGACGTACCGCTCAAGGCTCCCAGGCTACTCGTTTACGCAAACAAGAACAGTTGGTCAGTTGTGTCACTGTTTCTGCGAAGGGGAGTTTATTATTGGTTTCGCAACTGGGGTTTGCTAAACGGATCTCGATGGAACGGGTTCGTCCAACGACTCGCGGTTCTATTGGGACTCAGATGTTCCAGTTTAGGGGTCAAAGGGATGCGTTAGCCGGGATGGTATCAGTAAATCCCAATCAACAGGCTTATTTGTTGACCAATGAAAATCGTGTTTTGCGTTTTGCGATCAATGAACTCAGGCTTCAAGATCAAGATGCAATGGGCGATCGCTTATTTGAATTGAATTCGGGAGAAAAAATTATTGGGGTTCGTTCTGGAGTGATGGGTTAATTGTTCAATTGCAGCAGATCTCAAAACAGCTAAGAGGCCAGAGACAAAATGACTAATAACTGTTAAGGGCGGGTTTATGTCAGTTATTTGTGGCAAACATAGATTTTGGTGGAACCCGCCCCTACGCTCACTGATTACTGCATAACTGATCACTGTAAAGGCTGTGGGTGTTTAACAGATGGCGCAGGTTGTCTTAGAAAATATTTATAAAACGTTTTCTCCTTCTGTCTCGGTGCAACACAGGAGCGACGTTGATGAGCGAGAACCTCAACCCCGTGAGGTTTTAATGTCTCCTCAGACGGTTTTGCGGCGGATTAACTTGACGGTGCATGATGGTGAGTTTATGGTGTTGGTGGGGCCGTCTGGTTGTGGAAAAAGCACGTTATTACGGTTGATTGCGGGGTTAGAATCTCTCACGGGTGGCAATATTTGGATCAAAGAAACTTTGGTGAATGATTTGCCGCCAAAAGCTCGAGATATTGCGATGGTTTTCCAAAATTACGCGCTTTATCCTCATTTGAAGGTTTATGATAATTTAGCCTTTGGACTGCGACGGATGAGCGACGAGTTCGTTGAAGACAAACAACCTGTTAATTTAACCGAGGATTTTCCGGTGATTTTGCGATCGCTCGGTGAGGATTTATTAGGGGCGATGACGCGATCGCTTAAACCCCGTTTACGTTATCTTTCGGCGCGTGAAAAGGCGATAGCGGCTCAAGTGTTGGCGGTGGCTCGATTATTGCAGATTGAATCCCTTTTGGAGCGATACCCGAAACAACTTTCGGGCGGTCAAAAGCAACGGGTGGCTTTAGGACGGGCGATGGCGCGTAATCCCCAGGTTTTTTTGATGGATGAACCGTTGTCTAATTTGGATGCTAAACTGCGGACGGAAACTCGCGCTCAAATTGTCGAGTTGCAGCGTCAATTAGGGACGACGACGATTTATGTGACTCACGATCAAACGGAAGCGATGACGATGGGTTCTCGAATTGCGGTGATGAACCGAGGACAAATTCAACAGGTGGCAAAACCTCTAGAGTTATATCATCGTCCGGCGAATCGATTTGTTGCCGAATTTATTGGTTCTCCGCCGATGAATTTTTTAAGGGTTCAGTTTTCAGCCCCATTGTTGATTGTGCATC
Organism: Limnoraphis robusta CS-951; assembly: GCF_000972705.2. The sequence goes on along the minus strand of NZ_LATL02000276.1, from coordinate 8,656 downwards.
CTTTGTTTCGTCTGACTTTACCGGAGCGTTGGGGATTTAATCTTAAAGCTTTTGAGGGTCAATCGTTAATTTTGGGAGTGCGACCTGAACATTTGAAAATCAGTTGCGCCGCCCCGAAAAATCTACCTGTTCAGATCGAACGAATTGAGATTTTAGGACATGAAACGCTGTTATCGGTTCGTCTGGATTCCCGAGAAGAGACTGCTTTTTCTCCCCTACAATTGCGAGTTCCGGGGGAGGTGAAAGTGAGTCTGGGAGAGAAGATTTGGATCGCCATCACGATTGACCAAATTCACTTGTTTGATCCTGAAACAGAACAGTCGATTTTCCCCCGCTAGTTCCCTATACAGAGAGGTTGAACTGACAAGCAGCTTTAATAAATATAAATTGCTTCTGAGTAGGATAGGTATTGTCTATTCTACTTTTTTGTGACTCGCGATCGCCATCACTGCAAAATCTTCTATCCTAGTAATAGCAGTCGAAGCCTTTGATTAGGACAGTGTTTTTCTGTCAAATCCTTTTATGATAAAGGTTTCAATTCTGTCTCCAGTCTCGGTGTCTCCTGTCTCCTGACTTCTGCTATAATAGTGTATTATTCCAACTTCTATGTCTCTAACTGAAGAAATTCTCACTCAAATTCCGGGAAATCCCCTCAACGGACTGCGAAATGCAGACAATCTCTGGAACTCGCTGAAAAACAATCAACTTCCCATTCCCCAAACGGTTAAACGCAATTCTGAACCCCTCGGAACTATCGATTATGATCTGGCAATTTGTGGCGGAACATTGGGCATTTTAATCGGCGCTTCGTTGGCGAGTCGGGGTTGGCGAGTGGCGTTAATTGAACGGGGAATCTTAAAAGGACGAGAACAAGAATGGAATATTTCTCGTCAAGAATTAGATGTTTTTTTAGAGTTAAATCTACTTTCACCTGATGAATTAAATCAAGCTATTTCTACCGAATATAATCCCGCTCGTTTGAGTTTTCCGAATAGTCCTGATATTTGGGTAAAAGATGTTCTGAATATTGGGGTTGACCCCGTTTATTTACTGGAAACCCTCAAAATTCGTTTTCTAGAAGCTGGCGGTAAACTATTTGAAAATACGGTTTATGAAGCCGCAACGGTTCATCCGAATGGGGTTCAAATTACTGCTAAACAAGATGAATCCCAACTCAATATTAACACCCGATTATTATTAGATGCAATGGGGCATTTTTCGCCAATTGTTCGACAAGCAAGACAAGGGGAAAAACCCGATGCGGTATGTTTAGTTGTGGGAACTTGTGCAACCGGATATTCTAACAATGAAACGGGGGATATTTTCGCCTCGTTCACGGCTTTGGAAAATCAATGTCAATATTTTTGGGAAGCTTTTCCCGCCAAAGATGGACGCACAACTTATTTATTTACCTACATAGATGCTCATCCTGAACGATTTAGTTTAGAATTCTTTTTTGAAGAATATTTACGCTTGTTACCCGAATATCAACACATTGAACTCCATCAACTCACATTTAAACGGGCTTTATTTGGCTTTTTCCCCTGTTATAAAAATAGTCCGTTAAAAACACCTTGGGATAGAATACTTCCGGTTGGAGATAGTAGTGCGAGTCAATCTCCTTTAAGTTTTGGCGGCTTTGGTTCAATGGTGCGTCATTTAAAACGATTAACAGTGGGAATTGAAGAGGCTTTAAAAACCGAATGTCTCGATCAAAATGCGTTAACTTTGTTGCAACCCTATCAACCCAGTTTGTCTGTAACTTGGCTGTTTCAACGTTCGATGAGTGTGGGCGTTCATCAAACGATTAACCCCGATACCATTAACAATCTATTAGCCGCAGTATTTCAAGAAATGGAACAATTAGGCGATGGGGTTCTCAAACCTTTTTTACAAGATGTTGTGCAGTTTTTCCCCTTAGCCAAAACCTTGTTTAAAACCAGTATTTCTCATCCTGATATTGTATTTAAAGTGATTCCACAAGTGGGGTTAACGCCTTTATTAGAGTGGACTGTTCACTATTTTAACTTAGGGGCTTATACTGCGTTATTTTCACTGGGAAAAAACCGAGAACCTTCGATTAAAAACTTATCACCCATCCAGCAATATTACTATCATCGTTGGTTAGAAGCTTGGAAATATGGTTCAGGTCAAGATTATCATTAAAATAAAAACAGAAACCCCAAACAGAAACCCGGTTTCTCAAAGAAACCGGGTTTCTAGAGTAGAGTCAAATCAAATCTAAAGAGTACCGACGTTTGCGAGTCCAAGAATCACACCCGCACCAACAATATGACCTAAACAAGCTGTCCCAATTAATGCAGCTAAACTCATGCCTAAAAAGGTGTTAGGTGCAGGGCCAACATTAGGCTTTTGAATCACAAATTTACCAACCGCAAACATTACAATATTGCAGATAATCATCACAATTGCCGTCTTGGGACTCCAAGAAACAGTCGTGACGGTGTTTGCTGTAGCGGCGATTAATTCTGAGTAAATCAATTGACTTTCTCCTTTGTTTTTAGAGGTTTACAAAATCGGATTAAGAATCTTAGTTTCCATTTAGTATCACGAACTTGGCAAGCAAAACAGTTCTTGTTGCAATCCTTAATATTTTCCCCGGATTCAGTTAACTGAATTTAAGGAATCACTCCCGAGAGAGATATCCGTTCACGCCAGGCTTCTGAACTTGAATCACCTGAAGACTACCCCCGGCACAAAGCCGTTGTTGGGGAAAATCAGCCCCCTGCGCTTCCGATAAATTGGCCCGAAACCCCACTTCAGACAGTAACGCCATCAAATCTGTTTGTAACAATTGCCAAGCCGTTTCCGTTTCAAACAGCCACAAAAACAGGGCAATTCCTGGCCAAAATAATGGGTTATTAGGGCGATGAAAATCAACCAAGGTAAACACCCCTCCTGGCTTGAGAACCCGATAGACTTCCTCTAAAATTTGCCGAAGCTGAACCGGGTTCATTTCATGTAAAGCCGCACTGGTATGAACCAGATCAAATTGATCATCAGCAAAGGGCATTTTTTCAGCAAAAGCTTCCACATATTCAGCCGTAGGAACATTGTGTTTAGCGCGTTTTAATGATAAAGGAGAGGCATCCAACCCCACAACATTTTGAGAATGTTGAACCAAAACCTCGGTTGCCTGTCCACTCCCACAACATAAATCCAAGACCTTCGTGTTAGGATTGATAGACAATCCTTCCAATGCCAATCGCCGAAAACGGGCTTCTCCTCCCACACTCAAGGCAGCCAGACCCGAGATCGTATCGTAAAGCCATTGATAACGGTAGCTGAGACTTCTTAAAATTGTTGCCATATCTAAAATATTTGCATTTTTTCACTATCGACTTTGCCCCAATATCAGGCTACTATCATTAAAATAGGTAACAAAGATTAAAAATTGGGGATCACAAACCGCTATGGGACGAGTCGGAGTTTTACTGTTAAATCTGGGCGGGCCAGAGCAACTAGAAGATGTCCGCCCCTTTTTGTATAACCTATTTTCCGATCCGGAAATCATTCGTCTGCCCTTTCGTTGGTTGCAGCGACCCCTGGCTTGGTTAATCTCGACCTTGCGTTACAGCAAATCTCAAGAAAACTATAAAGCGATTGGCGGGGGTTCACCCCTGCGACGCATTACGGAAGAACAAGCTGTCGCCCTTGAGGAAAAGTTACAACAAAAAGGGCATGATGTTCAAATTTATGTGGGAATGCGTTACTGGCATCCCTTCACCGAAGAAGCGCTCGTCAGAATCAAGCGAGACCAAGTTGAACAACTGGTGATTTTACCTTTGTATCCCCAATTTTCGATCAGTACCAGTGGTTCTAGCTTCAGACTGTTAGAACGACTTTGGTCTGAAGATCCGGCTCTGCAAAAAATTAATTATACAGTGATTCCCTCTTGGTATGATCGACCGGGCTATTTACAGGCGATGAGTCAATTAATCGCTGAAGAACTTGATCACTGTCAAGATTCTGAACACATTCATCTATTTTTCAGCGCTCACGGGGTACCCGTCAATTACGTTGAAGAAGCGGGTGATCCCTACCAGACTGAAATCGAAAACTGTACGCGGTTAATCATGCAAACCCTCAATCGTCCAAACCCTCATACTCTGGCTTATCAGAGTCGAGTAGGCCCGGTTGAGTGGCTCAAACCCTACACCGAAGAAGCCATCCCTGAACTCGCTCAACAAGGGGTAGAAAACCTGATGGTGGTTCCCATTAGCTTCGTGTCTGAACATATCGAAACTCTCGAAGAAATTGACATGGAGTATCGTCATCTGGCGGTCGAATCTGGAATTAAAAACTTTTATCGGGTTCCGGCACTCAATACCCATCCGGTTTTTATCGAAGATTTAGCCGATATGGTGATTGAAGCCTTAGACGGACCTCAAATTACATTTGCTGAAGTTACTCATCCCCCTAAAAAAACAAAAATGTACCCCCAAGAACGTTGGGAATGGGGAATGACAACCGCCGCCGAAGTTTGGAATGGGCGTTTGGCAATGATTGGGATTGTTGCCGTTGTAGTTGAATTAATTACAGGTCACGGCCCCTTGCATTTAGTCGGTTTACTCTAAACGCTGTGGCTTAATCAGGATTGCGTTTGTGACGACGGGGACGATGGCGTTGTTTGGGTGAGGCTTGGGCGGTGTACCATTGATACCATTCTTTGGAACTGCGAATCGCTAACCACAACAGCAATAGGGCAATTAATCCTCCCTGTTGTGGCGCGTCAAAGGCAAATACGACCAGGGAAATGCAGAGAAGATCTTGAAAAAAAATCGCCCAAATCGGTAAACCTCGCAAACGGTAAAACCATCCGACTTGTACCAGTTGCAAGACTAACGCCAATAAACCCCCCGTTACTCCAATTAACCCCACTAGCCATCCGGGAACCTCTGTGGCTTGGGCGATCGCAGTTCCCATAATCGCCCCCACAAACGGACTACAAACAAGCTGAATCAAGTTTAAAACTCGCTGTCCGAGTACATTTTTAGAGGCGAACAGTTCAAACAGCGACCAACTGACTAATACTCCCACTACCCACTGGGGAGAGAAACGAGACAAAAAAGGAACACGCTCCCACAAATCCGTTTGCAGTAAACCAATTAAAAGTAAGGGTAAAGCAATTCTCATCCCTGCGGCTGCTGATGCAGACAGAGCAGCCAGGAGTTCTATCATAATGGGATCTAGGTAAGTAGTGGATCATCATTTCGGATGAGAGACAACCAGAATTTTATAATCAGAATATCCTTAAGTTGAAAAAACCGGATTCGGATCATCTAAACGAACCGACTTTGGGTAAATTCCTTAATCCAATTTTACATATTCTGCTCAAATTGTGCTAGATCTTGTTCAATAAAAAATGAAAAGAATATCTAAAATCTTAGTTAAAGTTTATCCGACAATTAAAATACACATCGGGGTTAACTTGTCAAACCAGATGTTTCTACAGACAGACTTTGTTGATCTCCCTTAATTTTCATTGCAAGATTATTAAATAGAATCAAGACTCAAACAAACTGGCAACTGCCATGATATGAGTTAAACCATAGAGTTTTGTTAATCTTCAACCATGTCTGACTCTTTATTTGCAGATGCCAGCCAAAGACTCGAAGGCGCTTTAAACTACGTTTCCCTTTCCGAAGATACTATCGAACGGCTGAAATATCCTAAATCAAGTTTAATCGTTTCCATTCCCGTTCGCATGGATAACGGCTCACTGAAAATTTTTCCAGGTTATCGAGTGCGGTATGATGACACCAGAGGGCCGACCAAAGGAGGGGTGAGATACTATCCGACAGTTTCCCTTGATGAAGTCACCTCTTTAGCCTTTTGGATGACCTTTAAATGTGCGGTTTTAAGCTTACCGTTTGGGGGTGCGAAAGGCGGAATTACGGTTAATCCGAAAGAACTTTCAAAACTCGAATTAGAACGCTTGAGTCGCGGATATGTCGATGCGATCGCCGATTTTATTGGCCCAGATATTGATATTCCCGCGCCGGATGTTTACACCAACCCAATGATTATGGGCTGGATGATGGATCAATATAGCATCATTCGTCGTCAACTTTGTCCGGGTGTTGTTACCGGGAAACCCATTGCATTAGGGGGAAGTTTAGGACGAGATACAGCAACCGCAATGGGGGCTTTTTTTGTAATCGAAATAATTCTGGCAAAATTGAGTCAATTTCCCCCTAATACTAAAGTTGCTGTTCAAGGCTTTGGAAATGCAGGCGCAACTCTCGCCCAACTCCTCGCCCAAGCCGGATATAAAGTCGTTGCAGTCAGTGATTCTCAAGGGGGAATTTATTCTAAAAACGGCTTAGATATTCCCAGTGTTCAACAGTTTAAAGAATCCAATAAAAGCGTTAAAGCCGTTTATTGTGAAGGAACAGTTTGTAATATTGTTGAACATGATGTGATTAGCAATGAAGAACTTTTAACCTTAGATGTTGATGTTTTGATTCCGGCTGCTTTAGAAAATCAAATCACCTCTGAAAATGCCAAAGACATTCAAGCAAAATATATTTTTGAAGTGGCAAACGGCCCAACCACTTCAGAAGCAGATCGGATTTTAGAAGAACGAGGAATTAAAGTGATTCCTGATATTTTAGTCAATGCAGGAGGTGTAACCGTTAGTTATTTTGAGTGGGTGCAAAATCGGGCTGGGTTGTATTGGACACTCCAAGAAGTGAATCATCGTCTCAAACAAAAAATGATAGCTGAAACTGAAGAAATTTGGCGTATTTCTCAAGAACTTGCGATTTCCATGCGAACGGCTGCCTATGTTCATGGGTTAAATCGCTTAGGAGAAGCGATGAATGCCAAAGGAAACCGAGATTTTTATGTTAAAAACTAACTCGATTTTGCCTTTATTCCACTAACCAAATATAGTCAGCAATCGGAGTTTTATTAGAAACAGATTCTTCGGTTGTCGTTGAAAAAATAACCGAACGCTGAACTAAATTGCGATCGCTTAATCGCCGTTCAACTCGACTTGGAATTCCGTAGTTATAGATAATATGACCTTTTCCCACTAAAACAATCACTTGAGATTTGGGATGATTCTTGAGATATTTTGCAATGGTTTCAGCCATCGTTTCATCCCAAAGCACTTGAGCTAAAAAGAAGTTTTCAAAAGCTGCACTATTTCCTTGTCCGTGATGATGTTGTTGATAAATTTCTTGCAGCATTTGCCGATATTCAGCGTTATCGGTGCGAATTTCGCTCAGAGGCGGAATATAGCGTTTATCTTCATCTGTTAAGCTTCCTAAGCCTTCTTTTGCCACCTTACGGGTGACTTCACTGGGAGTATTTAAAGCTAAAACTGGAATATTATTTTGCCGCGCAAACCGCAAAATTTCAGCATAATTTTGCCAGGGAAAACCCCAACGTTGCAAATATTGACTTTTCTCAATTAACTCCGTTTCGCTGATTGAACCTGCGATATATTGATCTAAAACTTCTTGATAGGGACGCTGAAACATTTCCAGCCCAATGACGATTTGAGAATTTTTATGGTATAATGCCTTGATAATATTGAGTTGGGCAAGATGATCCTTGAGTTGATCGTGAGTTTCTCCTAAGTACACAACATCCGCACTTTTGAGATTTTGCAAGATCCTCTGTTGGGAAGAAGTGACGGCATATAGGGCGGGAGAATCGAAAAATCGATCTAAATTGTTTAGATATTCTGCCCCTGTAGGGGGTGTACACCATAGAAAGAATCCCAGTGACCATGTAAAAACCTTTGCAACGGCAACTTTATTCATGTTAGAAGAACTCAATGCTAGGAATTTTCAACCGACAAAAAAACTCTAGCGTTATTAACCGCCAGAGATCAAACTTTGTCAAAATTTTTTTAGGAGTTCTGTTTTTAGAGCGAATGCGTTTTACAGTTCAGAAGTGTCTAGATGAGTTTAGTCTACTTTTTCCTGAGCCTGCTGCCATAGTTTAGGTGTTACCGTAAAATTTCCTCGCAATGCCGCGATTAACTGGGGTTTTACCGCTTTAGCCCAACGTTCAAAGTTAAATTCCTCACAGGCGATGTCGAGGAGGAGATCTTGAGACTGATTTTTGGTAGTGTTGTTCATACCCTGCCTTTAATGTGAAATGACTCGTTATACAATGGTGACAATTGAGATGATTGTCTAAGGTGCAAAAATAGCAACTTGGAGTTTTGTCCGTTTCTCGGAGTTTAACCCCGGGTTTTCTGTCCCAGACCAAAGCATTCCCTTGGAGTGTCACCCCTTGACTGACTGATAATATCTTCTCGAAAATTCAGTCAGAATTCAAGATGATCATTCAATGCTTGAATGAGATTGATGCAGTTTTTGAATTGTCTCACTCCCCCCAGATCAATCTTAAGCGAAAATTAAAAATTTATGAAAAAATTTGGGGAGCCAACTTGAAGTCGAGTTTTCGATGAGTAAAATGTAGCTTTTGATCAGTTGTCGTCAGACTCCGCGCAATGTCTAGAAGCGTTAGTCAGAACTGTCATTGATCACTTAAAATGGTCTAGATAACTTGAGGTGATTTTTCTCGATCTATCGAAAAATAGCTATCCTAGAGATTATAACAGTTGAGGCTCAGAATCAATTATAAACTTTTTAAATTTTATATGATCGTCTAT
>NZ_LATL02000275.1 GCF_000972705.2 Limnoraphis robusta CS-951 | reverse complement strand
CCTTCAGTTTCCGCTAACAGTTTTATGCCTTCAATCACTTCTGCATCATTGACAGACTCAATATGACCGTTGGTTTTCCGGGCGACTTCTAGGGCATAAACGCCATCTGCCGGGTTGCCAATGGCAATTGATTTAGCAATGGTATTCGGCTTAACGGGGGTGATAAAATCACGGTCTTCGGTGAAGGCTTGGGCAACAGGTGAACAGCCTTCTGCTTGGGCGCCACTAAAGCGAACTGCTTTATCTTCAACTAAGCCGACTTTGATAAATTCTTGGAATCCTTTATAGATTTTAGTATACAAAGAACCCGAGGCAATTGGCGCGACAATATGATCAGGAAGTTTCCAGCCTAATTGTTCGGCGACTTCATAACCGAGGGTTTTTGAACCTTCTGAATAATAGGGACGTAGGTTAATATTAACAAATCCCCAACCGTGAGTATTTGCCACTTCTGAACAGAGGCGGTTTACTTGGTCATAATTGCCTCGAACTGCCATCAAAATCGGGTTATAAATTAAAGTCCCGAGGATTTTTCCGGCTTCTAAGTCAGAAGGAATAAATACACAACAGTCGAGTCCCGCTTTAGCAGCGATGGCGGCGGTGGAGTTGGCTAAATTTCCGGTACTGGCACAGGAGACCGTTGAGAAGCCCAATTCTCTAGCACGACTGAGGGCGACGGAAACCACTCTATCTTTGAAGCTGAGAGTGGGCATATTGACAGCATCGTTCTTAATATAGAGGTTTTTCAGACCGAGGCGACGGGCTAACCGTTCCGACTTCACTAGGGGCGTCATTCCGGTACCGACATCAATCACATTATCAGTGGCCACAGGAAGGAAGCTGCGATAACGCCAGATGGATTTCGGGCCAGCTTCAATGGTTGCGCGAGTCACGGTTTGGCGGAGTAAGTCGTAGTTGTATTGAACTTCTAACGGGCCAAAGCAGACTTCACAAACGTGTTTGGCTTCGAGGGCGTATTCAGCGCCGCACTCTTTACACTTGAGTTTCTCGAAAGTTGCACCTGTAGTCTGAGTGTGAGTTGTTAGTGCCGTCATGGATTGAACCTCTAGTTGAACGATGTCTTTTGAATTCCTGATTTCAAAACAATATCACAGTGAATTTACCAGGTCAACCATACCCGAGTTTTTTTGTCGGGATTGATTTAGGGCTTGAAAATCAATATCCCCCCTCCCTGGGGTTGGGAAGGGGGAGTCCTATTAACAGTGAACTGTTACCAGTGACCAGTAAACAGTGAATTGATAACTGGTAGGGGTAATTCATCAATGACCCCTACAATAGAAGAATCTAACGATTAGGTTGTCGCCACAACTTGCGGTTCTTCTGGAATCACTATTTTACCATTTTGTTGGGCTTCGACTAACGGACGACCATAATAAGCATCGAGATACAATTGCTTCAGGTCTTTAATTAGAGGATAACGGGGATTTGCACCCGTACATTGATCATCAAAAGCGCGATCGGCTAATTCATCAATTTTCGCTAAAAATTCCGCTTCACTTTCTTTGATCACATCTTTAATCGCACTCGGAATTCCCACTTGTTGCTTCAAGTCTTCAATGGCTAAAATCAAGCGATCAACCTTCTCAATTTCCGTTTCACCGCCCAAATTCAAATAGTCCGCAATCCGAGAATAACGCCATTTTGCATTGGGATATTTGTACTGAGAAAACGTCGCTTGTTTAAACGGGGCATCGGTGGCATTGTAGCGAATCACATGACAAATCATCANTTCTCAATTTCCGTTTCACCGCCCAAATTCAAATAGTCCGCAATCCGAGAATAACGCCATTTTGCATTGGGATATTTGTACTGAGAAAACGTCGCTTGTTTAAACGGGGCATCGGTGGCATTGTAGCGAATCACATGACAAATCATCAACGCATTAGCCAACCCGTGCGGCACATGGAACATCGCTCCTAATTGATGCGCCATTGAGTGACAAATGCCTAAGAAACCATTAGCAAATGCCATCCCCGCCATTGTAGACGCATAGTGCATTTTTTCGCGGGCTTTGGGATCTTCTGCCCCATTGTGATAGGAACTCGGCAAATATTTAAAGATTAACCGAATGGCTTCTAAAGCTAAACCATTAGTATATTCAGAAGCCAACACCGAGACATAAGATTCTAGGGCGTGAGTTAAAGCATCGACCCCCCCAAATGCGGTTAATGCTTTTGGCATATTTAACACCAATTCGGGGTCAATAATTGCCATATTCGGCGTTAACGCATAGTCCGCCAAGGGATATTTAATATCATTTCGACGGTCTGTTACAACGGCAAATGGCGTCACTTCTGAACCCGTTCCAGATGTTGTGGCGACAACCTAATCGTTAGATTCTTCTATTGTNAAAAAACAATAAAAAAAGCCCTCCCCCGCCATTGTAGACGCATAGTGCATTTTTTCGCGGGCTTTGGGATCTTCTGCCCCATTGTGATAGGAACTCGGCAAATATTTAAAGATTAACCGAATGGCTTCTAAAGCTAAACCATTAGTATATTCAGAAGCCAACACCGAGACATAAGATTCTAGGGCGTGAGTTAAAGCATCGACCCCCCCAAATGCGGTTAATGCTTTTGGCATATTTAACACCAATTCGGGGTCAATAATTGCCATATTCGGCGTTAACGCATAGTCCGCCAAGGGATATTTAATATCATTTCGACGGTCTGTTACAACGGCAAATGGCGTCACTTCTGAACCCGTTCCAGATGTTGTGGGAATGGCAACCATGATCGCTTTTTCCCCTAACGGTGGCAAGTCATAAACCCGTTTACGGATATCCATAAACCGCATTGCCAAGCCGTCAAATTCGATTTCAGGATGTTCATACATCAACCACATAATTTTCGCCGCATCCATCGGAGAACCGCCACCAATGGCAATAATTACATCCGGTTGAAACGTATTCATCAACACCAATCCCCGTTCCACTGTATCGAGAGAGGGATCAGGTTCAACATCATAAAAGACATCGTATTTGAGTCCGATTTCTTCCAAAACCTCCTCTAATATCGCCGTTACTCCTAACTCATAAAGGGGTTTGTCGGTAACAATAAATGCCCGTTTTTTTCCGGCTAACTCGCGAATAGCTGTGGTTAACGCCCCGTATTTGAAGTAAATTTTAGGAGGAATACGGAACCATAACATATTTTCCCGACGTTCGGCGACGGTTTTGATGTTTAAAAGGTGATGAGGTTCGACGTTTTCACTGACTGAATTACCGCCCCAACTGCCACAACCCAAGGTTAAAGACGGGTCAAGACGGAAGTTGTAAATATCCCCAATTGCCCCTTGAGAAGACGGCGTATTAATCAAAACACGGGCAGTTTCAACGGCATCTTCAAAGCGTTTAATATGGTCAATATTGGAGGGCGCTGTGTAGAGGGCGGCTGTATGTCCGCGTCCTCCAAACTGCACTAATTTTTCCGATTTTTCCACCGCATCTTCAAAGTCTTTCGCCCGATACATGGCTAACACAGGCGAGAGTTTTTCATAGGCGAAGGGTTCGTTCGTGTCAATATTTTCAACTTCACCAATAATCACTCGGGTATTTTCGGGGAGGGTAATGTCAGCCAGTGCGGCAATTTTATCAACAGGTTGACCCACAATTTCCGCATTTAAACGCCCATTGATGATGATTTTCTCCCCTAAACGTTCCCGTTCTTCTGGGGTTAAGAAATAAGCTCCTCGGGCTTGAAATTCGGCTTTTACGGCATCATAAACCTGATCATCAACAACAACCGATTGTTCACTGGCACAAATCATGCCATTGTCAAAGGTTTTACTGAGAATAATTGAAGAAACTGCCATTTTAATATGAGCAGAAGAATCAATTAAAGCAGGGGTATTTCCCGCACCAACTCCCAAAGAAGGATTACCGGAAGAATAAGCCGCTTTCACCATTCCCGGCCCGCCTGTCGCTAAAATCAGCTTAATATCAGGATGCTGCATTAAGGCTTGAGATAGGGGAACGGTGGGTTGATCAATCCAACCAATAATATCATCGGGCGCCCCGGCGGCGATCGCTGCTTCTAAGACAATTCTGGCGGCTTCATTGGTGCAATTTCGGGCGCGAGGGTGAGGAGAAAAGATAATTGCGTTGCGAGTTTTCAGGGCAATTAAGGCTTTAAAAATTGCCGTAGATGTCGGGTTGGTTGTGGGGACAATTCCGGCAAGAATTCCCACTGGTTCAGCAATGCGTTGGAAACCGAAAGATTTGTCTTCTTCAATGACACCGCAGGTTTTTTCTGCTTTGTATTTGTTGTAGATAATTTCTGAGGCAAAATGGTTTTTAATCACTTTGTCTTCAACGATCCCCATTCCCGTTTCTTCGACTGCCATTTTTGCGAGCGGAATTCGGGCTGCATTCGCTGCTAAGGCTGCTTTTTTGAAGATATAGTCTACCTGTTCTTGCGTGTAGGAAGCATATTTTTGTTGGGCTGCTTTTACCCGTGTGATTAGGTTTTCTAGTTCTTCGATGTTGGTCACTGAATTAACCATATCTTTCCCTTAGATAAAATTTCGGTTGAAGAGTTGATGAACGCCAGATTCAAAATCTGGGACTGTTTACAAGCTTTAGGTTTTGGATTGTTTACTTATTGGCCTACGGAAAAAAACAACTGAGCTGTTTCGCTCTTTAGTGTAACGCATTACCGACCGGGTAGAGTCATCTTTGTTTTCTCTACTTGCCTCTATGTTTTATCTTATTTCATCTCGGACAATTTGTTCAAAGATGGGCAAAATTCTTAACATTCTTTTTAAGATTTCATTTTGACTTGCATCCGATATTTTTTTCCGGTAGGATCTAAAGTTTGGCTGTATTCAGATTTTTTGGGAAAGTTAGCGAAAAAAGTGCTAAAATTAGAAGTTATACTTTTCAAGTACAGAATATTTATTTTTGTTGAGTCGCTTTCATCTGTTTTGTTAAATTCTTAAAAATAGAAAGAATAAAAAACCACGCTCGACACAAAGAACACCAAGAATAAACCTTCGTGTCTTTGTGGTGAAAAAATTTACTCCCTCATTAAGAATAAAAAACCACCAAGACACAAAGAACACCAAGAATAAACCTTCCTGTCTTTGTGGTGAAAAAATTTCCTCATTAAGAATAAAAAACCACGCTCGACACAAAGAACACCAAGAATAAACCTTCGTGTCTTCGTGTCTTTGTGGTGAAAAAATTTACTCAACCTTCACCCCAAACCGCTGAAAAATTTCCATCACCTGTTGAACTTGTTCAACCGTCGCCGCAGGAGTATCTTTCAATTTGTACTCATAACCCATTTCCTCCCATTTATACTCGCCCATTTTATGAAAGGGTAAAACTTCTACCTTCTCCACATTCGATAACGTCGAGACAAATTGGGCGAGTTCAGTAATTTCTTGGAGATTGTCTGTTAAATTGGGAACCAAAACAAATCTCACCCAAGTCGGTTTTTTAATCTCGTTTAAATAATGGGTAAATCTCAAAACAGGTTCGAGGGAAACGGCCGTTACTTCCTGATAGGTTTCAGGATAAAATGCCTTTAAATCCAACAATACTAAATCCACAAATTCTAATACTTTTTTCGCATCTTCAAACTTGGGAAAACCCGATGTATCCAACGCTGTATGAATCCCCGCTTGCTTACAAAGCCGAAAAACTTCGCCAATAAACTCCGGTTGTAACAACGGTTCACCGCCCGAAATTGTCACCCCACCCCCCGAAGCCTTCATATAAGACCGATATTTTTTAATCTGTTCAAAAATCTCTTTTGGGGTGACAACTTTTCCCGCTTGTAAATTGCGAGTATCGGGATTATGACAATATTGACACCGTAATAAACAGCCTTGAGTAAAGATTACAAACCGAATCCCTGGCCCGTCAACGGTTCCACAGGTTTCGATTGAATGAATATATCCAATAATTTCGGTTTCAGGATGCAAATTTAAACCTTCTAAATTCATTTTAATTGATGATTTTTTTAAGGGTAAACTCACCACAAAGGCACAAAGTCACCAAGATTTTATCTCTTTGTGTCTCTGTGTCTTGGTGGTTTTCCTTCTAACAAACCCCCAAAATTCTACATCTGTTTATGGAACGTGCGGTTAATTACATCTAACTGTTGTTCGCGATTTAACTTAATAAAATTCACCGCATATCCTGAGACTCGAATCGTTAACTGTGGATAATTTTCGGGATGTTCCATCGCATCAAGTAACGTCTCTAAATTGAGGACATTCACATTAATATGATGACCGCCATTGCTAAAATATCCCCCCAACAAACCCGCCAAATTATTCACTTTATTTTCCTCGGTTTTCCCTAACGCTTCCGGTACAATAGAGAAGGTGTAGGAAATGCCATCTTGCGCCTGTTCATAGGGTAATTTTGCCACCGATTCTAACACCGCAACCGCCCCATTACTATCGCGTCCGTGCATCGGATTGGCGCCCGGTGCAAAGGGTTCTCCGGCTTGACGACCATCGGGGGTACTTCCGGTCTTTTTACCATAGACAACATTAGAAGTAATCGTCAAAATGGACTGGGTTAAAACGGCGTTGCGATAGGTGGGATGTTTGCGGAGTTTATCCATAAATAACTTAACCACATTCACCGCAATTTGATCGACTTGTTCATCATTATTGCCAAATTTAGGATAGTCTCCTTCAACTTGATAATCAATGGCTAAACCCTTGTCATCCCGAATCACTTTCACTTGAGAATATTTAATCGCCGATAACGCATCTGCAACGACGGATAACCCCGCAATTCCGCAAGCCATTGTCCGATAAATTTCTGCATCATGCAACGCCATTTCTAAGCGTTCGTAGCAGTATTTATCGTGCATATAATGGATGACATTTAACGTATTAACATACAGTTTTGCCAACCATTCTAACATCTGGTCAAACTTTGCCATCACCTGTTCATAATCGAGGTATTCTGAAGTAATTGGCGCGTAAGTCGGCCCAATTTGTTCGCCTGTTTTTTCATCTTTTCCGCCATTAATGGCATACAGTAATACTTTGGCTAAGTTCGCCCGTGCGCCAAAAAATTGCATTTGTTTGCCAATTCGCATCGCCGAAACACAGCAAGCAATACCGTAATCATCCCCGTAGTCAGGGCGCATCAAATCATCACTTTCATACTGAATCGAACTGGTCTCAATGGAAATTTTTGCACAGAATTTCTTGAAGTTTTTCGGCAAATATTCTGACCATAAAACGGTTAAATTCGGTTCAGGTGCAGGGCCGAGATTATACAAGGTATGAAGGAAGCGGAAACTGTTTTTTGTTACTAAAGGTCGTCCATCTAACCCCATCCCGCCAATGGCTTCTGTCACCCAGGTGGGATCACCGGAAAACAGTTGATTATAGGCTGGGGCGCGAAGAAAACGCACCATTCGCAACTTCATTACTAAATGATCAATTAACTCTTGGACGGCACTTTCTGTGATTAATCCTTGCTGTAAATCCCGTTCGATATAAATATCTAAAAACGTGGAAATTCGCCCCAAAGACATCGCGGCGCCATCTTGTTCTTTAACAGCACCTAAATAACCAAAATACGTCCATTGCACCGCTTCTTGGGCATTGGTCGCAGGTTGGCTAATATCATACCCATAACTCGCCGCCATTTGTTGTAATTCTTTCAGGGCTTTTATTTGTTCAGAAAGTTCTTCTCGTTGACGGATGACATCATCTAAAATCACATCAACTTCGAGTAATTGTTTCTGATGTTGTTTATCGGCAATTAACCGTTCAATGCCGTATAATGCAACTCGTCGATAATCGCCAATAATTCGACCTCGCCCGTAAGAATCGGGTAAACCTGTTATAATACCAGAGTGACGCGCCGATCGCATTTCGGGAGTATAAGCATCAAAAACCCCATCATTATGAGTCTTACGATACTGGGTAAAAATTTCATTCGTTGTGGTATCAAGCTGATACCCATAAGCCTCTACCGCACTGCGAACGACTCGAATTCCCCCACAGGGCATTATTCCCCGTTTTAGGGGTTTATCGGTTTGCAATCCGACAATTTTTTCTAAGTCTTGAGCAATATAACCGGGAGCATGAGAGGTAATACTAGAAGGGGTTTTTGTTTCTAATTCTAATATCCCTTGTTCCCGTTCTTGTGCCATTAAAACTTTAACTTTTTCCCAGAGAAATTTAGTATTTTCAGTGGGTTGAGCTAAAAAATCATCATTGCCCTCATAAGGCGTATAATTTTTTTGAATAAAATCTCGTACATTCACCTCAGTTGTCCATTGACCCAGCACAAAACCTTTCCATTGCTCGTACATAAAATCAACCTCCAAAATTCAAGCGGGTTCATTGCAGCTCTCACGCTTGATACTTTTATCTTAACGAGAATTTTGAATAGACTCCTGCGATTTTTACATTTCTTTACGATCAAAAAAACTTTAAAATTTCATCAATACTAGAGATTGCTAGCCTTCCCCCAATTCTTAACCTAAAGATTACCTTTTTCTACCGAGGGAGAGATGACAAATCTCATTAAAAGTGTAATAATAAAGTTAATCTCAATTTTAGTAGCAATCTCAACTGGGATTGGACTTAGATTTTTGGCAACAACTTCAACTCGAATTAAAAACAGTAATCAAGTATACAAACTTCACCCCAACTCTATTTTAAATTAGTGAATTAAAGGGAAGCAGTTGTCCATGTCAGCAACAAGCCCCACCCCCGACATTTTCCGCTCGGAACACCAACCCCTTAACGCTATTTTTGCCCCCCGTAGCGTTGCTGTTATTGGTGCGACCGAAACCCCCCACAGCGTTGGACGAACCCTGCTTTGGAACCTGATCAGCAGTCCCTTTGGCGGTACCGTCTTCCCGGTGAACCCCAAAAAGCCCAGCATTCTGGGGATCAAAGCCTATGGGAGTCTTGCAGAAGTTCCTGACCCTGTTGATCTGGCTGTTATCGCTACACCTGCTGACACAGTACCGAACCTGATTCAAGATTGTGTCCATAGCGGGGTAAAAGGTGCTATTATTCTCTCACCGGGCTTTCGAGAAATTGGCTTTGAAGGAATTGCCCTTGAACAGCAAATTTTAGAAATAGCCCGTCGGGGAAACCTCCGCATTATTGGCCCCAACTGCTTAGGCGTGATCAACCCCCGCACCGGACTGAACGCCACCTTTGCGAGTGCGATCGCCAAACCTGGAAACGTGGGTTTTATTAGTCAAAGCGGGGCTTTGTGTAGCTCAATTTTAGATTGGAGTTTTCAAGAAAACGTCGGGTTTAGTGCGTTTATCTCCGTTGGTTCGATGCTGGATGTAGGTTGGGGAGATTTAATTTATTATCTGGGCGATGATCCCCACACCCAAAGCATCGTCATCTATATGGAGTCTATTGGCGACGCCCGATCCTTCCTCTCAGCAGCCCGTGAAGTCGCCCTCACCAAACCCATTATTGTGATCAAAGCCGGACGTACTGCCCAAGCTGCCCTTGCTGCGGCTTCCCATACGGGGGCGTTAACGGGAAGTGATGAGGTTCTTGATGCGGCGTTTCGTCGGTGTGGGGTGTTGCGGGTTTATAACTTAACCCATTTATTCTCAATGGCGGAAGTTCTCGCCAAACAACCTCGCCCCAAAGGTTCACGCCTCACCATTCTCACCAACGCAGGCGGGCCGGGAGTGTTAACCACCGATACCCTAATTTTAGAAGGCGGCACCCTTGCCCAACTTTCTGGGGAAACCGTCGAAAACCTTAATCAAATTTTACCGCCTCAGTGGAGTCAGAGCAACCCCATCGATATTTTAGGCGATGCTGACCCCGAACGCTACGCCAAAGCCCTAGAAATTGCAGCTAAAGACCCCAATAGTGATGGGTTGCTGGTGATCCTCACCCCGCAAGCGACAACAAACCCCACACAAACCGCAGAAAAACTCAAAGCCTTTGTGTCTCAACATCAGCCTAAAAAACCAATATTGGCGAGTTGGATGGGTGGGGCAGAAGTGAAAGCCGGGGCGGAAATTCTCAACCAAGCGGGTATTGCGACATTTCCCTATCCCGATATTGCCGTGAGAATGTTTAATTATATGGGGCAGTATCATTACAATTTGCAGGGTTTATATGAGACACCCAGTTTACCTGCTACCCTTGTCACCGATGAAAGTTTAGTTTGCGATCGCGCTCAACACATTATACAATCGGTTCGTCAACAAGGGCGGACGTTGTTAACAGAATTTGAGTCCAAACAACTCTTAGCGACTTACAATATTCCTGTCGTTGAAACTCATATTGCGACCACCGTTGAAGCAGCAATACAAGCAGCAGAAACGATTGGTTATCCAGTGGTTTTGAAGCTGCATTCTCAAACGATTACCCATAAAACCGATGTGGGAGGCGTTCAACTCAACCTACAAAATCGTGAGGCTGTTAATACGGCTTATTATACCATTAAAACGAACAGTTGTAAAGCGGTAGGATCAGAACATTTTCAAGGCGTAACCGTTCAACCGATGGTGAAATTAGACGGCTATGAACTGATTTTGGGAAGTAGTTTAGATCCGCAATTTGGGCCTGTGTTACTGTTTGGAACCGGGGGTCAATTGGTGGAAGTGTTTAAAGATAGAAGCCTCGCTTTGCCGCCGCTTAATACCACCCTCGCCCGTCGGATGATGGAACAAACCAAAATCTATAAAGCCTTGTTGGGGGTGAGAGGACGGAGGGCAGTTGATATCGATGCGTTAGAGAAAATATTAGTCCAGTTTTCTCATTTAGTCGTTGAACAGCCAAGAATCAAAGAAATTGAAATAAACCCCTTATTCGCCTCAGAAAAAGGGTTCATCGCTTTAGATGCGCGAGTGGTTTTACATCACCCCAAAACCCCAGAAGAAGAACTTCCTAAACCAGCCATTCGTCCCTATCCTCATCAATATATTACCCACTGGATATCTAAAACAGGTCTTGATATTATTATCCGTCCAATACGTCCCGAAGATGAACCAATGGCGGTAAAATTCCATGAAAGTTTATCCGAAGAAAGTGTTTATTTGCGGTATGCACATCTGTTAAAATTGAGTCGCCGTATTGCTCACGATCGCTTGTCTCGATTGTGCTTTATCGACTATAATTGTGAAATGGCATTAGTGGCGATTTACACTGACCCGAAAACCGCAGAAGATCAAATTGTAGGAGTCGGGCGGTTGAGTCAAGTACATGGAATTAATGAAGCCGAATTTTCCCTACTGATTTGCGATCGCTTTCAACATCAAGGCTTAGGAAGTGAGTTATTAAGACAATTATTATTGATCGGGCGTCAGGAAAAAATTGATCACATTACTGCTGAAATTTTAGCTGATAATTTCCCCATGCAAAAAATTTGTGAACGGCTGGGGTTTACCCTGCATCGGGTGATGGGTGAACCGATGTTTCGGGCTGAAATTCAACTGTAAAGACTGATTTGTTCTTACACCTCTAATTTGACTATCCGGTACTGCAATGTACCTTTTTTTGCGAATTCACGTTACCATTATTGCAGATCTAGCGATTGTATAGCAGAAGTCAGGAGACAGGAGACAGGAGACAGAATTGAAACCTTTATCATAAAAGGATTTGACAGAAAAACAGTGTCCTAATCNCAGAAGTCAGGAGACAGGAGACAGGAGACAGAATTGAAACCTTTATCATAAAAGGATTTGACAGAAAAACAGTGTCCTAATCTCGGCTTCGACTGCTATATGAGGTACAGATCGTCTAAATCTACAGAGAATGATTGAGTATACCTGATCAGAGTGAAAACGACTCTGTAGCATCAAAATGCGATACAATTCTCGAAAAAATCTGAACTCAGGGTGTATTTTATATCAATTATAATATCAATTTAAAACCTCTAAAAAGTCATAAATTTAGGATGGAATGAACTCGATAAAAGCCTCAATTTTAATTGTTGACGATACCGAAGACAACTTATTAGTGTTAACCGAGATTCTGTCTAGAGAAGGTTACAATGTTCAGTCTGCAAAGAATGGTCAATCTGCTTTAGACGCAGCATTTAAACAACCCCCCGATCTGATTTTACTCGATGTTATGATGCCTGATATGAACGGTTACGAAGTTTTAAATCATCTCAAGAGTGAGCAGCGAACTCAAGAGATTCCGATTATTTTTATTAGTGCTTTAAATGAAGTTAATGAGCAAGTGAAAGGCTTGTCAATGGGAGCCGTAGACTATCTAACAAAACCGATTCATATTCAAGAACTTTTAGTGAGAGTGAAAACTCATTTGAGTGTTTATGAACTTCAGCGAGAAGTGCAACAGAAAAATATAGATTTGACTCAAGCTTTACAGCATCTACAAGCGACTCAAACTCAGCTAATCGAATCCGAAAAAATGGCTGCCTTGGGGAGATTAGTTGCAGGTTTATCTCACGAAATTAGTACCCCAGTCGGGATTGGAATTACCCTAGCTTCTACCTTAATGAATGAAGCCAAAGAGTTGGAATCGAATCTCGAAGAAAATAGAGTTAAAAAAATAATTTTAGATCGTCATATTGAGCGAGTTAAGCGGATGAGTACGCTGCTGTTAGAAAATTTACAACGAGCGGGAAATTTAATTCAAAGTTTTCAATGTGTTTCGGTTGATCAAAGCTATTTTGAACAGCAAGAATTTTACTTAAAAAGTTATATTGAAAATGTTCTACTTAGCCTCAGTCCTCACCTGAAAAAAACAGGACATCGTTTGCGGGTTCAGGGAGAGGAAGATCTAAAAATTAATAGCTATCCGGGAGCGATCGCCCAAATTGTCACCAATTTAGTAATGAATTCCATTCTACATGGCTATCAACCTGGGGAAATTGGGCAGTTAGACTTTGACATCGCTCGTCAAGATGATAGACTAATTATTAGTTATGCAGATGATGGGTGTGGTATTCCAGAAGAATATATCGACAAAATCTTTGAACCTTTTTTTACAACCGCTCGAAGTTATGGGGGAACGGGTCTAGGATTACATATCATCTACAATTTAGTCACTCAAAAACTTCAAGGAAAAATTTCCTGTGAAAGTAAAGTTGGCGCAGGTACAAAATTTGTTTTCAATTTACCGATCAAACCCCAGGAATAAGGCTCCCGAGTATGCAAAATAAAATNAATATATCGACAAAATCTTTGAACCTTTTTTTACAACCGCTCGAAGTTATGGGGGAACGGGTCTAGGATTACATATCATCTACAATTTAGTCACTCAAAAACTTCAAGGAAAAATTTCCTGTGAAAGTAAAGTTGGCGCAGGTACAAAATTTGTTTTCAATTTACCGATCAAACCCCAGGAATAAGGCTCCCGAGTATGCAAAATAAAATTCATCCCGAACAACAGTTAAAACCCGAAGAAGAACTAATGATTTTTATCGAAGATGAAGAAGAAATAGATTCATCTTACGCAGAGGAAAGTAACACCTGGAAAGTCATCATTGTAGATGACGATAAATCCATCCATGAAGTCACTCAATTAGCCTTAGAACGATTTAGATTTGAAGGGAAAGCACTGACAATACTTTCCGCCTATTCTGGGGTTGAAGCCCAACAATTAATCCTTCAACATCCAGACACCGCAATTTTATTTGTTGATGTGGTGATGGAAACCGATGAAGCGGGTTTAGATTTGGTTAGATATGTTCGAGAAACCCTCAACAATAAACTCACTCGGATTATCCTACGCACAGGTCATCCGGGACAATCTCCCGAAGCGGAAATCATCCTGAACTATGATATTAACGATTATAAAACCAAGTTAGAACTCACCCAAGAAAAATTAATCACCACAGCGACACTTTCCCTGAGAAATTATCAGAACTTACAGCAAACGATCCAACAAGAAAAAAAGCCAAGACCCGGCAATATTCTAATTGTTGATGATGATGCAAGCCATCTAAAGCTATTATTTAAAATCCTCGAAA
Organism: Limnoraphis robusta CS-951; assembly: GCF_000972705.2. The sequence goes on along the minus strand of NZ_LATL02000275.1, from coordinate 10,313 downwards.
AAAATGGATATAAAGTCAGAGCCACTCAAAGCGGACAACAGGCCATCCTCTCAGCCAATATGAGTCAACCGGACTTAATCATACTTGATGCGTTGATGCCCGGTTTAGATGGATACACCGTCTGCAAAAACTTAAAAGCTAATCCAAAAACTTGTAACATTCCCATTCTATTTATTAGTGCATTAGAAGGAACGATTGATAAAGTTAAAGCCTTTGCAAGCGGAGCCGTAGACTTTATTAGCAAGCCCTTGGAAATCGAAGAAGTGCTAGCGCGAGTCGAAATCCATCTGACGAACCAAAAGTTAAAAGAACAACTCAAAGCTCAAAATCAAAGACTTAAACAAGAAATAGAAATTCGCGCCACCACCGAAGCCCATTTACGACTCCTGCAACGAGCGGTAGCCGCTTCTTCCAACGGTATTGTGATTAGTGATGCTCAACTAGAAGATCATCCTTTAATCTACGTTAACTCTGGTTTTGAACGGATCACAGGTTATCGCGTTGATGAAATTATCGGGGAAAATTGCCGTTTTTTGCAAGGAGAAGAACCCGATCAACCCGGGTTAACCGAACTGCGCTCTGCGATCGCAGAAGGTCGAGATGTTAACGTCATTTTACGCAACTACCGCAAAGATGGTACCTTATTTTGGAATAAACTAGCGATTTCTCCCGTATACGATAAACAGGGAAATTTAACCCACTTTATCGGTGTACAAGAANTATCGGGGAAAATTGCCGTTTTTTGCAAGGAGAAGAACCCGATCAACCCGGGTTAACCGAACTGCGCTCTGCGATCGCAGAAGGTCGAGATGTTAACGTCATTTTACGCAACTACCGCAAAGATGGTACCTTATTTTGGAATAAACTAGCGATTTCTCCCGTATACGATAAACAGGGAAATTTAACCCACTTTATCGGTGTACAAGAAGATATTAGCGAGCGTCGATGCGCCGAAGAAGCCCTCAAAAAAAGCGAAGAAGAACTACGCCGCAGTCAAACCCTCCTCAAAGAAACGCAACGCATCGCTAAAGTCGGTGGATGGTCATGGGATTTAATTCAAAATAAGCATTGGTGGTCAGAGCAAATGTACCAACTCACGGGGATCAATCCTAGCGATTTGATTGCTGATGTCGAGCAAATTCAACACAAAATTCATCCCGAAGATCGCCAACGAGTTCGACAAGCAACCCTGAAAGCCATTCAACAAGGAGAAACTGCTGAAATCGAGTTTAGAACAGTCGATCAAAACGGCATCATTCATCATCTGATTTCTAGGACTCAAGTGAAGCGAAATGATCAAGGAAAAATCATCCGTTTCTATGGCACCTTACAAGACATTAGCGACTACAAACAACGAGAAGAAGCCCTACGGTTATTTTCGGAAGAAATCGCCTGTAAAACGGGTGAAGAATTCTTTCGGACTTGTGTTCGTTATTTAGCAAAAGTGCTGCAAGTTGAATATGCTGTGATTGCAGAAGCGACAGACGAAACCAAACAAAAACTGCGAATGCTGGCTTTTTGGGGCGGGGAAAGTCTTAGAGAAAATCAAGAATATTATGTCGCCGGAACCCCCTGCGAACTCGTCATTCATAAAGCTTGGTGTTACCATCCGGCTAACGTACAGCAGGATTTCCCAGAGATTATACTCTTAGCCGAGTTAGGCGTAGAAAGTTATTGGGGAATTCCCTTAAGTAATTCTCAGGGAGAGGCAATTGGTTTAATTTATATCATGGATCGCTCACCGCTTCAAATCAGCCTTGATCAAGAGATGATTATGAAAATATTTGCGACTCGAACCGAAGTCGAACTCGAACGCCAACAGTTTGAAATCACCCTCAGACAAGCCAAAGAAGCAGCAGAAGCCGCCACAAGCGCCAAAACCACTTTTCTTGCCAATATGAGCCATGAATTACGGACTCCCCTGAATGCTATTTTGGGCTTTTCACAACTCCTGAGTCGCAGTTCACGCCTGTCTGCTGAGGAACAGGAAAACTTAGAAGTGATTCGCAGTAGTGGTCAACATTTGCTCACTCTGATTAACCAAGTGTTAGATTTATCTAAAATTGAAGCCGGACGCATGAAACTGCAAAAGCGAACCTTCGATCTCTTTGATCTGCTCGACAGTTTGCAGAGAATGTTTGCCCAAAAAGCAAGCGATAAAAATCTTGAGTTACAGTTTGATTGTCACCCCAATATTCCTCAATTTATTTGTACTGATGAGACCAAGTTACGCCAAGTTTTAATTAATCTTTTGAATAACGCCATTAAGTTTACTCAAACGGGTCAAGTCATGTTGCGGGTTCAACCTGATGGGGGAAATATGAGCAGGTTTTGTTTTGAGGTAGAAGATACCGGAGTGGGTATTGCTCCCCAAGAATGCAACAACCTGTTTCAAGCCTTTGTGCAAACTTCATCGGGTCAACAAGCTCAAGAAGGAACAGGCTTAGGGTTAAAAATCTCTCAACAATTTGTTCACTTAATGGGGGGAGAAATTACAGTCAATAGCCATGTCGGACAAGGAACAACTTTGAGGTTTATCATTCCTGTTGATATCTCAGAAATAGAAATGATTGACCCCTCTCCGGCTAATATCCGAGTCATCGCCCTCGAACCCAACCAACCTTCCTATCGAATTTTAATCGTTGATGATCGCTTTGATAACCGCCAATTGTTGATGGAATTTCTAACTCCTGTCGGTTTTGAAGTGCGAGGCGCAAATAACGGTCAAGAAGCCGTTAAACTCTGGTCAAGTTGGCAGCCTCACCTGATTTTTATGGACTTAAGAATGCCCGTTCTTGATGGTTATGAAGCCACTCGTCAAATTCGTCATTTAGAAGCAGTCAGAAGATCCAATGATCCAGCCCAAGATAGTAGACTCTCTGAAAACATTGAAAACACCAAAATTATCGCTATTACGGCCGGAATTCTCGATACCGAAAAATCAATCGCTCTCTCAGTGGGTTGTGATGATTTTCTTCGCAAACCCTTTTTAGAACGAGATATTTTTGATCGCATTGCTCAACACTTAGGTGTACATTATATCTGTCAGGAGTCAACCCTTGCTTGCGTGGATCGAGGTGTCTGTTCTTTAACACTGACATCCGAGGATCTGGCACAATTACCTGTAGAGTGGTTAGCCCAATTTCACCAAGCTATCATTGAAGGACGAAGCCAGCTCATGCAAAGTCTGATCAAGCAAATCCATTCCCAATATCCATCGCTTGCTGATGCTCTACTCTACTTAGTGGAGGGCTATCAATACGAGCAATTACTGGCTTTAACTGAACCTAAAACCGATCGATCTGCTGACCTACGCTAATGAACTCCCTGTCCAATTCTGAGCCTCATAAAAGTATCTTAGTGGTTGATGATACCCCAATTAATCTGACGCTGTTGACGCGGATGCTCTCAGAACAGGGGTATGAAGTCCGAGTCGCACCGAGTGGGCTGCTGGCATTACTATCGATTGAAATGAGTCCACCTGATTTGATTTTGCTCGACATTATGATGCCAGAAATGGACGGCTATCACGTTTGTCGTCAACTCAAAACCCAGGCAGAAACTCGCGAAATCCCGATTATTTTTTTGAGTGCCTTGGATGATTCATCTGATAAAGTTAAGGCATTTGAAATGGGGGGAGTCGATTACATTACAAAACCCTTTCAACTGACGGAAGTTTTGGCTCGCATCGAAAATCAGTTGCGGTTGCGATCGCTGCAAATTCAGTTATCTGAACAAAATACCAAACTGCAAAAAGAAATTCATCTCCGACAAATTATTGAAGAGCAATTTCGCGAAAGTGAAGAACGTTGGCAACTCGCCCTTCAGGGGAATCAAGATGGCATTTGGGAGTGGAAAGTTGAAACGGATGAGATGTTTCTTTCCTCTTGGTTTAAAGATGTTTTGGGGTATGAAGATCATCATATCAAGTTTAGTCAAGGTTGGAAAGATTCGATTCATCCCGATGATTGGGAACAGGTTGAAAGCATCTTGTATAATTATTTGCAGCAAACCATTCCCCTTTATTCGGTTGAACATCGCCTGCGTTGTGTCGATGGTGCTTATAAATGGGTATTGACTCGTGGACAAGCCCAATGGGATATTTCGGGAAATCCCCTGCGGATGATTGGTTCAGTGCGTGATATTAGCGAACAGAAACAAAGAGAACTGGAAATTAGACTGTTGTTAAAAGTGACTCAAGCTATTAATGAAGCCTTGGATGTAGACTCGGCTTTAAATCTCGTTTTAGCAACCGTTTGTCAAACGATTGATTGGGAATACGGCGAGGTTTGGATACCCAATCCTGAACAAACTTTATTAGAATGTAATCAAACTTGGCATATTAATGAGAACCAATCGACTCAATTTAGAGTATTGCGCTCAGATTTAACCTTTGCACGGGATGAAGGTTTACCANTGATTGGGAATACGGCGAGGTTTGGATACCCAATCCTGAACAAACTTTATTAGAATGTAATCAAACTTGGCATATTAATGAGAACCAATCGACTCAATTTAGAGTATTGCGCTCAGATTTAACCTTTGCACGGGATGAAGGTTTACCAGGGCGAGTTTGGGCGACGGGGAAACCTGAAGTTCATTTGTATTCAGAAGTCTTGCCAAAAATTGGTTTACAATCGGGTTTTGGGGTGCCGATTTTAGTGGAAGAACAGATGCTAGCGGTGTTAGTTTTTTTCACTCAAACTAAAAGCAAACCTCAAGAACGAACCCTGGAACTGGTGAAAGCCGTAGCCACTCAACTCGGATCTTTAATTCAACGGAAACAAGCCCAACAAGAATTAAAATCTCAAAAAGAACAAACGGAAAAACTACTCTTAAATATTCTCCCCCAACCGATTGCTGAACGTTTACAAAAAAAACAAGGAATTATCGCCGATTACTTTGAAGATGTCAGTGTTTTATTTGCCGATTTAGTGGGTTTTACCGATTTTTCCTCCCAGGCGACTCCCGCTCAACTGATCAAAGTTCTAAATAGTATTTTTAGTCATTTTGATCGACTTTCTCAACACTATGGTTTAGAAAAAATTAAAACCATTGGAGATGCTTATATGGTGGTCGGAGGTTTACCGCTTTATCATCGGAATCATCTACAAGCGATCGCGAAAATGGCTCTGGATATGCAAGCAAATCTCGCTCAATTTAATCAGCAAACTGGAAATAATTTTCTCCTGAGAATTGGCATTCATGCTGGGCCTGTTGTGGCAGGGGTGATTGGGTTGAGCAAGTTTAGCTATGATTTATGGGGAAATACGGTTAATGTGGCTTCTCGCATGGAAACGAATGGGGTTTCGGGTAAAATTCAAGTGACACAGGAAGTTTATGATCGCTTAAAAGATGAATTTGTGTTCAAACTCAGGGGTTCAATTCCCATCAAAGGAAAAGGAGAAATGATCACCTATTTTCTGATGGATCAATCTTCAAATTTAAACTCGGATTAATCACTATCGCTGCTATTTCCCCAAGGATCACGACAAAACATATAAATCACCTGAAAACTCAATCCGGCTTCTTTGGCTTTTTCTTCCTGACGTTTTAGATAATTCCTCCGTCTCGCTTTCGCGATCGCACTTGTAGTCCCCTGGCTGGTATCATTAATCCAAGACCCCTCTCCAATTTGGTATTTGTACTCGCAGACGATATCATAAGCAGAATCGGCTTGTGCTGGTTTGGGGAGCAGGAATGAACCCAGCAGAGAAATCACAATCAGCGATAAGATAGTTTTCATTATCCGTTCTCAAAACTGAAATCAGCTTGATTTTGTAGCTTACAATGTTGACTTCCTAGTATATAATCAACGATCAGAGAAAACTGTTCGCTCAGGACTAAATTAAAATCCCATCAAAAAAAGTTTTCCTGTGCCACTGTGTCAACTGTCTACCCGGACTTCGAGTGATTAGCCTCTTTGCTGGCGTTAGAGAAGATTATCCCTGGCAATAAGATGTCACGCTTTGCGGAGTGTCACATCTGTAAACCCACTCACCCCATAGCATTTTGTAGAGTAAGGTCATTGAGTCACAGAAAGTTCATGGAATATAATTTCAATCTTACCCAAACTTTAATTCAAGATCGCTCTACCTTCGAGAATAATTTAGAAGAATGTCTCAAAACCGCTTGGTTACATTTAGTCGCAGAAACCGTTGAGACTTATACCGGAGATGATTGGCTGTCTTTGTCTCCTGATATCGATGAAGGCGAACTCTACAGAGATTGGTTTATCTGGTATGATGGCGAAGTCACCGAAGAATGGGAAGCCTACGACTATCTCACCGATAAGCGATATGCTCACGCCGATTTAGCGACTGTTAAAGCTTTAATTGATCAAGTTGAAGATATCAGACGAGATTCAACCCTAGCCGCTTAAAGAGAGTGGTTGTTCTGTTCATTGAGGATCGTGATGATAGAATTACTAAGGGGTGGCAGGTGTCGCCCCTAACCTGTATCAACAGAGGTTCAACCCTAAGTTAAAGTCAAAAATTTCATAACAATTCATTAGAAAGCAGTAGGTTCGTCTGCTATGCTAAATCCTTAACTCAGTGTGAAAATACAGCGATGACTGGCCGAAGCGGGAAGCAAACTGCCTTGAATACCTCCCCCTATTTAGAGTTAAATAATCAAGGGGAAATTATCCATTTTGAACTGACTCAAGATCGCCATCTCCTCGGACGTGATACGCAATACGCCGATCTAGTCGTTCCCCCTCACTGGCAAGTGATCTCCGGTTGTCATGCTGTTTTTCGTCGGGTGGGAGAGTCTCACTGGATCTATGACGGAGACGGACAGGAAGCAAGTACCAATGGATTATTTATTAACCATACTCGCATCACTCCCCTAGAAGGTTATTTGCTGCATAATGGCATTGAAATCAAGATCGGTCAAAATCCTCAAAATTTGATTCGACTCCGTTATTTTAACCCCAATTCCTTAGCGGTACAATCTCAATTTACGAGCGAATACATTTCTTTAGAAAATCGTTCCGTTTTGTTAGGTCGAGATCCTGATGCGACGTTGAATTTAGATTCTCCTGTTGTCTCTCGTCGTCACGCCACCATTGAACCAGACGGTCGCGGCGATTATCTGATTAAAGACTATAGCAAACATGGGGTATTTGTCAATAGTCAACGGGTTAAACAATCGGTAAAATTAGGCGATCGCGATACGATTAGAATTGGGCCGTTTACCCTCATTCGACAGGGAGATACTCTAGAATTATGCGATACCGGGACTCAAATTCGTTTAGATGCCCAGCGACTTTTACGCATCGTTAAAGACCGATCAAATAAAGCGAGAGTCTTGCTGAATGATCTCTCTTTTGCCATTGAACCGGGTCAATTTGTGGCGTTAGTTGGGGGAAGTGGGGCGGGAAAATCGACCCTAATGCGAACCCTTTTAGGCATTAGTCCAACAACAAAAGGTAGAGTTTATATTAATGGGGAAAGTTTACGCAAAAATTTCTCCCTGTATCGAACTCAAATTGGTTATGTTCCCCAAGATGATATTATTCATCAAAATCTCACCGTTACCGAAGTCTTAGAATATGCGGCAAAATTACGACTTCCGCCCGATGTAGAGGTGAAGGAAATTGTCCAGAAAACCCTCTATGAAATTGAAATGTTAGATCGGCGTCAGGTGTTCGTTAGTCAACTGAGTGGCGGTCAACGAAAACGGGTGAGTATTGGGGTTGAACTGTTAACCAATCCTCTGCTTTTCTTCTTAGATGAACCGACATCAGGACTTGACCCCGGTTTAGATAAAAAGATGATGTTATTGTTGCGAAAGCTGGCAAATCAAGGACGAACGGTTATTTTAGTCACCCACGCGACAGCGAATATTAAACTTTGCGATCGCATTATCTTTTTAGGACGTGGAGGACGCTTGTGTTATTTTGGGCCACCGCTACAAGCCTTTGAGTTTTTCCAAATTGAGAGTGATGATTTTGCGGATATCTATAATTTACTCGAAGATGAAACAAATGCTCAAAGTTGGGCGGCTCAATTTCAGCGTTCAAATGAGTATAAACAATATGTTGCAAATCATCTTAGTATTGGTGAACCGCCCCCGACAAAAATTGCTCCTCAACCCCCTAAACAGGCTTCTATTGCTGAACAGTTAACGATTTTAACTCAACGTTATTTTCAACTGACTAAACGTGATCCGGTCAATTTATTGCTGAACTTGTTAACGGCACCTGTGGGGATTATTTTAATCCGATTAGCCATCCGAGATCAAGATCCATTTGTCAGCGAACCGAGTCTAAAAATTGCCTCTTTAGCCCGACAGGTTTTGTTTGTATTTACATCAGCCGCTTTGTGGGTGGGGTTATCGAGTTCTCTGCAAGAAGTTGTTAAAGAAACGGCGATTTATCTACGAGAACGGTTGGTGAATTTGGGTTTAGTTTCCTATCTGGGTTCTAAATTTATTGTGTTGTCGGGTTTGGCAATTTTGCAAACGTTTTTAATGAGTATTGTGATTTTAGTTTGCTTCCAACATCCCGCTTCTGAGTTAATATCCTGGCAGTTGGGAGTCAGCATCACGAGTTTTTTAACCCTAATAAGTTGTATGAGTTTGGGGTTAATGGTATCAGCAATGGTGAAAAATAGTTCTCAAGCCAATAGTGCTTTACCGTTGATTTTACTCCCACAAATTATCTTTTCTGGGGTTTTATTTAAGATGGAAGGCTTAGGGCGAATTGTGTCTTGGTTAATGTTAAGTCGTTGGTCTATTGGGGCTTATGCTTCCTTGGTGAATGTCAATGCGTTAATTCCTCAACCTGTAGCGTTACCGGATGGGACAACGGTACCTCAACCCGTTGAACCTTCACTGGTTTATGACCCCACCTGGCAAAATTTGGGCTTAAACTGGGGGATGTTAATTTTACATCTGGTGGTTTATCTGGGCTTGACTTGGTTTGTCCAAAAGCGGAAAGATATTTTGTCCAACTAAAATTATTTCAAATTGACAATTGGGATAGAGATATTTTACGATGATTAGAATTCGAGGTTAAAATTTCGATTCGGCTACTATTATAAGTTCAACCTATGAAACCGTAAATTTTATTTAATCGAGTTTCAAGATTGAAGAAAACCTCTAACTGATTCTTCTCAATGAAATTGATAACTGTAAGTCAAACACCCGAATTCTTTTTCAGATTACAACCCATTGAATTATGAATTATTGGTTAATTAAATCTGAACCCAATGTTTATAGCATTGAACAGATGCAGCAGGAAAAAACCTGTATTTGGGATGGTATTCGCAATTATCAAGCTCGGAATTTTTTACTGAAAATGGCTCGGGGAGATTTAGCTTTTTTTTATCATTCTAACACAAAACATCCTGGAATTACAGGATTAGTACAGGTGATAGAAAGCGAGATTATTGATCCGACTCAGTTTGATGTCAATAGTGAATATTATGANCAGATGCAGCAGGAAAAAACCTGTATTTGGGATGGTATTCGCAATTATCAAGCTCGGAATTTTTTACTGAAAATGGCTCGGGGAGATTTAGCTTTTTTTTATCATTCTAACACAAAACATCCTGGAATTACAGGATTAGTACAGGTGATAGAAAGCGAGATTATTGATCCGACTCAGTTTGATGTCAATAGTGAATATTATGATCCAAAATCTACCCCAGTCAATCCCCGTTGGCAAACGGTTCGAGTGGAATTTGTTAAAAAATTTCCGAGTATTATTACCCTCGCTCAACTCAAACAAGAGTTTACACCCGATGATTTATTATTAGTGAGACGAGGAAATCGTTTGTCGGTAATGCCTGTAGCCGATGAGATTGCTGATCAAATTATGGGGATGAAAACTGATAAATATTAACTGTTGATTTCTATTTTGAAAATCCGAATTGAATAACTATTTCATTCTTTCTATTCCTTTAGCTTACCAACTATTCTTTTGTAAAGTAACTTAATGGCGATTTTCCGAAATGAAACTCAAACCTAGCAAAGATCGTTATTGATTTACATTGGGAAAATATCTACCCCCTGAACCCTACCAATCTGTTGATATGACTCAAGGTGTAGATTTTCAGTAGATGACCCTGTGAATCTGTTTTTTCTGTTTGCGGAAAAGGTTATATTACCTTTCTTTTTATACGATATTTGGCTTTTTTCTGATTGTCATTACAGAAAATATCAGGTGTTTTTTCTCTGGTTTTATCAGAAAAATACTGATTTTTTCGGATGTCTTTTTAATCTTGAGTTTGTAAGAAGTTATAAGTCCATTTTCTCAGAAGGTTGACACTCGGAGAAATTCGTTCTTCTTGATAGTTTGCAGATTC
>NZ_LATL02000274.1 GCF_000972705.2 Limnoraphis robusta CS-951 | reverse complement strand
TTGCTCTGAGTCGGTTGAGCGGTTGTCTGAGTGGGTTGAGGGGGAGGCGGGGGAACAGGAGAAGCTGACGGTTGAGAACGAGGCGGTTGAGCGGTTGGCTGAGGTGGGGTTCTCCCTGGGGAAACAGAACGTGAGGTGGACTGAGTGGGAGTATTATTTCTATAACCGAGTAGAGACTGTGATGGGGGAAAATATCTGGTCCACTCGGAAACATCGCTGTTTGCTTGCCATTGACTTCGAGTGACTCGAGTTCTTAAAATAGGAACAGTTTGACCACCTCGTTCACCGAGAATCATAATTGTAATTGCTTCAAGGGTTGAGTTTTCTTTAAAGGCTTGTTCGATAGATTGTTTGGCTAATGTTTCTGCTTTTTGAACTAACACATTGTAGGAAGGAGTGTTAGCATCAATGGTGAGATGACGTTCATTAACTTCCGCAACAGCAATAGAACTCCAAAGCCAGAAGCTACTCAGGGTGAGGATAGTAATCTTTGATAAATGATTGAAAACCCACATGGAAATACTAAAATTTTACAAAGTCAAGCAGAATAAGCATAGCAACTCTACTTTAAATTTGTGTTAAACTTGGGTTAAGTTAAGGGTGTATCTGGTAACGGATGAGTTGATTGTTAGTTTTCTGGGTTGATTCTTCGGAAACGGATGGGTTGACTCGATGGAAGCAATGAGCGGAATTTGTTGAACGACGATTATCAGATATTAAACCTCCCTTGAGTTGAAAACGACCAACTGTAGTTACAATAAGGCAAGTGTAACGGTTGTTTGGTGGTGATGGAGTTTGAATAGGATGAAGCAAATGAAGTAGAGGGCAAGCGATTAATTAAGCGACTCACCCTAATTGCAGATAATGGACAAATTGTTAAAGTCTTTTATCCCGTTTTCCCACCCGACAAAAACGCACAAGAAGTCATGGAATGGCTCGTGCAGAATACTGTCTAAAGCAGAATGGAAACACATCAATAACAACAAGCTTAGTTAGTGTTGTGTTTGAAGATCGGCTAAAATCAGAGTAATTCCTACTACCCGATAACTGACATGGCAACCGCAGCGCGTGTTATTCAGAGTGACCCTGATATCTTAGGTGGAACTCCTGTTTTTGTTGGAACTCGTGTACCCATGAAAACTTTGCTTGATTATCTCCAAGCAGGTGATTCACTCGATGAATTTTTAGATCATTTTCCCAGTGTTAAGCGCTCTCAAGCGATCGCAGCCCTTAAATTAGCAAAGGAAATGCTGACAGTTTGACGACCTTTGAAAAACAAGATGTTACAATATCCGAAATACCTTTGCCAACAAAAATTTATGCTGTGGCAACCCATAGAAGATTTACCTTCAACCTGGAAAAATCTAGCAAGTTCTGAGTTGCCACCTCTTGTAACGGTGTGGAACGAGCAAGCAGATCGTCTACGTCAATCTGGAGAGTTCCAAGCTTTCAGTGAGAAACTGCGTAGAGAAATAGCAATTGAAACTGGAATCATTGAGCGTTTATATACAATAGATCGCGGTATTACTCGTTTGTTAATTGAACAGGGAATTAACGAGGCATTAATTCCTCATGGAGCAACAGATCGTCCAGTTAAACAGGTGGTTTCCCTTATTAAAGATCAAGAGTCTGCAATTGAAGGTCTATTTGACTTTGTAGGTGGACAAAGAACACTATCAACTTTCTATATCAAGCAGTTACATCAACTGTTAACTCAGAGTCAGGATAGTACAGAAGCTTTAGACTCACTGACAGGAAAGATATTTCCTGTTTCTTTAATACAAGGCGACTGGAAACGTCAACCTAATAATCCTCTGCGACCAGATGGTTCTGTTCACGAATATTGTCCTCCTGAACAGGTTGCATCTGAGATGGATAGACTAATTACATTACATCATCAACATCACGATCAAAAAGTTCCTCCTGAGATTGAAGCTGCATGGTTGCATCATCGATTTACTCAAATTCATCCCTTTCAAGATGGGAATGGTCGTGTTGCTCGGTGTTTAGCTAGTTTAGTATTTATCCAAGCCAGTTGGTTTCCTTTGGTTCTTACTCGTGATGATCGAGCAGTCTATATAGCCGCTTTGGAAGAAGCGGATCAAGGTAATCTATCGAGTCTGATTAATCTATTTGCTAAAAGTCAAAAGCAAGCTTTTTTAAGAAGTCTAGGGCTATCAGAACAAGTTTTATCAGAGGCGCGACGAACTCAAGTTATCATTTCTTCTATTGCTGAAAAAATAAAACAAAATCAGTCAGCATCTATTCAGGAAAGGTGCAAGAAAGCAGAAAGCTTCGCTTCAAGTTTGTTTGATATAGCTGTTAATCGTCTACAAGATATTGCTGATGAAATTAAGCTATCTGTTCAGAATTTTGTAGATGACGCACAAGTTTTTACAATTTCTGCCCCTGTTGGTGATCCTCACTCATATTACCATCGTTACCAAGTTGTCGAAACAGCTAAACAGTTGGGATACTTTGCCAATCTTCGGAACTATCACACTTGGATTCAATTAGTTATTGATGTAGAAAAATCAACTACGCTGCTTCTTCTTTCGTTCCACGTTCTCGGGCATGAATACCGGGGACTACTTGTATGTACTGCCTGTGCTTATCACCGGGATGATTCTGAAGAAGGTGAGCGGAATATTAGTGAGATTCAGTCTTTAACAGATTCTCCGTTTCAGTTTTCTTATGCAGATGAAGAAGATAATTTGGTAGAACGTTTCAAGCAGTGGTTAGAAGACATAATAGTAACGGGTTTAGAGTATTGGAATAAAAGTATTTGATGGAGAGTTAGAAACAGTAGATAGGCAAAATATTAAAGAAGCCACTATAATTAACAGAAGGCAAGTGTAGCGGTTGTTTAGTGATGGAGTTTGAATGGGATGAAGCAAAACGCCTTGCCAATCTTCGCAAGCATGGAATTGATTTTATTGACGTTCTAGCAGTGTTTGATGGAGATACGGTAACGGTTGAAGATAATCGCTATAATTATGAAGAACAGCGTTTTGTGACACTGGGTTTGTTGCAAGGGCGCGTTATTGTTGTTGTCCATACAGAGCGTGAGAATTGTACCCGCATTATTTCTGCAAGAAAAGCGACAAAATATGAACAACGAGTCTACTTCGATCAACTCTCAAACTGATTGGCAACGACTGGATGCTATGACTGATGAAGACATTGATTTTTCAGATTGTCCAGAGATTACGCCAGAAATGTTTGCAAATGCAGTGATACAAAAACGTTCACCTGTAGAAGAAGCTAAAACTCAAATTACACTTCAAATTGATAGCGATGTATTAGATTGGTTTAAGTCTCAAGGACAGGACTATCAAAAACAAATTAATCAATTACTACGAGTTTATATGGAAACACATCAATAGGAATAAGCTTAGTTAGTGTTGTGTTTGAAGATCGGCTAAAATCAGAGTAATTCCTGCTACCGGATAACTGACATGACAACCGCAGCGCGTGTTATTCAGAGTGACCCTGACATCTTAGGTGGAACCCCTCTTTTTGTTGGAACTCGTGTACCCATGAAAACTTTGCTTGATTATCATATAGCGCTACTTGAATCGGGAACAGGGAACGGGGAACAGGGAACAGCAGACTATGAAAGGGTTTCAGAATCTAAAAATGTCCTAACCAATTTGCGTAGTGCTATAACAGCACAACCCCCCAAACCGGAACCGAAGCTGCTTGGGAAAAACTGCGGGCAGTAAAAGCAAGGCGCGAATCTAAGGTATAATTTGATTAAACAGAACAGCCTGCTAGGTTTCTAGCACCTGTGCTAACGTCTAAATAGATCCAGCTTTAAAATTTATGACTGTTTTAGCACAAGAGATTCTTAATAATTTTGATCGCTTACCTGATGCAGAGCAACTTGAGGTTGCGGTAGAAATTTTGAGGCGGCTTGTCCATTTGGATTTTCCACCATTAACAGATGAAGACTTGGTTTTAAATGCTGAGGAGTTATTCTTAACACTCGATCAGCAAGAAGCAGATTATGAGTAGTCCTGAACGGGGCGAAGTTTGGCTTGTTGATCTGGGCTATGTTGCAAAAGTTAGACCCTGTTTGGTGGTCAGTATTCCTGCTCTTACCTACTTCTCTCCATAGGTAGCAGTTGAGTTAAAATTGTGGGAAAATCTTTGGCATCGTGATGACCAAATTACCTAAACGTACTAAGTCTCAGAGGATCGGTACAAGTGCCGCTGACCTCCTCAGTTCTGTTTTTGCCGAATTTTGCAATGTTATTCCTGTTCCTCAAGATAGAGACCTCGGTATAGACTTCATCTGTGAAATCATGCAGGGAGAAAACCCAACTGGAAAGTTGTTCAATATTCAATGTAAAGGGAAAGAAGAAGCTAAACTAAAAGATAATTCGATCACGGTTTCAATCAAGGTAACAACTCTCAATTATTGGCTACTTCAGCCGAATCCAACATTCTTAATTATTGTTGATTGTCAAAGCAGTGTATTTTATTGGTCTTTCCCCCAGGACTTTCTCAGTTCACTTAATAAAAACTGGCAAGAACAACAAACAGTTTCAATCCCAGTTCCTATACAAAACTGTTTTGGGCAAGATATAAACGCCTTACCTACTCAACTAATTTCAATAGTTAATTCACTGGCATCGGCTACTCCTAAAAATGGTGATTATCTTGGGACATTAACACTTGCAGATGCCATAAATAGGGCTATCAATTCTGGACTATATGTACTGAGCGCACCCTTCCACCGTCCTTTTCAGTATATTGGGATGTCTATCGCCGATGCAGCAAGAGCAGTGGGCGGAAAACCCAATGAAGTAGGCAATATTATCATTGACTCTGAACAATCTCATATGTTGTTGGAAGCAGAAGGAAATTTTATTAACTATGTGGATGTTGAACTAAAAAAGACTGCGCCTTGGAGTCAGAGCCGCCCGTTCGATTCTGAGGCAATCTTAGGAGTATTAAGCATTAATCCATCCGAATTAGAACTAGTCCGCAAACAAACGCACTTTCATACCTACTACGATCATAAGAGAAAGTTAAAGATCAGTGTATCTTGTCAGTATGAGGGAGCATCGCTGTCTGTAGGATTTAGCAGCAAGTATTATAGGGCGTGAAGTGTATAGTAAAGACCTAGTTAATGTTTGATCGTGTTGTATAGCAGTCGAAAATGATTGCTAAAAAATCCGGGTACTGAATAAAAGTTAGGAATAATTTTTCCTATTTTTCTTTGAACTCTACTTTAATACCTCTGTAAGTGTTGGATAAGAGGGTTGAACGTTAAAAACAGACGGATTAACGGGGTTTTGATAGGTAAAATAACGATAGTTTAAACAAAATCTATCCCAATCTGCCATCTGAATTTTAAACACTTTTATGATAATATTGGTAAGTACAGGAGATAAATTAAAGCGAAAATAGATTTTTTTATGATAAAACTTACAAATTTCTTCAACAGTTTCGTTAACAGTAATCGCTGGATTTCCTAAAATAATCTGTTCTGTTTGTGATGAAATGGGAGGATGATTAACAAAATAAAAAACAACTTTAGCGATATCTTCGGCGTGAATAAAATGAAAACCGCCATCTGCTTTTAACCAGCGAATTAAATCTAGCCATTTGATCACATCCGGTAAACCTGAAGATAGATGAGAATAGGGTTTATTTGTATCTCCTCCAAATACAAAGGTTGGGAATAATACTCTTAAAGGCGGTAAGGTTTGTTGAAGGTTTAATAATTGATGCAAACATTCATATTTTGAACGAACATAATCGGTTCCCATTTCTCCAGCTTCTTTTAACATTTGATTATCTCGACCCAAAACACTCGCCGTTGAAAAGTAGAGAATTTGTTCACAAACTTCTGGGTTGAGAGATTGAATTAACCGCAAGCTACTATTAACATTTACCTCAAAAACTTCCTCAATTCCTCCCCAAGAAGTCGCCGCTAAAATGGCTATATTAATCATGGGTAAAAGTTCGCTATATTGTTGAATATCTCGCAGATCAGCTTGAATAATAAAAATACCTGAACGGGCTTTAAAATCAAACCCCAATTTATCCGGGTTACGAACCAAAAAATACAATTCATAATCCGTTTGTTGAATCAGAATTTCAGCAATATAGTGACCAATACAGCCACTCGCCCCAGTGATTAAAATTCGTTTAGTCATAGAAGAAATGAAAGAATAAACGGATAGATTTTAGACTCAACTCGAAAATGCTACCCGTCATTCTTCAGTCTTTTAAATTTAAACAGGAACTGCTAACAATTGGTCTGCTTGTTTTGCAGTTTCAAAGAAATAGGCAACATTTTCTTCCGGTGTTTTTTGCAAAACGCCATGTCCGAGATTAAGGATATGACCGCGATTTCCTGCTTTTTGAATGGTTTCTAAAATGCGATCGCGAATTAGCTGTTTTGAACCAAATAAAACACAAGGATCAATATTTCCTTGAACTCCCAGATGATGACCGATACGACTTCTCGCTTCTGCCATATCTACAGTCCAGTCTACACTAATCATATCAACGCCGGATTTTGACATCCGTTCTAATATTCCCGAACTACCATTAATATACAAAATCATTGGTGTATCGGGATGCGTTTGCTTCACCAAATCAACGACTCGTTTTTGATAGGGTAAAGCAAAAGTTTCGTAATCTTGAGGGGCTAATTGACCTGCCCAAGAGTCAAACATTTGGACAATTTGAGCGCCAGAATCAATCTGATAGCGAACATAAACTGCAATTGAATCTGCGAGTTTTCCGAGGAGTTGATGCAGCATTTCCGGTTCAGAAAATGCCATACCTTTAATAACAGTGTAATCCTTAGAACTTTTTCCTTCAATCGCGTAAGCGGCTAACGTCCAGGGAGCGCCAACAAACCCCAAAACTGCGGCGTTATTTCCGACTTCTTGGCGCAAAGTTTGTAAAATCTCTCGAATAAACGGCAGAGATTCTTCAGGTTGAAGGGGATAAAGTTGTTCAATTTGAGATAAACTGCGGATGGGCGGATCAATAATCGGCCCCTTGCTTTCAATGATATCGAAATTAATCCCCATTCCCGGTAAAGGAGTGAGAATATCCGAGAACAAAATCACACCATCGGGAGCAAAAGCGCGATAGGGTTGTAGAGAGATTTCAACAGCGATGTCAGTTTTTTCAGAGCGATCGCGGAAAGAAGGGTATTGGTCGCGCAAATCTCGATAGGCTTTCATATAGCGTCCCGCCTGTCGCATCATCCATACGGGAGGGCGGTCTAACTGTTCTCCACGCGCAGCCCGCAACAGATAGGGAATTGGGGTCGATTCACTCATTTCAACTTCACTTTACTTTATATTAATGATTTGAATGCTTCTATATAGAGTATCATCAGGTGCGATCGCATCCGATCAAATTTCAGACGGTCGCCAGGGAAAAGTGAGGCGAAGATAGATAAATTGCACTCAGCAACGGCGTTTGTCCCCTTTGGTTTGAAAGTAACATTTTATTGCATCGATAACGCTCTAGGATTTTTTCAGAACCCGAACCATTTTTCCGATCAGATTCGTTTGCAAACTCCAAACGATGGCACCAAAGGGAATCGCAACCAGAATCCCTAAAAATAGGTGAAAGGCGACGGGAGAAAAACTAGAAAACAGATAGTCAGGTGATGTGGGTTGGGGATTGGGGGAAAAGTAGCCGGGAAACCATTGGCTGAGAATGGTAATCGCGGGTTCGTTGGCAA
The DNA here is from genome assembly GCF_000972705.2 of Limnoraphis robusta CS-951. The sequence goes on along the minus strand of NZ_LATL02000274.1, from coordinate 4,220 downwards.
CTTGGGAAGAAATCCCGCTAACAGCTAATCCGGTACTAACGACGGTAACGAGGAGTTCTAGGCGTTGTTGGCGGTTTTGGGCGGCACCTTCGCTAAAGCGATCGATCTCCGCTTGTTCAATTTCTACTATACCCCGAATCGTATCAATTGACTGTTTTGACATACTCCCCATTTCTAAAGAAAGGGGATTCTCCAAGCCTCACGGCTTTGGATTACTGATTCATTGACAACCCTTACAGCATACTGGTTTCCCAATCAACTCCAGAGGGGTGAGTCTCCCCAGTCGTTCATCTCATTTCAGAGATAGTTTCGGTATGCCCTACCGTACTTGAGAAAAAAATGCTTGATTCTCTGTACTTGGTGCTTTAAGGTTTTATATGGCCAAAGCATTCAGAGCAAGAACCCCGTACCTTAAGTTTTCAAGGTTCATTGCATCGATTAGATGCTGGGTTTTTCAACTGGTTGAATACCCTGCCAGTAGAGTTATTATAGCATTAGAAAGAGCCTTATATCCCCATACCTGAAGGTAGGGGCGTGTGCGGCAATTTTTGGTAAAGTTGCTTGTGTCGGGGAAAGATAGTTGAGATGAGTTTGGATTTGGCGCAGATCGCGATCGCCACTTTGTTGAATAAACTCTTGCCAATATTGAGGAATTTCTCCTAACTCTTTGAGCTTTTCTAAGCAGCTTTTGTAATTTTTTATATTAGTATCTAGGGATGTACAATAAGTTTTGATATCGCTCAAGCACTGACTATATTTTACCATATTTTCGGGTAGTTGTATCAAGGTTTGCTTTAATTTTTCTAGACTAATTTTTCTGTCGTTATTTTTCATGCAGTCAGGAAATTCATCCAAAATACCTTTTAATTGGCTGTAGAGTTGTCTGGCTTGTTGATAACTTGTGTCAGCCTCCAAAGAGATAAAGTGAATTTTATGATAACAGCAAAGTAGGGTTAATAACCAGTCATAGCCTTCACCTAATCTATCAATACTTGAACTCAGTTGATTATTCAATAATACCAAAAGATGATATTGCTGATTTAAGCGATCAGAGTCGCTAAAAGCTATCAGCTTAAACTCAAATAATAAACTACCAAATAAATTTCCTTTACTTTCTAACTTTGGGTTAAGGGCTGTTTCTGCTAATAAAGCATTTGCACATTTTTTTGCAAGTTCCTCACATTCACTTTCAGTGAGATCGACTTCAGCATATAGCCAAAGAGTTTGTCCTAAATTCGCTTGAATGATAGTAGGGAGTAGAGATTTTGGCTTGAAGACTTGAAGCTGAGGAATATTAATTTCTTGAGTTGGATCGAGAGATAAAGTTAAATCAGCCGCATAGGTATCATGGAGGCGAAACGCTTGGAGATTACCATGAATTTGAAAACCTTCTGCTGTAGGAATACTCCCCAAGTCAATATCATCACGATATGTTAGCTTGTATTCTTCTCGCTCTTTTTTTGCGGGCTTATAGGTATTTTCAGTATAGCATTTTAGATGAGATCGCAAATTTTTTAGTTCATGAAAAGGAAACACTTCGTCTCCTAATTTAGCCAGATTTTCCCATAATATTGAAGCTTCATCATCAACTTCATCTAAAGCATTATTAAAGCTTTGACAGAGGTGAAACGCAAAGAGACTTATGGTAAAATTTTTCACAAGAAAATTGCTCAACTCAATAGATTTATCATTCTTCAATACTCTTTAATTCCTGAGTGAATTTTAGATCGATTTTCACACTGTAGATTGAACCGATCATGTACTCGATGAACTCGATTGAGAATTATCATCAGCCGAGGGTTTATTTTTAATCATAATATTGTCTAATAATTCTCGGCTAGTTGGGTTAGGTTCTCCTACTGGCGTTGGTGATTTTGTATTACCAATGCCTAATGTTTTCCCTGATTCTAAATAAGTTGAAGCCGTGAGTTCTCTGAGTTGATTTTTATAAGCTTTCAAAAGTTGACTGTTATTTGGAGATTCTAACCAAACTTCAATAGTTTCAGCAATATCCTCGTCGTCTTCTAAATCTTGAATTTGCTGATAGACTTGATTGAAAGATTCCTGAGAAATAATTCCCGTTTCATACAGATTGATGAATGCTTGAGTGCTAGCGAGGTATATAGACATGAATTATTCTCCTTTTCCAACAATACAAAATGCAGACCAATAATCAGGGGAATTAAACAGTTTTGCAGTTGCACCCATTTCTTGTTTGCGATTTTTCAAGTATTCTTCTAACATAACTTGCCAATTCAGACTAAGCTTTGATTGACTCACCCAAGTTTGAAAACCTTCAATGGTAGTATTTCGTAGCCAAAATTGAGCCGTTCTCAGGGCAAGAGCAATATTGTCTTGCTGCTGGAGTTCTTCATAAAATTTTATCATCAATAAAGCGGTAGCAGTGGCATCAACTGTCCAGAGGCTACTGACAACATTTGTACTTCCCGCTAACAGGAAACCGTAGGGTAAACTAATATATTCATCGCTGATATTGTTGACATCAGGAATTCCCGTTTCACAGGCTGAAAGAGTCACCAGACGACAGTTTTCCAGGCGAAAATAGGCGATAATTTCTGCTAGAGTGAGGTTAGTGTCAGCAAGCACCAACCCTGAATCTAGGGGAGAATTTGGGTTAAAGTAACCATGACAGAAGAAAAATAGACAATGAGCCGATTTTAGATCTTCTAGTGGAGTCAGGGTTTGTGTATTTGTATTTGTGGGTAATAGTGCCGCTTTGGTGGCTTTTCCTTTTCTGAGAATATTACTATGGGAAAACTGTTTTTTAATCGCCCCAACTGCACCTAAATCCTTTTCGTATTTTTCATATAAATCAGGAGTCGGTGTTTGAACCGCAAACAGCTTGTCAAAATCTGAACGCTGACGGGTTTGAACCTGTTGTAATAGTTGGCAACTGGGGGCATAACTAACACCGTTGGGGAAAATATCAAGTAGGTAACGGGGTTCTGTTTCGGCATATTCCTCCGTAGGGGTGCAAGGCTTGCGCCCTTTTGGATCGGGTTGAAGAAATAGGTTGGCTGTCTCTGGTTTAACAGGTAAAGCGTGTAATGGAAACAGATGTAGGAAGCGGTGAGGAATCAGAATGAGTCGCTGACAGGAAGCGGGAAGATGGGCGAGGAGTTCATCGAGATGGAGAATATCAGCAAGTTTTTGTAGTTCGTCGGTGAGTGTGTTACGCCAAGAGTCTCGTTGAGTGTAGTAATTTTGGAGGTAGGTATTTGCCCAATTAATTAACTGTTCAAAATCATCAATAGTAGACTGCCAGACAATGACCTCTCCCCCAGCCCCTCTCCTAGAAGTAGAGGGGGGAACGATACCTTCAACTCCTCGACTATCCGATGAAGGCGGAAGGATAATGAAAGCGAGGAAGGTCTCACGGAGAATATACCACTCAATAACCACAGTTTCGCTATCGAGAATTTGCTGGAATGTATCGAACTGGAAACCATAACCAACGGGAAGATATTGATCCTGCAATTGGTTACGCTGCTGTCGCAAATTTTGCAGACGTTGGGCTAATTCTTGATAATTTTCAACTTGACCCTGTTGAATTTGGTATTGGGCGCTGGCAATATCGTCGCGGAGTTGGGCAAGTTTGTCAGCAACATCGGGTGGGAAAATATTGTCGGAGTCGCGGAGGAGGATTTGTTCAACTAGGTTGCGAGTTTTACTGCGTTCGGCATATTCTAGGGCTTCGATGGGTTTGTTCAGTTGCAGGCAGGTTTTTACGATGTTGACGTAAAGCTTGGTCCATTCTTCAGCAAGTTTCTGTTTACTTTCATCTCCCGACAAAATCTCCTCTCGCAAAGATTCGGTAGTATAGATAGCATCACAGAAGGTATCATAAGCATCTTGCCATTTCTCGGCATCTTGGTAGGCAAGTCCCAAATTGAATAAAGTGTCGGTATGGTCTTGAGGAAAGGCTTCGCGGGTGCGAACTTTCAAGGCTTTTTGGTAGAATGCGATCGCCGTTTCCAAATTTTCGGCTTTTTCTCCGCGAATGCGGTTAAGGTAGGCATTTGCCAAGTTATTGTGAGTCCTTGCCCAGTCTTCTGGAAAGGCTTCGCGGGTTTGACATACTCCCCATTTCTAAAGAAAGGGGATTCTCCAAGCCTCACGGCTTTGGATTACTGATTCATTGACAACCCTTACAGCAAGCTAGTTTCCTAACCTACTCCAGAGGGGTGAGTCTCCCCAGT
>NZ_LATL02000273.1 GCF_000972705.2 Limnoraphis robusta CS-951 | reverse complement strand
TAGAGGGAGAAATCCCGAAAAGCAAGGTTGCTCGTAGAGCCAGGAAACCCCGTCAGTGATGATGGGAATCCACCTCCATAATCTTTTGATTTGGAGGTGGAGGATGTCAACTGATTTAACATTTTGAGTAAAAAGAGCAAGTTAAAATACGATCTCTTCCCCACTTGCCCAAATCCTTGTAGAATAGTGAAGATTTATCTAAGATTTCTGTGACTGGGGTGCTTTTTATGATGAAGTTGACCCAATAAGGGGACTGAGCATCAAATTTGAAGCGTCATCCTTTGAAATGAGGGTTGACAAACGCGCAATCGTGAGGTAGGGAACGTCGTCAACGCATTAAATTAACAGATCAATGATTCAGAAGCACTCGCTATCTTTTCTCACACAGGCTTTAGTTGGCACTCTGGCGGGTACATTAATCGGTTGTTGGGTGTTACGTTCATCAACCGCAATAGCGGGTGCAGTGTTGGGAGTGGTTCGCTCTGACAGTGCAGCCGATTGGAGCCAGATTGAAGGGCGGCTGAAAGCAAGCCAGGTAAATTATACAACTGTTGATCTCGATAATATTCGTAGTATTACGGATTTAGCAGGTATTCAAGTTCTGTTTTTACCGAATGTAGAAGTCTTGAAAACAGAACAGGTCAAGGTCATACAACAATGGGTTAATCAAGGGGGAAAATTAATCGCTAGTGGGCCGATTGGTCATAAATCAACCCCCTTAGCCCGTCAACTTTTGAGAACACTTTTAGGTTCCTATTGGGCTTTTCCTCTCAGTGGCCCTGCTCAACCGGAAGCGAAAAAAAGTGGCTGTCGAGAACAAATCTGTCGTGACTTAACGGAATGGTCGCCGACTGTTGCAACTGAGGGTATTGTTAATGGGGGTGTGCTAATTCCCTCGAGTCTGGAAAGCTACACCGCCGGAACTTGGCAGGGAAGTGGCGGTTCACCCTCGGTGATTACAACTCGCAGTGCAACTTACATCGGTTGGCGTTGGGGAAGTAGTGAAGGGGCAGCAGATACCGATGCTGTCTGGTTACAAGCGGCTGTTAACCGTTATGGGGGCAGTGTTAATAATACTTTTACGGCAAATACTCCAACTCCAGTTCAACCTGCTTTTACCAATCCGAGCAATTCTTCAGAAGCGAATAATACCTCAAATTCGTCTCCAGTTCAACCCCGAGTGAGTAATCGCGATCGCAACTCAGAAGCGGATAATACTTCAAATCAGCCGAGAGTGAGTAATCGCGATCGCAATTCTGAAAGGAATAATACTTCAAATCAGCCGAGAGTGAGTAATCGCGATCGCAACGCTGAACGAAATAATCGCAACAGTAATACAGCACCTGTACAGACTGATGGCGATCGCTCTACAACCAGCCAACGGACAGCAAACAGTCGCAACTCTCGACAACAACCGGATAATAGACAAACTCCGAGATCTCCAGAAGTTCCGCCAACTCCGGCAGCTTCTAGTAGAGGATCATCTTTGATATCAACTTTATCACCGGGTTCAACTCCAGGTGTACCGGAAACCTTTATTGATCCGTCTGATCAAGTCGCTCCTGCTGGGTTAAATGTTACACAAGGAAACGACCCCATCGATGAAGTGATGGCAGTCACCATGCGACAGGAATTGATGAACCTGTTAGGACGGTTTGAAAATGCCCTGGTTGCTGGGAATTCTAGTAGTACACCTGTGAGTCTAAAAGTTGCTTCGACTCAACTCAACGAAGTGGCTCAAACGAATACCATTGATAATAAATCGGCAAACGAGGTGATCGCCTATGTACAACAGGTTCTCAAGGACTTTCCGCAATTAGTCGCCCAACAAAACTGGGCTGCCGCCCGACAACAATGGTTAGAAGCTCGGAAAAAACTCTGGGAAAATTATCCCATTGATGGGGAACGGGCGGGGGCTGAAATTCGAGCGGTTTGGTTGGATCGCGGTACTATTGTCAAGGCACGGAATGAAGCGGGACTGGCAAAAATCTTTGACCAACTTGAACAGGCCGGAATCAATACTATTTTCTTTGAAACGGTTAATGCCGGATATCCTGTCTATCCTTCACGAGTTGCACCGCAACAAAACCCGTTAACTCGGGGTTGGGACCCTTTAGCCAGTGGTGTTAAATTGGCTCACGAACGGGGGATGGAACTCCACGCTTGGTTGTGGACGTTTGCCACAGCCAATCAACGTCACAATGCCTTAGTGAACCAGCCCAATAGCTATTTAGGGCCTGTTCTGACTGCTCATCCTGACTGGGCAAATCGGGATAGTCAGGGTCGAGTTTGGCATGAACGGGATGGTAAAGCTTATCTCGATCCGGCAAATCGGGAAGTTCGGAGTTATATTTTGCGGCTTGTTGGAGAGATTGTCTACAACTATGATGTTGATGGCATACAACTTGACTATATTCGCTATCCCTTCCAAGATCCGAATCGCAATTTTACCTTTGGTTATGGTACTGCTGGACGAGAACAGTTTCGTCAGTTAACTGGGGTTGATCCGATATCGGTTAGCCCGAGAGATACTCAGTTGTGGTCTCAGTGGGTTAACTTCCGAGTTGAACAGGTGAATATGATGGTCAAGGAAGTGTCTCAGTTCTTGCGACAGCAATATCCTGATGTCATTTTCTCGGTGGCGGTATTTCCCCATCCTGAACAGGAACGTATTCGCAAGATTCAACAACATTGGGAGATTTGGGCGGAACAGAACGAAGTCGATTTAGTTGTACCCATGACCTATTCTCTGGATACGAACCGTTTACAGCGCATTACTCAGCCTCTAACGAACTCTAACCGTCTGGGTGCGACGTTAATTGTGCCGTCGGTGAAGCTACTGGATCTTCCTGAAATTGTGGCGATTGATCAGATTCAGGCGTTACGAGATTTATCTACGGGTGGGTATTCTATTTTTGCCGTTGAAACGATTGGTCATCATTTACAAGCCTTTTTTCGCCGCACTCAGGGATGTGCGAATCAAAGTTGTCGTTCGAGCGCGATTCCCTACCGTCAACCGTTTGTAGCTGCGGCTGAACGGTATACGGCTTTGAAACGGGAATGGAGTTTTCTATTAGCAAATGACCGTTTATGGATTCGAGAGAATGAACTGGAAACCTTGGATAAAAAAGCGGAGGAATTGGCGGAAGCGTTGAATTTATTGGCAAGCAATCCTTCGGCGGAAAATTTCAACAATGCTCAACGTTTACTGACTGGGTTTCGAGATCTGTTTCAACGTTCAATGCGTCTGCAAGCTTTAGAACAAGGCTATCAAGTTGAAAGTTGGGATAATCGATTAGCGAGTTTGGAGATGTTGCTGCGTTATGGTGAACGGGTGGAGTTAAACCGTCGTTAACAAAAATCTGGCAGGCTATCTTGCAAGAGGTTTACAACAGTGAACAGTAAACAGTGACCAGTAAACAGTGAACAGTGACCAGTAAACAGTGAACAGTGAACAGTAACCAGTAAACAGTGAACAGTGACCAGTAAACAGTGAACAGTGAACAGTGAACAGTAACCAGTAAACAGTGAACAGTGAACAGTAACCAGTAAACAGTGACAACTAATAACTAATAACTGTAAACTGTAAAAACTGTAAACTGTAAAAGCTGGTAACTGTAAACTGTAAACTGTAAACTGTAAAAGCCCGCCCTACACAATTATGATTAATTAAAGTGCTTCTAAATCGGTTTCACCTGTACGAATGCGGATAATTTCTTCAACTGATCGGATGAATATTTTACCATCACCAATTTGACCTGTTTGCGCGGCAGCAATTAATTTTTCGACAACGAATTCACAAGCTTCATCTTCAACAACGATTTCTATCTTCACTTTGGCATGAAACTCAATCACGTGTTTGACGCCTCGATAGGATTCGGTTTGGCCTTTCTGGCGACCATACCCCCGCACGTTGGTGACGTTCATTCCGACAACTCCTGCGTCCACTAATGCCGCAGCTACTTGGTCAAACTGCACGGGACGGATGAGGGCTTCTATCTTTTTCACTTCGGGCAACTCCTGAGAATTTATGACTCTATTTTCTGTATCTTTCATAACAGATTTTTAACAGAAGTTTTTTGTTGAAATATTAAACTAATCGTTCCAAAAATGGTAAAATGATGATGTTTCATCCCAAACACAAGTCATGGCAAGGCATAAGGAGTTTAATCGCGAAGAAGTTCTAGCAAAGGCGATGGAGACGTTCTGGCGCTATGGTTATGAGGGGACGTCGGTGCAGGATTTGATCGAAAGCATGGGGATTAACCGAGGCAGTCTGTATGATACTTTTGGGGATAAACGGTCTTTGTTTATCGAAGCGATCGCCCATTATGATGAGACGGTGGTTCGTTGTACGATCGCTCGTTTAGAAGCCCCAGACGCCTCGAAGCCAGCAATTATTGATTATTTTCAGAGTTTAGTGGATCGGATGGTTGCAGACCCAGATCGTCGGGGGTGTTTTGTGACGAACACAGCCGTTGAACTCTGTCCCCATGACCCCGATACCGCCAAGCGGATCGCCAAGAACCTCCAGCGTATTGAACAGGCGTTTTACAGGGCGTTATCTCGCGCCCAAGAAAAAGGGGAAATTCCAGCCAACAAGAATTTACAAGCCCTCGCCCGTTATCTGACGTGTAATTTACAAGGGTTGCGGGTCATTTCTAAGGTTAATCCCGATCCGCAAATCTTGCAAGAGATCATCGAAATCCTCCTCTGTGTCTTAGAATGAGGAGATTTGATCAAAATACTTGACTATTCGTTCCAGAATTGCTATTCTAAAAATATGAAAAACCAATTCCCGGGTTTTCCAAGTCGTCTTTCAAGAGTGAGTTACGGCGAAGGGTTCTATTTTTTTGAGAAAACTGGAACAATCGTTCAAAAAATGGCGAATTATGATGAATTTGACTCAAGAACTGCAAAACCGACAGAATAAAGGTCGAGAAAATCATCTGTAATAGATAGAAACGGTTCAGGATGGTTCATAGCTTTGTTAAAGCAAATTATACCAAACCTCAAGACCCAAAAAACATTCCACACCCCATTGAAAAATCTTCCTGTAGCCGTATAATCACCCTGAGACGGGGAATGGTACAGCCAGACCCCACCCCAACTTTAGGAGGAACTGAATCATGTCAGAGGCTGAAAAATATATTACATTAACCGATGAAAACTTTGAAATAGAAGTTCTCAAAAGTCCTATTCCCGTTGTGGTTGACTTCTGGGCGCCTTGGTGTGGCCCTTGTCGGGTAATGAATCCAATTGTTAGTGGATTAGCGGCTGAATTTGACGGAGTTGTAAAAGTCGGCAAGTTGAATATTGACGATTATGAAGAACTCCCAACCCAATATCGAATTGAAGCGATTCCGACGCTGTTATTTTTCAGTGAAGGAGAAGTGATTTATCGAGTTGATGGTGTGGTTGATCAGTCGGTCTTGTCAAATAAAGTTCAAGAATTAGTTGATCAAGTTTCATCTGCAAATTCCCTCGCTTAATTAAAGTCTAGGAAGGCTGATTTTAGCCTTCCTGAAAACCCTCTACTTTGTCCTTCACATCTCAATATTTAGCCATGAATAACAATCTCAACTTGTTAAAACCTGTTCAACTGGGTGCTTACAAACTCTCTAATCGTATGGTGATGGCACCTTTAACTCGGATGCGGGCAAAAGCAGGAAATGTGCCTCAAGAAATGAATGTAGTTTATTATAGTCAACGGGCTTCTGCGGGGTTAATTATTAGTGAAGCAACCCAAATTTCACCCCAAGGATTAGGCTATCCGAATACACCCGGAATTCATTCAGCCGAACAAATAGAAGGATGGCAAAAAATCACTGAAGCCGTACATGATCAACGGGGAAAAATCTTCTTGCAATTGTGGCACGTTGGTCGGGTTTCTCATCCTTCATTACAACCGAATGGAGAGTTACCTGTAGCGCCGAGTGCGATCGCCCCTGAAGGGATGGTAAATACCTTTTCAGGAGAGCAACCCTATGTGACACCGAGAGCGTTAGAAACAGAAGAAATTCCGATGATTGTTGAACAGTATCGTCAAGCCGCACAAAATGCAATGCAAGCGGGATTTGATGGGATAGAAGTTCACAGTGCTAATGGATATTTACTGGATCAATTTCTCAGGAATGGTTCCAACAAACGCACGGATCAGTATGGCGGTTCTATCGAAAACAGGGCGCGTTTTTTGATGGAAGTTTTAGAAGCAGTTACAAGCGTTTGGGATGCGGATAAAGTGGGGGTGAGGTTATCTCCCAGTAGTAACTTCGGAAGTATGTTTGATTCGGATCTAGAGGCTTTGTTTAATTATGTTGTCTCTGAATTGAATCGGTTTAATTTGGCTTATCTCCACATTGTTGAACCCAGAATTCAAGGACATGAAATTATTGAAGATGATGAAAATGGGCTAGGGGCGCGTCATTTTCGGTCAATTTATCACGGAACAATTATTACAGCAGGAGGGTATACCCGAGAAATGGGAGAAGCCGTTTTAGAACAGGGTGATGCAGATTTAGTCGCCTATGGTCGATTATTTATTGCTAATCCTGATTTACCGAAACGATTTGCGTTAAATGCACCGTTAAATGAATATGATCGCTCAACATTTTATGGCGGTGATGAACGGGGTTATACAGACTATCCTTTTCTTGATGAGTCGGAAGTATTGATGACAGTTTAATTTGTTTTTGGATGGGTATTGCTCATCCTCTGACTTGAAAAAACATTACACTCACAAGAAAAATATGATTGACCTTTACACGTTTACAACTCCCAACGGACGTAAACCTGCGATTATGTTAGAGGAAGTCGGACTTCCTTACAATTCGATTAAAATTGACATCAAAAAAGGTGATCAATTTAGTCCAGAGTTTGTGGCGATTAATCCTAATAGCAAAATTCCGGCAATTGTTGATCAAGATACAGGAATTACGGTATTTGAGTCCGGGGCTATTTTGATTTATTTAGCTGAAAAAACAGGTCAGTTATTGCCCTCTGAACCAGCGAACCGAATTAAAGTAATTGAATGGTTAATGTTTCAAATGGCAAGTGTTGGGCCGATGTTTGGTCAGTTGAGTCATTTTCGCAACTATGCACCCGAAAAAATCCCTTACGCAATTGAACGATACGAGAAGGAAACCTTGCGGTTATTTGGGGTATTAGACGGAGAATTAGCCAAGCAAGAATTCATCGCAGGAGACTATTCAATTGCTGATATTGCGACTTATCCTTGGGTGGCTGCTTATGAATATTTAGGCGTGACTTTAGATAACCATCCAAACTTAAAACGTTGGGTAGAAACGATGAAAAATCGTCCGGCTGTTCAAAAAGGAATGGCTGTATTAGCTGAGTAAATGTTAAACTTTAGGGTGGGATTTATTGTCCTACCCTAGCTGTTTATTCAAATTACCATGAAAACTGAAAAACAAAAAATGTTATCAGGGGAATTATACCTGTCAAATGATCCTGAACTAACGGAGGAACATCAACGCGCTTTTCGGCTGATTCGTTTGTATAATGCGACAACTGAAACTGAACTGGAAGAACGACAAAACCTTTTAAAAGAATTATTCGGAAAAGTCGGTAAAAATGCTGTTATTACTCCTCCTTTTTATTGTGATTATGGCAGTCATATTTATGCAGGGGATAATTTTTATATGAATTTTGGTTGTGTGATTTTAGATTGTAATACCGTTCATATTGGAGATAATGTTCTCTGCGCTCCCTACGTTCAAATTTACGCCGCTCATCATCCCATTGATCCGACAATTAGATTAACCGGAAAAGAACTCGCTACCCCCGTTAAAATTGGGAATAATGTTTGGATTGGAGGCGGTGCTATTATATGTCCGGGTGTGACAATTGGAGATAATACAACGATAGGCGCTGGGAGTGTGGTAACGAAAGATATTCCTGCAAATGTTCTCGCCGTTGGCAATCCTTGTCGGGTAATTCGAGAGTTATCTTAAGAGTCTTATTTCAATAGTGCATCAAATTGGTATAATATTATTGAGTCAATCTAAAACACGAGTTTTTCTATGACGACCTTACCAGAAATTGAAGCCGCAATTAAACAACTTTCAGAAAATGATGTTCGCCAACTCTCCGCTTGGCTGCAAGAGTATTTAGATGAGATGTGGGATCAACAAATTGAAGCTGATTTAGTATCAGGAAAGTTGGACAAGCTTATTGCTAAAGCAGAAGCCGATATTGCAGATAATAAAGCTTATGAAACAATGCTAAATTAACTGTATATCCTTCGTTATTTATCATTATAAATTATACAATGTTTTAAACCAAGTTACAAAGGTTTGTGCTTTGGGATGTTTTGGATTTAAGATGCGTTCCATAATCGCATTATGTAGGGGTCTTCCGGGTGGATTTTGCCATCCTAACCAAGTGTAAATATAGGCTTTATCACAATGAACATCTTTGTAAAGTGCGCCTTTATTCTTCGCTTCTTTGGCGACTTCTTGAGCGTATTTCCAAAGGGGTTCGCTTTCATCCCCAACCAAATAAGCTAAAAACGTCTCTAACATTCCTCGCATTTGGTTATCCGGCATGATCCAAACTCCAAATTTAATCCCATCGGAAGTGTTATGAATGAGTCCGGTTTCGGGGAGATTTTCAGGAAGATCGGGAATACTGGGAAGACAGGAGTTTCTGACACTTTGCCAGCGTCCTAAAGGGTTATCATCAGCATCAACCATTATCCCTAACGCGACTCGTCCAGATGCTTTTAGGTGGGTAGAAATTAACACCGGATCGATGAGTTTTTTATCACCATGACAAACCTCAATCTCAACAATAGGGTTGTTTTTTGTTCCCCAATTCACTCCATTTGCTTCTATTAAATAGGGTATCGTTCGTAGATCCTGTTCGCCTTCAACTAAAAGCAAATTTTTGTGTATTTTTGCCATGTTTAACGAACCTCAATTTCCCGTTCCGCAGCCATAACGATTTCTTTTTCTGTAAAGACAACGCTTTTTTGTTTCCCCCGTTCAATGCGATGAATTGTAATTCCATCTTCTGCTGCATCTTCTCGATTTGCAATGCTGGCTAAACTCGTCCAACAGTCACTATTATGGGTTGTTGCAAAGACTTGAACATCCAGTTTTTTTGCAGCTTCCCAAATCAATTTCCACAGATCAGACATCGTAGAATAATGTAATCCAGTATCAATTTCATCGACTAATAAAACTCCTCCTTTAACAGAGGCTAACGCCAGTGCAAGTCCTAACATTCGCCAAATTCCATCTCCTAAACTTCCAATGGGTATCCGTTGTTGTCTATCAGAAAGGAGTACAACAAAACCACCCCGTGAAGTTGAAGATCTGTAGATTTTAGAACCAAGAGATGCAATACGTTCAATTGTAGGTTCAATTGTTTGCAGTGCTTCGTACACCAGTTTTTCTTCAGGTGTTAATACAATATTATCAAAAAGTGAAATCATCATTTCAATAGATAAAGATGAAGACGTAATAAATTGTGTGAGGGGAGGTGTTTTTTTATTGGATAAACTCAAGCGATTGATACGAATAGATCGGTCAGACAAACCTCCATTAGAAGATAAAAGCCGCTCCCAATTTTCTGGATCTTGATTTTCGTAATTCCACCGAATATTAAAACCAAGTTTAACCAATTCAACTGAATCATTAGCGGATAAATTTTCATAACTTAACTGCTCATCTGATTCGGAATCAGTTTCTAATTCGGAAGTAGAGAGAATTGAATGTATTGAGATAGTAACTTTTTTTTGATAACTTTCATCCTGACTTGAAATTGAAAACTGGCTATCAATATCAATATCATGTCCATGAAAAAGATGACGAATCTCAAGTTCTCTTTCAGTTCTTATATTATCATTTGTTAAAGAATACTCTCCTCTTTCAATCATTGTTTTAAACAGAGGCTCAAGATTAGTTCGAGAACACAATAGAAATTGAATTGCTTCTAAAATAGATGTTTTTCCACTATTGTTTTTACCCACCAACAGATTAACTCGACCGAGTGGCTGAAGTTCAAAGGACTGAAAACCTCGAAAGTTTTCTATTTTTAGAGTCTTTAACATAATTATGCCACCTCCAAATATGCAGATATTTAAACAAACTAATAGGATTAATCATTACTCTATTCTAATACAATTTGTCCCAAGCATTTTAAAATTTTCAAAACTTCACCTAACTCATGGTTTCGGGGAAATAGAGAAAATGTTCGGGAAATATCGTATTGTGAAGTATCGCTTTTAATCAGTTTGAGGAAAATAAATTCATCGCCATTTGTCGCCAAACCAAATGTTGGAGAATTGGCTTGAGGATTTGCTAATATATAAGCCAGTAATTGAGGAAGTGCGGCTAAAACGGGAATACTGTTTCGTTTAGATTCTACGGTTAAAATCCACAGTCTATTTTGCAAAATTAAAGCATCAATAAAACCTCTAATTTTTTCATCGGGATCATCAAGTTATAATTCAACTCCATAGGGGGAACGAATGCGGAACGGAGGATCGAGAAAACCCGCCAATTCTAACAGGGGAGAAACGACTATTAAATTAACCGTACCTTCCAACAATAAATGATCGACTCTATGATAGTCATAACGCCGCTTTATTCGCTCTATTCCTGCTTGTTCCTGCTCATTTAGAGCGGGTAAATCTTCCGTCCACTCCTGAAAAAAATCATCTTGATTTGTTTGATATAAACCGAAGCGAGTTTGCAAATCGCTGAAACTTTTGATAACATCTGTAATTCCCGTACCCGTAACCATAGATTATAATTTGTAGTCTGCTATCAACAGTTTAACAGAATTAAGCTCGATCCCATTTTCCCAAAACATAATATTTAAAATGTTAAATAAATTGATATAATTACGCGATCGCCTGCAAAAGACGTTAACCTATTTGTGAGTACAAGAATCAATAATATTTTCCTGATGTCATCAAATACTAATCCTCTGGCTGTATTTGTTCCCTGGTTGCATATGCACCAACCGCCAATTTGGGTCGGTCACGGTTCAGATGCTAAACTGATTGGGAATTTAGAAAAAATGCTCAATAGTGAACCCAATTCCGAGGAAAGTTGGAATTCTCGATGGTTCGCTCAAGCCTACAAAAACCCGGCTCGTTATGTTAAGAATCTGAAAGCTGAGGGTTTAAGTCCTAGAATTATGGTAGATTATTCTGGAGTTTTGTTAGAAGAATTAGCGAAACTTTCGAGTAATGGTCATTTTGATCATCTCGAAGTCGATGGAGAAATGATGGGGGATGTGATTGGTTTATGGCGAGAGGTTTTAAGCGAACATTCAGAAGCGGTTGAATTTACGGGAACCGCTTACAGTCATTGTTATTTTCCGGCAACGCCTGAACGAGATCACGAAGCCCAAATTATGGAATGGCGGCGAGTTTTTGCTGATTTATTTGGAACCGAAGCACTCTCAAACGTGCGGGGATTTTGGCTACCAGAAATGGGAATGACGGGGGAACCTTCAGAGGCGTTGCGATTAATTCGCTTGTTAAAAAAATGCGGTTATGAGTGGATTATTTTACCTCATTCTGCTTTAGAATATCCTCAAGAGTGGAGTACCCCAGAAGTTGAAAATCGAGTGCATTGGTTAGTGGTAGAATCTGGGGGAGAATCTGAACGAATCCTCTGTGTTGTCCGCGATACTGACATGGGAATTCGTCAACAAAGTGGTCAAAATACCGATGGATGTATTCAAGATATTCGCTATCGAGGAAATACGTTAAAATCATCTAATATTCCGCCTTTAGTTGTCCCCACTTCTGACGGAGAAAATGGCAATGTAATGATGTTTGAGTATTTCAAAAATTCCTTTGTTCCCCTGTTTCGAGAGTCACACCACTGGCCGGATATTGCCTTTATGACCGTTAGCCAGTATATTGATAACTATGCTAAGAATCCGACAACAGAAATTCGCCTCAAACCTACGGGCGGATCTTGGATTGGCGGACATCAAAGTTGGAATGAAGGAGACTTGCGCCAGGGGGTTTTGAAAGCGGTTGAACGGTTGAGTCAAGCTTGTGAACGACAAGCAACAAATTCATCGTTGTCTGATGAACAAAAACGAGCCTTATTATTGTGTGAAACCAGTTGCTTTGTCTATTGGGGTTCGGAGTTTTGGGCGCAACAAGGATATCAGTGTTTAGCTTGGGCGGAAGGTTTAATTGCTGAAACTGTTCATCAATAGCTTGGTGAAAAATCCAAAAACCGCTACAATCTAAATGAGTTTTATAGATTCAATTGAATTATGGGGCGGTTCAAAAAACGTTTTCAGCTATTCCGTTTGTGGTCTAACGATGAAAAATTCATCGAACTTTTAGAAAATATTGAGGTCATCATCTCCAAAATTCTCTCTTTGGCGATGGTGGCTTTGATTATTTCTGCTACGGGTCATTTACTGGTTTTCTTATTTAGAGAATTACTCTTTGATCCAAATCTCATCTTTAAAAATACTCTTTTTGAAATTTTTGGATTATTTTTAAATTTGTTAATTGCACTAGAACTTTTAGAGAATATTTCAGCTTATCTGAGAAAACACGTTATTCAAATAGAATTAGTGATTGTTACTTCTTTAATTGCAGTAGCACGGAAAATTATTCTGTTTAATCTTGACAAGAATAGCGGTGTTGATTTAATGGGTTTAGCGTTGGCTTTATTTGCTTTAGCCATTAGTTATTGGATTATTCGACGCACGAATGCTAATCGTGATGATTATCATTAAAAAATGCAAGCGTCTCCCTTGCTAGAGAACGATTTAGTTAAACTTTTTGACAACGATTTCAGTGACAAGAAACGCTATAATACAAAATTACTAACTTTTGAGGAGAAACTTGAATGACTTATTTTTTTCAATTTGAAGATGATTTTGTCGCTTCTTTGCGCTGTATTCCGATGATTGTCCGCTATAAACTCGATACCTGTGGGGTGAAATTAAAATTAGCCCATTGGAATCATTTTCCACAAACCGAACGTCAAACCTTAGTTGAACAACCGACAACAACACCCTCAGACATCCAAAGTTATCGGAATTTACTACAACAACTCGCCGAAAAATATACCGATATTCCCCTCAAAGATTTACCTGTTGAGGAAAATCCAGCTTGGTTAGATTGTCAAACAATTCCTGAAACCGTTCAACAAAAATCAGAAGAAACAGGCGTTAAACTTACTCTTGAACAGTGGCAAAACTTAACACCTGTTCAGCGATTTGCCTTAATTAAACTCAGTCGCCCTAGTCACGAAAATCACAACTTTTTACCCGCTTTGAAAGAATTCAATATCGTTTAAACGGCTAAATTCAATCAATGAGTCCAACAGGAGGTGTAATTTCAACTCGACCTTTTTCCACATCGACAACCGGAACAATTTCCTCAACAAAAGGAATCAAGACAGTTTTCGGTTTCGAGGGACGTTTTTTGCGGGGAGTTGAGGGTTCATCCGAGGAAAGTGAATCAGAATTTTCTTCTAAAGTTTCTGAAGTTTCTACTGCTGACGGATACAGTTCAACTTCTAACAAATCATTTCCCGCCGGAACTAAACTGATGACAACCCCAATCACTTCTTCATTGAGTTGGTTGAACACTTTCAAACCAATCAAATCCTCTAAATAAAACTCATTTTCTTCTAAATGGGGGCGATCGCTTTTTGACACAAATAAAGTGCTATCCCGCAAGGCTTCCGCCTGTTCTCGATTTTCAATCCCTTCAAATTCAACCACATACAGACTCTTACCGGGAATCAGACGACCCCCCAAAAGTTCTATCGGTTGGGGTTCAGACTGTCCAGGTTGAAGCAACCAACGGGTTCCGGGTTCAAGAAATCGTTCGGGGAAGTCAGTATTGGGATTAACCCGAACTTCACCATATAATCCTTGGGCGGCAACAATTTTACCAATTTCAATCCACTCAGACATGATAAGATTTCTACACTTGCAGAATCAATAAATTGAATGAATATATGGGAGCAGGTTTTCTACTTTGGAGTTCTCGGTCGTCTATGAAGACTATAAAAGGTTCGACGGCGATCCGATTATTTTTTTTACGAGTCCGTAAACTAGCTGATCCAACTCCCAACCCATTCACCCTTGGGGGCTGGATTATCATTGTATCAATTATATTCTCTCCGAACTTAACTTTGGCGGCTCAGACTTCAATTTTCTCGATACAACCAACGCTTATCCCCATCGCCCAAACGCCAGTTTCTAGAGAAGCACAGAATATTAACAACTCGATTCAAACTGAAGTTGATAACGCTTTTCGTCGCACACTTTCGGTGGTGAATTTGCTGCTGATTCTATTATTAGTGCTTCCGACATTAGCTGCTTTTGGGGTTTGGTTTCTGCTTTCTAAATTATCACAGCAAACTGTTTTAGCTCAACAGGAAATCGAAAGTCTCAAAGCGGATGCGTTGTCTGAGGTGGAAACCCTGATTTCTGACGCTCAAGCTATTTTATATCATCTTCAACAAAAAAATACAGAATTTGATCAGTCTTTTGAAACGTTGAAAGCACAATCAAATTTTCAACTGCTTCAACCTGTTTCTCCCGATACTCAACAAAATTCTCAACTCGCCCAGGATTACGCCAAACAAGGGGATAAATTTTTTACCCAAGGCTGCTATGATGAGGCAGTTCAGGCTTATGATCGCGCCTTACAACTCGATTGTCATGGGGTAGAAGTTTGGAATAATCGCGGTGTTGTTTTAACTAAACTACAACGATATCACGAAGCGATCGCCTCCTATGAAAAAGCCTTACAATTGCGCTCTGAATATGCGGATGCTTGGAATAATCGCGGTGTAGCCCTCGGGAAAATGAAATATTATGAGGCGGCGGTTTTGTCTTATGATCGAGCGATTCATTTAAAAGAAAATTATGTCGATGCTTGGAATAATCGCGGGTTTGCTTTGGCTCAACTTCAAAGATATGATGAAGCGATTACTTCCTATCAAAAAGCGGCTCAACTCAATCCAGAATTTTATTTAGTGTGGTACAATCAGGCGCGTTGTTATGGAGTACAGCAAAAAGTTGATTTAGCTTTAGAAAGCCTAGAGAAAGCAATAGAACTTAAACCGACTGTTGTTCGGAATTTAGGCAAAAAAGAGGCGGATTTTCAATCTTTAGTGAATGACGAACGTTTTCAAGCGTTAATGCAAAATAAGAGTTGATTTGGAGTCAAATGTTAGTCCGTAATCTGATTCAATTAGCTTGGTTATTTTCTCTCGTTTTTCTGGGTTCTATTGGCTTTCAGAGGGGTTTATCTGCTCAATCTTTTCTGCAACAATCAACGTTAACAGAAGTTCAAGCCGAAATTGCTCCGACGGTTCGCCGTCTAACTCCTGTTCTCAATACTTGGATTGTCATTGCTGTTGTCGTTTCCACTTCAACGGTGACGACTGTTTTAGTTTTGGTGGTGATGTCGGTTCAAAATCTCTCACAAACTCGCCAAAATATTGATAGAACTAAACAGGATGCTGTCAATGATCTCAACAAGAGTTTATCAGAAGCTCAAGCTCTTGTCAATGATCTTCAATATTCTATCCAAACGAGCGAATATAAAATGAAGACAATACCCTTTAAAATCATCTCTTCTTCTCACAAAGAATCGGAATAACTCTTGTTATTTTGACAGGGAAATCGCTAACGGTTCTCCCTGTAAATGTCGTATAATAAAATTCACGGTTTCTGTGTTAACCCATCCTTTCAAAACTGCTATTTCTCCAAATCGTAAATCCGTCTGAAGCTGTTCGTCTAAAATCGCCTGAATTTGTCTATCATTGATAAGTCTAGCTAATTTGAGATACTGTCCAATCCGTTGCTTGGGCTGACTTCTCATCTGGGGTAAACATTCAGCAAAAAAATCGATGGTTTCTTGTTTTAACCATCCCTGATAGGCGATAATTTCTCCAATTCTCATCTGTTTATCAGTCGCTTGCTGAATTTCTAATGCTCGAATTACTTGAGATTCAGAAATCAATCCAGCTTTCTTCAAAAGATAACCTAAAGGTAAAGGATTAGCAGGCACTGAAGGCTTTAAACTCTCTTGAAGCGGCTTATTTTTAAGTCCAATTTCTATCAATGAAACCGGTGCCGTAATTGGCCATAAACAGGTGACGAACAGCAACATTCTCCAGGAATTGTAATCGCTCAGAGAAGCAGTAGAATCATTAAGAAACAATTTAAACCAAATCAAAAAGGCAATGAAGCCTCCAATTGAGTAGCTGACTAATAGGGAAATCATAAAATTATCAATGTGTTCAGCTCACAGAATAATATCTCTTGACAATTGGTGTTCACGACTCAGCTTACAGAATCCTAGAGAAAGAATAGAACAAGCTCTAATTCTTGGCTATTCTTGTCTCTGTTAAAAATAAATTCTTGAGCCGAGTCTTTTGCCTAAAGCTCCTGATTCGTCATTTTTGAGCTTTAACACTTGAGACTTCTCGTTTTCTTGAGAATTAGCTCAAGTATTGATAGGGGAACTGTGATCGGCCATAATAAAGTCGCTAATACCAAAATAACCCAAGATACACTCTGATCTTCAGGAAAATCAGAATAATCTAAAAACAGCTTAAACCAAATGCAAAAGACGGCAACCGCACCAATCCCATAGTTCAGTAGTAGTATTTCCATCGGTCTTTCAAGAGTAGATATGTTCTGTTGCTCGTCAGCTTTCTAGCTAGAAGTCATGGCTAATTTAACTGTTTTATCTAGCCAGAAGGCCATATAATTGTAAACCCCTCTAACTCATGTTAGCATAGGTTTCCAGCCTTTTAAATTCAACTTTTGTAAAGGCAATGTTAAGCTTCTGTAAAGCTAATGCGGATAAGCGGAGAAGTCTCACCAGATTAAATCTGATCATCGATCTCTGTTTTGCTGGACATCGTTGCTAAAGATGCGGGTTTAATCGAGATTGACTTTTCCATAGTAACGCGGCTACGGGTTCGCATCGTTGTCAGTTTCAGTATGGATGTGGGAATTGTTATTGGCCAACAGAGAGGTGCAAGCAACAAAATAATCCAAGATATGCGGTCATTGAGAGGAGTTGTGGGGTCATTCCAAAACAGGGTGAACCACATCCCAAAAGCAGCAAATGCAACTACAAAGTAATAGGTTAATACAGTGTCCATAAAATACCTTCTGATCATAACTCTTGAACAAGGGCAGCTCTGAACATCTCAAAACCTTGAAGTTCAAAGCTAGACTCATATCCCAGTCTATCTACGGGAGGTCCCACTCAGTTTATGCACCCTAATTTTTCGCTCTAATATGATCTCTATCAGCTTAGACCTTTTTTATATGGTTTTGAACTCAGGATTTTTCGATGAGACTTTTCTCATCTTCACAAAGAATAACACCACCGTGTTATCTGTTTATACAATTGATGCTCCCTAGTTAAGCAGAAAATATTTTATTAGGTGCGATTTTCATCAAATTAAGTTGATGTTTTTTCCCAAAATAAGGGGGTATTCAATCCGTAAATCCCTCTTGAGTCAGTTGTACCAAAACTCTTGAGGTCAAGGATACAGCCCATTATGCTTACCCTAACTTAACCCATAGGCTATCACCAGTTCTCTATCTTAAGACAGAGATCTTGTGGAGCTTTTGTGATTGTCACATTTTTGATCAAATGCTCAAGAAAAGAGGGGACTAGCACCGGAGAAATTCAACAGACTTCTCAACGATTTTGTGGAACACGTAGCTAACCACAATCAATAACTAGCCCACACTTTTTAGAGCTTAAAACGTCATGCTCACCGACCTTTAACAGTCAGTTCTGTTACAGATTTTAACATTTTCAGGCAGTCTCATCCGAAGATCCGCTTTCTAAACTTCTCGCTAGAAGGGCGTCCCGAGCTTGTTCGCGATCATCAAAATGAACCTTCTCAGTTCCTAAAATTTGATAATCTTCGTGACCCTTTCCGGCGATCAAAACCCCATCTCCCGGTTTCGCCTCTAAAATAGCACGCTGAATGGCATGGGCGCGATCGCACATCACGATGGGTTCGACCTCTAAAGTAATCCCGGCTAAAATATCCTCTAGAATTCGGTTGGGATCTTCTGTGCGAGGATTATCCGAAGTCACGACCACCACATCCGCGAGATCTGCGGCAATTTTCCCCATTTTCGGGCGTTTCGTGCGATCGCGATCTCCCCCGCAACCAAACACACAAATCATTCGCCCCGGAATAAATGGACGAGACGCCTTCAACAAATTCTCCAAACTATCAGGGGTATGTGCATAATCAACAATCACACTAATATCCTGCTCTGGACTGATTTGCACCCGTTCCATCCGTCCCGGTACACCTGGAAATTGGGGTAAATTTGTGATCATCGCCATTAAATCTAGTCCCAGCGCCAAACCTGCACCAAGAGCCGCCAGTAAATTCGATAAATTGTATTGACCCACCAACGGCAACTCAAACGCCGCTTCACCTTGGGGGGTATGTAAAACTCCGGTCACGCCATTGGGTTGATAACTGAGTTGATCGGCCCATAAATCTGCGGTTGAGTCGTTAATGCTGTAACTCCAAACTTGATGGGGTTCTAAACGTTCAATTAAACGTTTTCCGTAAGGGTCATCCGCATTAATCACCGCCCGACCTTTGAGGTATTGAGGACTAAACAGCAACGCCTTCGCCTCAAAATAATCTTCCATCGTCGGGTGATAATCGAGATGGTCTTGCGTCAGGTTGGTAAACACCGCCACCTCAAAGGGACATTCCAAGACTCGTCCTTGGTGGAGTGCATGGGAACTGACTTCCATCACGCCATACTGACAACCAGCTTTCACAGCTTCCGCTAACTTTTGTTGGAGTTCTACCGCAAAAGGAGTGGTATAGGCGGCTGTTTGTTGAGAACCTAACCAACGAGTGTAGAGCGTCCCAAACAAAACAGTAGGTTTTTCCGCCAGATCCAACAAATATTCAATCAGATGAGTGGTTGTGGTTTTGCCGTTGGTTCCTGTTACGCCAACCAGTTTAAGCTGTTGAGCCGGATACCCATAAAAAGCGGCTGCAACTTGAGCGCAAGTGGTCGTCATATTGGCAGTAGGAATGACACAGGGAAGTTCTGTGTTTTCGTTTGGGGTGAGCGGTGTTTTCTGTGCCGCCGCTTGGGAGACTAACGCCGCGACTGCACCGTTGGCGAAAGCTACAGGCCAGAAATCCCCGCCATCAACTCGGGTTCCCGGCATTCCAATAAACAAATCCCCGGTTTGACAAGCATGGGAATTGGTGGCTAACCCTTTGACTTCTTTCTCAAAAGCCGGATGGGATTTTAATTCAGACAGATCGGCAACTTTTGCGAGTAACTCCTTTAATTGCATTACAACTCCTCACCAACAGATTAGGTTTAATTTTGCATGATAATGGCAAATGAACAATTTCTGAAACAGAGGGTTCGGTTAATCAGTCGAATTGACTCTAGATTTTTTTTCTGATTCCGCCTCTGCATCTGCTTTATAAAACTGATATAACGCGGTACAAACCGTGTTAATGTTTATTTCCTGCATCACCCCGGACTGTCGGCAGCACCCGGTCAGACAGGCATTTCACCAAGAAGCCCTCGGCATAACCTTCTAAATTCAGGCTGGCATTCAAATCACGGTCAATGCTTACACCGCAATTATTACAGTTGAAAACTCGTTCTTTCAGAGCTATTTCTTGAACGTGACCGCAATTTGAACAGGTTTTAGTTGACGGATAGAATCTATCAGCAAACACTACTCTTGAACCGTACCACTCAGACTTATACTCAACTTGGCGACGAATTTCAGAAAGAGCAGAATCAGCAATAGCACCCGCTAACTTGTGATTTTTTAACATCCCAGAAACATTCAAGTCTTCTAACCCGATGACTGCGTGGTTTTTGCATAGCCATGAGGTCAATTTATGAATTGTATCTTTTCGGATGTTAGCCACTCTTTGATATGCTTTTGCGAGTTTCAGTCTAGCTTTATTCCTGTTATTTGAACCCTTCTGTTTTCTAGAGAGTTCACGTTGAAGTCTAGCCAGATTTTTTTGAGCTTTTTTGTGGGCTGCTGGATTGGCAAAAACAGTGCCATCTGAACAGGTAGCTAAGACCTTAACTCCAACATCAACACCCAGGTATTCTCTTGATTTAACAGTCTGTTCTGGCTCAAATTCGTAAGCGACAGACAGATACCAAGAATCAGCTTTACGGCTTATTGTGACTCGTTTGGTTTGAATTTCAGGAAGGGCTTCGTAAGTGTTAACCCATCCAATGAAAGGAAGCTTCAATCTCTTCCCCGAAAACCTCATTACCTTGCCACAGTTATCAATCGTAAAGCTATCGTTTCTGCCTTTTTTCTTGAATTTAGGATGTTCAGCAATGCCTTGAAAAAATCGGCTAAATCCTTCTCCCAAGTGCATGAAGGCAAATTGATAAACTCTAGAACTTAGCGTTGACTGCCAGGAATATTGAGGTTTGACGTGATTGGTGTAGAACTTTTTTAGCTTATTCGCAGAAGGTTTTAAACCCTGTTTGTAAGCTTCATTCCACATCGCTAACGCCCAATTCCAAACCCACCTAGAATATCCCGCGTGGGTCGCCATTAAGGTTCTTTGACGGTTGTTAAGTTTGAGTTGGGTTTGAAAGGCTCGTTGCATAGATCTATTATCTGATCTTACAGATAGTACCGTTTTGTACCATAAATCGTCTACTAAGTTACTTCTCT
>NZ_LATL02000272.1 GCF_000972705.2 Limnoraphis robusta CS-951 | reverse complement strand
GCTTTGGATTACTGATTCATTGACAACCCTTACAGCAAGCTAGTTTCCTAACCTACTCCAGAGGGGTGAGTCTCCCCAGTCGTTCATCCCATTTCAGAGATAGTTTCGGTATGCCCTACCGTACTTGAGAAAAAAATGCTTTGTTCTCTGTACTTGGTGCTTTAAGGTTTTATATGGCCAAAGCATTTCTTGCAAGAACCCCATACCTTAAGTTTTCAAGGTTAATTGCATCGATTAGATGCTGGGTTTTTCAACTGGTTGAATACCCTGCCAGTAGAGTTATTATAGCATTAGAAAGAGCCTTATATCCCCATACCTGAAGGTAGGGGCGTGTGCGGCAATTTTTGGTAAAGTTAGTTCGCGGACTCCAGAAGATATTGATGAAGTCCTGGTCAGCAAGAGCTTTATCGGTTCGTAGAGTTTCCCAAGATAACCAAGGGAAAAAGACGGCAGGTGTGGATGGGCAAAAGAACCTAACCCCAAAGCAACGTCTTGCCCTAACAGGGGAATTAAAACTTGGAACTAAGGTCAGCCCAACTAGGCGAGTATGGATTCCCAAGCCAGGAACGGAAGAGAAACGACCATTAGGAATACCTACGATGAAAGACCGAGCCTTGCAAGTGCTTGTCAAAATGGCATTAGAGCCAGAATGGGAGGCACGATTTGAACCGAACTCATACGGGTTCAGACCAGGACGCTCATGCCAAGATGCGGTAGAGGCAATATTTAGCGCAATCAGGCTCAAGCCTAAATTTGTGCTATAGCGCTACTTGAATCGGGAACAGGGAACGGGGAACAGGGAACAGCAGACTATGAAAGGGTTTCAGAATCTAAAAATGTCCTAACCAATTTGCGTAGTGCTATAGATGCCGACATATCGAAATGTTTTGACCGCATCGACCATAAAGCACTGCTTAACAAATTGAATACATTTCCCACCATACGCCGTCAAATACGAGCATGGTTAAAAGCGGGAGTGATGGATAATATGCAGTACCTCGAAACATCTGAGGGAACGCCACAAGGAGGGGTCATTTCTCCTCTTTTGGCTAACATCTCCCTTCACGGGATGGAAGAACGGGTGAAAGAATTTGCTGATACTCTTCCTACTAAGAGTGGTTTTGGCAAAAGGGATAATCGAAAAGCCCTGAACTTCATCCGGTATGCCGATGACTTCGTTATTCTCCACGAAGACATAACCGTTGTCCAAAGATGCAAGGAGATTATCTCTGAATGGTTAAAAGGCATGGGATTGGAGTTAAAGCCTAACAAAACTAGAATTACTCACACCCTCAATCAGTGTGAGCAAGAACAACCAGGTTTCAACTTCCTTGGTTTTAATATACGTCAATTCCCCGTAGGTAAATACCATTCAGGTAAAACCTCAAGGGGAAATAGACAACTAGGCTTTAAGACCATCATCACTCCAAGCAAGGAAAAGCAGAAGGTACATTACGACAAAATAGCAGCAGTAATTGAAGCTCATAAGACTGCACCGCAAGCGGCACTCATCAGTCGATTAAACCCCATCATCAGGGGGTGGGCAAATTACTACTCAACCGTAATAAGCAAGGAGGCATTCTCAGATTTAGACAGCCTCATTTTCCTAAAACTTTTTGCTTGGGCGAAACGCCGACACCCAAACAAATCAAAAGAATGGGTGGTAAAGAAATATTGGCAAACAATAAAAGGCGATAACTGGGTATTCGCAACCAGGTCTGAGGGTAAAAACCCAATGCGGTTACAGAAACATAGCGCCACTGAAATCAAGCGTCATGTAAAAGTTAAAGGCGAATCGTCACCATAGGACGGAAACCTGGTTTACTGGAGTACAAGAATGGGTAACAACCCTGAAATGCCTAAAAGGGTATCCAAACTCTTAAAGAAGCAAAAAGGGAAGTGTACCTACTGCGGATTAATATTCCGTGAAAACGATGTGATGGAAGTTGACCACAGAATCCCCAAATCAACTCGATTGCATCAAAAGATTGCACGGCAACGCAAACAGTTTCACTACGAAACAGCACAAAAAATTCTCAAGAAAGCCGATGTGGTGTTTGTTGAGGATCTAAGCGTGAAAAATATGACCAGACGCGCTAAACCCAAGAAAGATAAAACTGGGAAGTTTCTTCCGAACGGGCAATCTGCAAAGTCAGGGATCAATAAGAGTATTGCTGACGCAGGTTGGAGTCAATTCGTTGATATCCTCGCCTTCAAAGCTGAAAAAGCTGGTCGGAGAGTTGTCAAGGTTAACCCCAAAGGAACTTCTCAGCATTGCTCAAACTGCCTGAATCGTGTTCCGAAAGAGTTGTCTGACCGATGGCATTCTTGCCCACATTGCGGGACAGAACTCGACCGGGATACCAATGCGGCAATTCTCATCAAAAAAGTAGGCTTGGACATCGGCTTACTCAAAAACGCTCAACCAGCTAAGGCTCGGAAGAGAAGCCCGGGCTGTACCGCAAGCGCGGTCAGCGTCGGGAGTATGTCACTCATGTTATTCTGGGATGAAGCTGGAATCCCCGTAATTATGCTTCTAGTCGGAGGTCAGTGTTAGAGACTACAATGACAGACACAGCCTCCAGCCCGATCCAGGAGTAGGTCAGAGTGTCATGTTTATTCTGAAACGGCAGGATGTTGAAATTAAAACCATTCAACACCCAAATCGGGATCTGCAAATTCCCATTTTGAATTATCAGGGACAGAGTTTTCGCCTTATGAAAGTGTTCACCGCCCAGCAATCCGATGAAGCAAAAGCCTTCTGGCGAGATCTGACGGATAACCGAGGCAAAGCTTGTGTACTGCTCGAAGAGCCAGATCGCTATAGCGTTTGGGGGAAAGTTCGCCCTGATCAACTGATTGGCGATGGTTTGAATACCAGCGATAGTAAGCAATCTGCACTAATAAGCGCGTGTTTGCTAGTTTTGCAAGCCGTATACTTTGATGTGGAAGACTTGCTAGGCTCCCGACAAGCTGGCTCTTTTGAAAAAGATTTAGCACAAATTTTTCACAAAGCCAAGTTTCCCCAAACGGAAACTCAAGAAGCGGTGAAAACCTTACTGACAAGAGACCCTCTTGACGATCTTCAGATTCCCCCCTGGCAGGAACATCATCTCAACACTTTGTTAGAGGAACTTTATCAGCTTGCCAAAAACTATTTTGGCAATACCAGCTTCGCCGAGGGAATGGATGAAGTGCTTGAAGAATTGACAAACGAAGATCGGGCTAACTTTATCGGTTGGCTAAATCAATCTTCTGTTGGTAAGCTGTGGGCAATAGGTTAAGGAATGTTGAGAAATTCTAGGCTGTATGTCCCCGATATGGGACGCTGAACAATAGACGCCACTAAAAAGTCGGTTTTGGCGACTGATGGGGCATCAAATCAGAGTCTTTCCCGTTAAATTGCCTGTTATTTTATCCCTATGAGTAGCACTTCACACCAAAAATCACTGTCTATATCCTCAATGCTATCGGCTCAGAATCTGGTCATTTTCGGTATCGTCTGGGCTGTACTGGCATTATTGTTCTTTCTGCTGTTTAGTGTAACCCCTGAAGGAGAGGAGCTACCACTCTGGTACTCGATTGGTACCTATGTGTTTGAACTGGGTGCTTTTCTGGTGGCAGCATTGGTTTGTTACCGCAACTGGCAAAGTCCCCAAATGGTGAGCGGACGAAATGTTTGGTTAGGTTTTGGTTTAGGATGTTTATTCTATTTCATTTCAGGTGTGCTGTTTGGATTGTGGGAGTTGGTTTGGAACTTAGATCCAGATGTTTCACTAGCTGATTTCTTTTATGTCTTGAGTTACTTCTTCTTGGGGTGGGGGATGGTTCTTGCTGTCACCTCCAAGCGGTTGAATTTAGAAATTTGGCAATGGGCGGCGATCACCGGAGTTGCAGTCGCGGGGACAGCCTTAGCCGTTTGGGTGGCTGATCCTTCCTTTTTTGGGCTGATTGGTTCCCCAGAAACACCTGCTATCGAACAAGTCGCCCTAGAACCCGCTACCCCTTCTTCGCCAGAGACTTCGGTGATCTCCGCCCCAGAAGTGGACGAAGAAACGACAGCCCCCGCTTGGATCGTCACTTTAGATGAAAAACTACAGCCCCTAGCAACCGGGGTGAATCTGTTTTACATTATTGGTGATGTTTTTCTGTTGATTTTGGCGACTGCCCTAATTTTGGCATTTTGGGGTGGACGTTTTTCTCAATCTTGGCGAATGATTGCATTTGCTACCTTTTCCCTCTACGTGGCTGATATGTACTTTAAGTGGGCAGATGTTCGCGGCGAAGGAGAATATGAAAGTGGCGGATTATTAGAAGTGTTTTTTGTGTTTACTGGAATTTTATTCGCGATTGGTGCTGTTTTAGAATATGACATTTCCACCCGTTCTCGTCAGAGTAGACGCGGCAAACGCGGCAGTGCGAAAAGCTAAAATAGGTAACTGGTGAGCAGGTGATTTATGATCAGGAACTGAGTTCTCGCGATTATCGCTCACTCTCTCAACAGTTACTTTCCGATCCTCTATCTAAGATCTCAAACCCAAAATCGAATGTCATCCTCCAAATTATCTGACGCTGAAAAACAGGAAATTGTTAAGTTGTACCAACAGATGCCAGAGGAGACAACCATTACTCTGGCTGATCGCTATGGAGTAAGTAGTTCAACCGTCAGACGTGTTCTTCAAAGTGCCATTCCCAAGGATACTTATGAGACTCTGACTCAGCAGAAACAACGCCTGCATCGAACAGGTAAACGCTCGACGCGCAATGCTGAGGAACTTGAAGAATCAATATTCACCCCCATGCTTGAACTTGAGTATCCAGAACCTGAATATTCCGAACCTGAATATTCCGAATCTGAATATTCCGAACCTGAATATTCCGAATCTGAATATTCCGAACCTGAATATTCCGAACCTGAATATTCCGAACCTGAATATTCCGAACCTGAATATTCCGAACCTGAATATTCCGAATCTGAATATTCCGAATCTGAATATTCCGAACCTGAGTATCGAGAAGTGTCTTCTCTACTTGACTCTTTCCCCGTGACTAAGCGGCGACGTAAACGCTCTTCAGCTAGCGAGAACGTTGAGTTGTCAGAATCATCAGAAGTTGATTTAGAAGTAGATACCGTGACAACTCCTAAGCCGATTCTCAAGTCAGGAGACGAACAATCCAACTATTCCTCAGATTCAACTTCAGCTAATATTAAACTGCTCGCTGAGGACTTTTTGCGAGAAGAATATAGCGAGTTTGACCCTGATGAGGATGAAGATGAGGATGATTTAGAAGACTATTCAGATGACGAAGAACGAGAAAAGTTCTTCACTTCTCCTCTTTCAATGGCGGGTCTAGTTAAAATCTTACCATTGGCGGAAGCAGAACTTCCAAAAATTTGCTATCTCGTGATTGATCGGGCGGCTGAATTGGTTGCTAAACCTTTAAAAGCATTTAGCGAATTAGGGCAAATTCCGGCTGATGAAATTCACGAAAAAACCTTACCTGTGTTTGATAATCATCGAGTCGCGAGTCGTTTTTCAGCCCGAAATCAACGAGTATTTAAAGTTCCTGATAGTCGTTTGTTGCAAAAAGCGGCGCCTTGTTTACAAGCGAAGGGAATTACTCGACTCTTAATTGATGGTCAGGTCTATCGATTTTAACTTTTAATTGTAATGATTAAAGTCTAAATTGTGACCTTCGATTTGACGATTTCTCGACCTACAGGTGAACCACTCAACCAAGAATCAACGTGCCAGAAATCTTGTTTATTCTTGGTACCAACGGCACTGGTAAGTCTAGCCTAATGCAACGGTTATATAGTAATCATCATGCTAATGCACAGTGGATATCAGCACATCGTCAAACTTGGTTTTCTTCCAATGCAATTGATTGATCACCTCAGCAAAAGCAAAATATGGAAAACAATATCCGAGGCACGGATACTAGGTTGGAGTCGCGCTGGAAAGACGATTACCCTCAATATCGCCCGAATATTGCAATCTATGAGCTTATTGATGCTGAGAACCTGCGTGCTAGGGAAATCGCTGGTGCAGTCGATAGCAACAATTTAGAATTGTTAAATCAAGGTTTTCCAGGTTTCGCATTTTGAAACGAGTACAAAAATACACTATTACGAATCGAATCAAACAGAAAACGAGGGGGATCAAGAATGGGTTTACGTTCGAGGGTTCGACGCCAGCGCCACAGGGTTAAACTAACAATCCACGCCCCATCGACAAGGGCTGCATACAGCCATCCGTAGTTTTTCACGTAGTAACGATGTCGTGCATCAAACCAATATTGGGGGCGACGCTTCGGGGTAATTTTAGTGTCTGTAATCCCCGAACTCTGCCCAACTAAATGAACCACCCGACTTTGGGGTTCATACCAACAACTCCAGCCTGCACGTTTGGCTTGCAAACAAAAATCCTCGTCTTCGTAATACAGAAAATACCCTTCATCGAGTAAACCCGCTTGTTCAAAGACTTCACGCCGTACCATCATACTCGCACCTGGTACCCAGTCTGTCGCACAAGGGGAGTTAGACACCGGAGGCGCAACCATCCAACGCGCTAACAGTTTTGAGACTAATCCTAATCGCAAGCCCCCTTCAAATTGACTCATCAGGGTTTGAAAGCGAAAAGCCGAACGTTGGGGAGTACCATCAGGATATTCGAGGCGACTTCCCACAATTCCCACTTGAGGATGCGTCTGAAGAAAGTCTATTAACGGTTGCATTGCACCCCGACGAACTTCTGTATCCGGGTTCAGTAACCACACAAAATCCGGGGGATCAGACGATTGTAAAGCCGGACGAATTGCGGCATTATTACCAAAGGCATAGCCGCCATTTTTATCAAGGGGTAAAAGTGAAACCCATTCTCCCCATCCTTCTGCTTTAATTGCCTCTTGAATTTGAGCAACTGAACCGTCGCCTGAACAGTTATCTACTGCTACAACCTGAATATTCGGCTGAGATTGAACTTCCAGAACGAGCGATCGCAAACAGTTAATCGTTAGTGTGGGAGTGCGATAATTCAGAATGACAACCAGTAGATTCATACAACAGTTTAAAAGCGATTGTTTAACTACACAAGGGTTTGTAAATCAGATTTTTTGCTGCGGATAATTTTAGAAGGAATACCCACAACTGTCGCACCCGCAGGCACATCAGATAGTACAACGGCATTAGCCCCAACACAAACATCATCGCCAATCGTTACATCACCCAGAATTTTTGCGCCTGCACCAATATTAACTCGTTTACCCAGTTTTGGAGCCTCCAAAGGACGGTCTAAATAGCGATTTCCAATGGTTACACCTTGACGAATAATGCAGTCATCCCCAATTTTACTATAACCATGAACCACAATCGCGCCTTGATGTTCAATAATTACACGCCGTCCGAGTTCTACGGTGTAGGGTAATTCAATGCCATAAACATTACGAACATGGCGAAATAAAGACCGATAGAGAATAGTTAAAGGCGCTCGTAATAGTTTAGATTTAACGGTCATTCTCCACTGTCCAAACCGCGCTACCGCTACGGCGCGAAATCCGGGTCTTGTCCAATCTTGTTGGTGAACAATCCAATCTTCACGAATTTGTTGCCACAATCCTATATTTTCAGGTGAAGTATCATCAACCTCAGAGCTATCGGAATTGAAGTTAGAATTGAAAGACGGTGATTGTATGACCATTGTCAGTTTCTCCTCAAGTGTTAAGAAAGGCAACAACTTGTATAAGTTGTTTTTTTTAATCTACATTTTTAACCCAAGTAGACATTGCTGATACTACAGCTAAACAGTTGTTTGATAGATGTAGAGTAACAAACTTTTTGAATAAAGGTTGCCAATTTGGCATCAATTTCAAAAAACCAGCCAAGGTACTTCTATTTTCAACGGGTCAAACTCAATGAATAGAAGTTTTACATCATACAAAATCCTGCTTGTTGAACCTTCTTTACAAATTTTCATAATTCTGTATGGACTGCTACCAAACCTCTCGACAAAAGGGTATCTATTATCAGGATTGGGTGTAAACTTGATTGAACAGTAGGGTGAACAATGCCACCCTTTCGATACAGGTATCTAAGCTTTTCGTGCGAGTCTATTTTCTAACAAAAGTTCACAAGTATCACCTCGATAACCCCGCTTCGGTTTAATAAACACTTTCTGATCTTTTTTAAAGTTCAGTTGGGTAAATTGTTCGCGAGTTAGGTGAGCGACAAGCTGATGTTCATCCGCTAAGATTAAATCAATTTGAACTTCCGAACCTAAATGGGTAATGCGTTTAATATGAGCAGCAGTTGTTCCGGTAGCAGGAAAAGGTAACATCTCGATATCGTGAGGACGAATAAACAGATGTGCAGGTAAGGCTTCTCGGGCGTGTTCCGCAACCAAAGAGACATGGGTTGGAACCACATTAACCGCCCCGATAAAATTCATCACAAAGGGAGTTGCTGGACGGTCATAAATGTCTGCGGGGGTTCCCACTTGTTCAATTTTACCTTGATTCATCACCACAATTTCATCAGCAACCGCCATCGCTTCTTCTTGGTCGTGAGTCACAAATACACTGGTGACATGAACTTCATCATGCAAATGACGCAACCAAGTTCGCAACTCTTGACGCACTTTTGCATCGAGCGCCCCAAACGGTTCATCTAATAATAATACTTCCGGTTGAACCGCTAAGGCACGGGCTAAAGCCACCCGTTGACGTTGACCCCCAGATAGTTGTGCGGGATAACGGTTTCCGAGTCCTTCTAATTGAATTAACCGCAGTAATTCTTCAACTCGATATTTAATAAAAGCCGGACGCTGTTTGCGAATTTCTAAACCGAAAGCAATATTTTGACGAACGGTGAGATGTTTAAACAGGGCGTAGTGTTGGAAGACAAAGCCAATATTACGCTGACGGACATCAAGATGGGTGGTATTTTGACCATTGATAATAATGTTGCCGATATCGGCTGTTTCTAAACCTGCAATGGTTCGTAATAAGGTCGATTTTCCTGAACCTGACGGCCCTAATAAAGCCACTAAGCTTCCGGTTTTGATTTCTAAGTTGATGTTGTGCAGGGCTTGGAAGTTACCAAAATTTTTAGAAACGTTTTGAATGATAATACTCATCGCTTTTTCCTCCAATTAAAGAACAGATTTAGGATCAGAATCGAAATTTCTATGCACTCATTTTCCGAGCTGTACGACGTTCTAAAATCTCTTTCAGAACTAATGTTACTGCTGCTAA
Organism: Limnoraphis robusta CS-951; assembly: GCF_000972705.2. The sequence continues at coordinate 9,774 of NZ_LATL02000272.1, read as the reverse complement.
GAGGGCTAAAACGGCTGCGGCACCAAATGCGGCTTCATCTTGATAATTTTTGTGGGCTTGTTCGACAAAAGAAGGTAACGTTAATGTGCGACCAGAAATCAAGCCAGAAACCACAGCAACCGCACCAAATTCACCCATCGCTCGGGCATTTGTTAACAACACACCATACAGTAATCCCCATTTAATATTCGGAAGGGTAACTCGCCAGAATGTTTGCCATTCATTAGCGCCTAAAGTGTGGGCTGCTTCTTCTTGTTCAGTGCCGATTTCTTCTAAAACCGGAAGCACTTCTCGGGCGACAAAGGGCAAAGTTACAAATAATGTAGCCATCACCATTCCGGGTAGTGAAAACAAGACTTGAATGTTTAATGCCTTGAGTACAGGAGCAAACCAACCGTTACTTCCATACAACAAAACAATCATTAATCCAGCAACAACGGGAGAAATTGCGAAGGGTAAATCAAGGATACTAATTAATAGCGTTCGTCCCGGAAAGTTGTTTCTAGCTAATACCAAAGCGGCACAAGTTCCAAATATAGTACAGAAGGGAACAACGATTGCTGCAATAATCAGCGTCATTTGTGCTGCATGGATAAATTCTCGACCACTTGCAGCCGTAAGAAACTGACCAATTCCCTTATGAAACGCTTCATAAAAAACGGCAACAGCAGGAATAAACAAGATGAGTGCTAAATAGACTAATGCAATGGCAATTAATACCGCTTGTATCGGGATTTTACGGATACTTTGAATGGGGTAAGTCTCTGTTTTGACTAGATTCAGCATAATTTCCTGTGTGTTATTGAGAAAAAATTAACCGCTTAAATCATTGAAAATTTATGATTTAATTGCGTAACGTTGCCCCCATCGTTGTAAACTATTGATAGCAAATAACATCACTAATGAAACCAGTAACAATACCGTTCCAATCACAGCCGCTCCTTCATAATCGAACTGTTCTAAGCGTTGAAAAATTAGCACAGGTGCAATTAAATCTTTAAACGGAATCGCAGAAGAAACAATCACAACAGAACCATATTCACCGACAGCCCGAGCAAATCCCAAGGCAACTCCGGTTAAAATTGAAGGGATTAAAGGCGGCAATAATACGCGAGTAAAAGTTTGCAAAGGCGTTGCCCCTAAACTCCAGGCTGCTTGTTCAATTTCCGGTTCCATCTCTTGCAAAACAGGTTGTAACGTTCTCACAACAAACGGTAAAGAAATAAACATCATCGCCACAAATACCCCTAAACGAGTGAAGGCAATTTTAATCCCAAAAGGAGCAAAAAATTGTCCGATCCAACCTTGTGGCCCGTAAAGGGTTGCTAACACTAAACCCGCTACAGATGTTGGGAGTGCAAAGGGTAAATCTACCGCCGCATCAACGATTTTTTTACCAGGAAAATCGTAACGAACTAAGACCCAAGCCACTAACGTTCCCATCACACCATTAATTGAACCAGCGAATAAAGCAGTCAGGAAAGTAACGTTATAAGCCGACATCGCAACAGGTGTCGTTGCAATGCGCCAAAACTCACTAAATCCAATCGAAAAAGATTTGCTCAGTAATGCTGTAATCGGTAACAATAACAGCAAGACTAAAGATAGAATTGTTACCGTCCAAGGCAAAGAAATTCGCTCTAAGTTAGGGTAAACAATGCGGCTAAATAAATTGGGTGGGGAGGCAGTTGAAGAAGTCATAATCAAATTATGCGTTTGTTGAGTGAAGACAACCGGGTTAATTTCTAATTTCTGGGAGATTGAGCAATTTGGGCTTGAATATTATCAAAAATTGCACCATCCGCAAAAAATTGGGTTTGTACAGCATTCCAACCGCCTAAATCTTTGGCGGTAAATAGGTTTTTAATTTTGGGATATTGAGCGGCAAATTCGGCTTCAATTTGAGCGTCAACGGGACGAAAACCGACTTTCGCAAATTCTCGTTGGGCTTGGGGAGTATACAAATATTGAACAAAAGCTTCAGCGACTTCTCGGGTTCCTTTTTTATCGACATTTGCATCAACAACGGCGACCGGGTTATCAATCGAAATGTTGTAATCTGTGGGAACAATGTAAGGTTGAGAATCACCTTTTTGTGCCGCTAAAATCACTTCATTTTCGTAGTTAATTAGCACATCGCCTTGACCTTGTTTATAGAAAACATCACTCGCCGCCCTCGCATCTCGGGGAAGAACCGGAACCCGTTGATAGACTTTCTGCACGAAGTCTTGGGCTTGTTGTTCGCTACCGCCTGCTTGGGTAATTACCCCCCAAAACGCCATAAAATTCCATCTCGCACCCCCCGAAGTTTTTGGGTTTGCAGTAATTAATGAAACATCATCACGGGCTAAGTCTGCCCAAGTTTTGACGTTAATATTTTGATCCCGAAGTACGAAAGCAACAACGGACTTGTGAACGATAGAGTCATTCGGGAGTTCCTGTTCCCAACCCGGTTCGATGAGTCCAGCTTCTTCAATTTTTTGGGTATCGAGGGCGAGCGCTAACGCCACTACATCCGCGTTTAAACCATCAATCACCGCTCGGGCTTGAGAACCTGAACCGCCATAGCTTTGGTCAAAGACAACCTTTTCGCCTGTTTTGGCTTCCCACTCGGCAACGAACTGGGGAATGATTTTTTCGTAAGCACTTTGGGTCACAGCATAGGAGACGAGGGTCAGTCTTTTCTCGCCTTGTTGTTGAGCGCTATCGCCGGATGAGCAAGCGGCTAATACACTGCTGAGGGCAGCTGCTGATAGCAATAGTCCGATACGGGATAGGGGCGAAGGATTCATTTTGATTCTCCTGGAATTGTGTTGTTTTTAGATTGAGCTTGATTTTTGCTTTTATCTTAAATTAATCATATCTGTAGTCAAAATAAAATTCAATACATTTTAAATACAATTTGCAAAAGCTTTACATTGTGGCGGAAGTAAGGTTCCATAACAGATAAGACACACTTACACTCAAGGCTTGCGGCTATGGCAGCAAAGAAGTCAGAACCCAGTCTGGCTGAACGGTTGATTAAATATAACTATCTGTTTCGAGAACTCGATACAGACTGGTTAGCCAACTATCTCCCCAAAGACCTGACAATGGATAAGCTGTACTCGAACCGCCCCGTTTATACGGCTTTTCGCCCCAATGTCTCTGGAGATGTGCTGTACTTAATTTTGGAGAGTGGTTTTGTCATTACCCGTAGCACCCCGTTAAACCGGGTGATTTCCATTACTTACCCTGGCGGTTGTTTTGGGATGCGAAACCTACCCTTTAGTTACGGACGAGTCGGACGGGCTTTTCCCAGTTTGGTAGAAGCCTACAAAACCACAGATGTGATTAAATTTCCGTTGGAAACCTTGCAAGCGATCTATAATGACAGCGAACTGATACGCGATCGCTATGAAATCCTATTTGAACTGCGAGAAAAATTTATCTATCATCTCCTCAATTGCAGTTCTTACCCCCCGCAAGCCGTCGCTACACTCTTACGAGCGCTCATCTATCAAGAACGGGCGTTAGGAAGCCAACCCGACTCTAACGGGGTGTACAACTTTGACCTACCCATTGATGTCATTTCTCACGCCTGTCAACTCAATCACCGCACCGTTGAGCAAGTGTTGAAGGGAATGCAAAAGGTGAAATTGATTGAGTCTGGAAAATCTAATGATGAATCTGGGGATATGATACACGTTCTCAATGCAGAAGGCTTAAAAGAAGTCTACGGCGCTACCCGAGATAAAGTCTCTTGGTGGCCGTTACGTTAACAGTGACCAGTGACCAGTGACCAGTGACCAGTTTACAGTGAACAGTTTACAGTGAACAGTTTACAGTGACCAGTGATAACTGTAAAAACTGGTAACTGATAACTGTAAAAACTGGTAACTCTCTTACGAAGTTGCTCCACGCAGGCGTAACCCCAAGATCGCACTTCGCGCTGATAACTGATAACTGATAACTGATAACTGATAACTGATAACTGTAAAAGCTGGTCACTGTTACGCAGTTATCATCACAAATCTGCCCCGGAGTTTAGACTAGAGAAGAAACCCTTTTAAAATCAGATCATTCCCATTTCCATCTCTCGTCCTTGACGTTGCGTTCAGTTGACTCCTATGCCAGAAACTCCAGTCTCTATTGCTCAACACTTTCACGAGCGAACCAAATACCACCCAGAAACCATTGCGTCTAAAAGCCAGCAACTCGACTGGGAACAACAACCCACTCCTTTTAAAGAGTATAAAATTGGCCAAACCTTTGATCTCAGACCCCACCTTCGGGATACCTCAGAACCCTTATCAGAAGATCCCAAGCTGAAAGAAGCTCAACGTTTGTCTCACCTGTTGCTGCACAGCTACGGTTTAACGGCGAAACTCTCAACCATGCAGGGGTTTCACTATCTGAGAAGTTCACCCTCTGCGGGGGGACTGTATCCGGCTGAGGTTTACATGATTTCCAGGGGGACTACTTTTTTACCGCCAGGACTTTATAATTATCAACCTATAACCCATTCATTAATTCAATTCTGGGATACTCAAGTTTGGCAAGATTTGCAAACCGCTTGTTTTTGGCATCCGGCTTTAGAAAATACCCATTTAGCGATCGCCATTACTGCTGTATTTTATCGTTCGGCTTGGCGGTATCAAGATCGCGCCTATCGTCGCATTTTTCTTGATACAGGTCATTTACTCGGTAATATTGAGTTAGCCAGTACCCTGAATGATTATCGACCCCATTTGATTGGCGGATTTGCTGATGAACCACTCAATCAGATGATGTATTTAGATTCTAGCCGAGAAGGAGCCATTACGGTTATTGCTTTAGCGGATTTATTAGAAATTGACCAAAATTTACCCTCGACACGCACGGCTTTACCTTCTAAAACCCAAACGGACTATCCTGAACTTGCGGAGGGTGAACTGTTAGCCTATCTGCATAATGCTACGAAGTTAGACTCAGATACCTCGGGAACTCAAGGATGGACTCAAACCCCCATTAATGAAGAGATTGAAGACAAATACAATTTTCCGTTTTGTACAAAAGTCTCGACCGTTATAACTTCAATAGATTGGGGGAAAAATTGCCAAGGATTAGATCAAACGATTCTTAAACGCCGTTCAACTCGCAGTTATAGCGGGGGTGATTTAAAATTAGAAGAACTCTTGGCATTATTAGATTTTACCTACCAACCCCATCACTATATCAATCAAGGATTGAATGGTTCTCCCGATTTTTTTGATTTAGGTTTAATTGAGACGTTTCTTGCTGTTTCAGGAGTCAACGGTTTAGAAGAAGGATGTTATTATTATGCACCCCTTGCCCAAGAATTGCGGCAAATTCGCTTTAAGAATTTTCGCCGAGAACTCCATTATCTCTGTTTAGGACAAGAACTCGGACGGGATGCGGGGGTTGTGTTGTTTCACACGGCTGACTTGAAAAAAGCTGTTGCTAAATATGGCGATCGCGCTTACCGCTATCTTCACATGGATGCAGGTCATTTAGGTCAACGCTTGAACTTAGCCGCCATTTATCTGCGGTTAGGGGTGAGTGGTATCGGTGGCTTTTTCGATGATAAAGTCAATGAAGTCTTGGGAATTCCCACCGATGAGGCTGTGATTTATATTACCACTTTAGGACGACCCGGATAAAATTAGGACTTCTCCATTTTTTCCGAATGACAACAGCGTTCACACAACCCAAAAAACTCCAAAGTATGATAGTAAATCTTGAAATTATGAGACTGTTGTAATAAACTTTCAAGATGATGTACCGGGCATTCATTCAGAGGAATAGATTGCCCACATTCAACACAAGTCAGGTGATGTTCGTCTTGTTGAACACAACTATAGACGGACTCACCTGTGGGTAGGGTTCGCACATGAACTAAACCTTCCCGTTTCAAGGTATCTAGCGCCCGATAAACGGTAGCTAACCCCATTTTGTGCTGAGTTTTGCGTAACTCGGCGTAAAGTTCCTGGGCGGAAACGGATCGCTTTTGGGTTTTGAGTTGATCTAAAATAACCTCTTGGCTACGGGTGCGACGAGTGTTCATCTGGAGTTTAGATTTCAATGAATGCCTCTCTCTAGGCTATCTCAATCTTTGACAACATCTCACAACACCTCACGCTTGAGATAAGGTTGTAGTGCTTCGGGAATTCTCACACTCCCATCGGGTTGCTGATAGTTTTCCAGAACTGCTGCCATTGTACGACCAATTGCCAGTCCTGAACCGTTCAACGCATGAACAAATTCGGTTTTCTTCTTTTTCTTTCCAGACTTGGTATCTTTAAAGCGAATATTCGCCCGTCGGGGCTGAAAATCTTTCACATTAGAACAGCTAGAAATCTCTCGATAAGTTTGCGAAGACGGCAACCACACTTCTAAATCATAACATTTTGCCGCCGAAAATCCCAAATCTCCCGTACAAAGTTCGATCACCCGATAAGGCAATTTCAACGCTTGTAAAATTCCTTCTGCATCTCGAACTAATTTCTCATGTTCTTCTTCGGAAGTATCAGGATGAACCAATTTAATCAGTTCCACTTTGTTAAACTGATGCAGTCGAATTAAACCCCGAGTATCTTTTCCATAACTCCCCGCTTCTCTCCGAAAACAAGGCGTAAAAGAACAGTGATAAATCGGCAATTGTTCCGCGTCTAAAATCTCATCTCTGTAGAAATTAACAACAGGAACTTCTGAAGTTGGAATTAACCACAGATCATCATCGCTGCATTTAAAGCTTTCTTCAGCAAATTTCGGAAGTTGACCTGTTCCCTGCAAAGATGTACTATTAACCAATAAGGGCGGCATCACTTCAACATAACCATTTGAAGTATGTGTATCCAGCATAAACTGAATTAACGCCCGTTCTAAAGCCGCACCCGCCCCTATCAAGCTAACAAACCGACTTTGAGCAATTTTAACCCCGCGTTCAAAGTTTAAAATCCCTAACTTTTCTCCAATTTCCCAATGGGGTAAAATATTAGGATTTTCGCTAATATATTCATCTCCCCACCGTCGCACTTCGACATTTTCTAGTTCACTTTTACCAAGCGGTGTAGACTCACTCGGTAAATTCGGTATCGGGAGTAATAATGCTTCTATTTCTGCTAAAATTTCCTTTTCTTTCGGTTCCAGTTCACTCAAGCTTTCTCGGATTTTTTGACCCTCATCTTTTAACGCTTGAATTTCTGCGCCTTTCGGATCACTTCCGCCTTTAATTTTCTCTCCAACTTGCTTCCCTATTTCATTACTCCGGGTTTCGAGTTGAATGCGTTGATATTCTAGCTGACGTCGCTGTTCATCGAGATCTAAAATCGGTTGGAGATCGTAGTCTCCCCGTAATTTTAAACGATCTTGGATGGCCTGTGGATTTTCCCGAATTTGTTTGATGTCTAACACGGCTTTGTTCCCGAAGCTGGATCGGTTGCTATTTTACTCTCCTCTATTGGATTGTACTGGCGATCGCGCCCTTAGCTCAAGTATCACAAATAGCAATCTGTAGCCGCTACCTCTGCTAGAAACTGTTAATTTGGGAAATGGAGCATGATATGGGAGTCAAACCCAGAGGATAGCCTGTACCCTGGGTTGTAACCTCGCTCACCTTTTACTCTAATTTCTCCTTATTAAGAATAAATTTTAATAGTAGGGATGTACCTTGATCGCGTTATATCTTAACATCCCCTGCAATGTCGTCGCTAAAACCAAAGTTTTCTCATGCCTAAATGATATGATTTTAGAGTGTAAAGTTTCTGTATCAGAATAATGGACTTAAGCAAAAAGGGACAAATAGTTAATATTGATACTTATATCTCTGTTATTTTAAACTATCTTGATATCGATTTTGATATAAGATATGACATGAACCGTTTTGGTATAGAGGTGGTAAATGTTATTGAAAGTCCTGTTTTAGAAACAAAAGTTATTTTTAATGACGGTATTTGTTTAGAAATTGATCCGTACTCTGAAAACAAATCTTTCGATCTAAAACTATCAAAGTTGCCTACTCTTTCAAATGATTCGTTAGAAAATTGTTTTTATGGAGACACAACAAAATCTGTAAGTGAATCTGGTTTGGGTTTTGATCCCACGACATTGCTAAAGAAGTTTCAAAATGATCTAAAAAAATATCAACCCATTCAAAAAGTTCTATTTGGTAGTCCCGGTACTGGGAAAAGCTTCAAAGTTCGTGAAATTGCTAAGTCAAACTTACGAATCAAAGAACAGTTCGACAGCAAGTTTCTTGAGAATACAGTTCAGGTAGTATTTCATCCAGAATACACTTATTTTGATTTTATGGGGAAACTAATCCCACAGACTGCCGAAAATAACCAAGTTATTTATAAGTTTTTTCCCGGTCATTTTCAGAAAGCACTCGGAATAGCGTATAGGGAAATCTTGAGGCTGACCAATAAAAATGCTTTATTAATAATAGATGAATTAAACAGGGGAAATGCTGCTGCAATCTTGGGATCTGTTTTTCAGTTGTTAGATCGTAGTAACGATCATTGGTCTGCTTATGAAATTGATATATCCGAACAAGAAACTTTAGGCATTTTCCAATCGATGGGTTATGATGTTCGTATGTCATCTGAAGGCATTCTGATTCGATCAGAATCTCGGAAATGCTGGGATCATATAGACTATTACTATGATTATTACCGAAAAATTTTTGAGAATAACCTCGATGCCAAACGGGTTTTAGAATGTCTTAAAAACAATAAAATATCTATTCCGAAAAATTTATCTATCATTTGCACTATAAATACTTCTGATGAGTCTATTTATTATATGGACAGTGCATTTAAAAGACGCTGGGACTGGGAATATATTGATATTAACTATGAGATAGAAGGTGTCCAGCCTATAAAAATTCAATGGGAGACCGACGAAAAAATTCTCACCCTGGAGTGGTCAAAGTTTTTAGAAAAGCTCAACGAGTTTATCAAAAATAATCATAAATCAATAATGAAACTAGAAGGCAAACAAATTGGGTTTTGGTTTTTAAAAGGTGACGAAAATAATATTATTACTCCAGACCAGATAAAAAATAAACTTATGTTTTATCTTTGGGATAGTGTTTTCTCACGGGATAAGAAGCCGTTGGAAGAGTTGATAGCAAAAAAATATTCTAAAGACATTAAATTATCAGTATACTCTGATTTTATCTCAAATGCCGATCTGTTTGTCTTTGCTATTGTACCCAAGGATTCATGGACTGAACTTTAAAAAGACGAGGAAAAGAGTCAATGATTAATTTTAAGTTGCTTGATTTACAAGTGAATGAAAAGTATTCTTTTGTTGGCATACAAAAAGAAGGAGAGAATTTAGTTTTTCATTTGCCTAAAGGATTTGACTATAATGATCCTTCACTAAAAAACCTCGATACTTTTGATCAAAAACGAGATTTATTCTTTTTGTTTTACAGGCTGTTTAGGAGATTTAAAGAGATTTGTTTGGAGAGGGAAGTTTTTTCCAACAGACTAAATGATCGGGATGGTACTTTTACGGATAATCGTGGTGCTGATAATTTTACTGATTCAGAGGGAAATGAAAATATTTTTTACTCAAAAATAGATGTACTAGATAAACTTTTGGATCTTTATGATGAATTAAAAATATTATCGATGGTGTCCCGTTTAGGCAAATCAAAAGACATCGATTATAGCCAAATACATCGTTTTTTACATAATGGTATTTTTTTAGAGAATAACGCGGTTTATATTGATCATGTAAGTTTACCCCGTTCTGAAGTTCATTATGATCAATCAGATATTATAA